>NZ_DAOUBI010000170.1:0-3389 GCF_034432675.1 Chloroflexus sp. | reverse complement strand
GCTTATTTGGGCAGCGTTGGCAGAGCGCAACGGTGCACGCGGTGATGAAGCGCACGGTTGGTGACACGCTCCGTTTGCGCAAGCGCAGTCTGCCGCGGCGTGAGCCGATCAGCAACGGATTGGTCTATACTATCCATCGGTCCGTGCGTCTCGATTGATCCGATCGTTGCAACAAAGCAATATGAAAACGATAGCGACTGCCCGTTCACCACAAGATGTATTGTTGCGCAACATGATGTAGGTGCAGGTGAGAGGAAATGTGCCCGGATCAGACTCGACAGAGCTGATTTGGCATTGGGCAAGTCTGGTCATGCGGACAATGTACCAGCCTGACACCGTGGAAGCGATTGCGGGGCGGTGATGAAGAACGATATGGTGTCGAGGTAACCGGGTAGGTTGATCAATGATCGCTGTCTAAAGACGCAGACCGGATCGTTGTACAAACCACGCTACACAACGGTTTTTCTTCTTTATCACAGGTATCACGTGTTGCGTATATAGAGTGCGGAAACAACGCTTCCGCACTCAATGTGACGCTCCTTGATCAGAGATTGTGTTATACAGCGGCGTAAATCGCTCTCGCCATGGCACGCGGCGACTATAAGCCCAGCGCTGCAAGAGCGCGTTTGACACTATCGGCGGGACTCACTTTAATTTCAGCCTGCACAATGCGACCCTCTTCATCGATGACGAAGTGGGAGCGAATGATGCCCATATATTTCTTGCCCATCATCGACTTCTCGCCCCACACCCCATACGCCTCGGCAACGCTATGCTGCTCATCGGCTAACAGGATGAAAGGCAAGTTGTGTTTCGTTTTGAATTTGGCGTGGGATTTGGTGCCATCAGGGCTGATCCCGATCACGACAGCGTTCTTCTCTTCAATGACTGGGTATGAGTCGCGGAAACCACAGGCTTGTGATGTACAACCGGGAGTATCGTCTTTGGGGTAGAAGTAGAGAATAACCCGCTTGCCGCGAAACTGGCTGAGTGAGACCGGTTCGCCGGCTTCGTTCGGAAGGGTAAAGTCGGGAGCCATCTCGCCAACTTGTGGTGGTGTTGCCATACCTTTTGTTTCCTGATCTATCGCGGATCCTGCACTATCATGCTACCACAAGTTGCACCACGAAGACACCTTACAATACCCTCCTGCTCAATGTCGTAGCAACCAGATTTTCCGCTATACTGAAGGCGAGTATGTATATGAGGAGGAATCAATGACTATCGTCATTGTCGGTGGGGGAGCTATCGGGTTGTTGCTCCTTTCACGTCTGGCCAAGGCCAGCAACGGGCAGCCGGTCGCGCTTTTGACCCGCCCAAACGGCGCAGCGACGTTGCAATCCACGCCGTTACAGGTGAGTGGTATCGGGGCATGTTCACTGACCGGTTTGACGGTTGCCGGTGCAGTAGCCGATTTACCGGTAGCGTTTCAACAACCGGCGCTGGCAATCTTGTGTGTCAAAGGCTACGATACGAACGGGGCGATTGCCACCTTACGCGACCTCAATCCTGGATCCATCCTGACGCTGCAAAATGGGCTGGGCAATGAAGAAACGCTAGCCCAGGCTTTTGGCGCGGATCGGATTATTGCCGGCGCAATTACGACCTCGGTTGACGCTACCGGACCCACGACGATTACCGTGACGAAAGCGGGAGGGATTGGGTTAGCGCCGGTAGGCGGGACAAATAATCTCACACTGGCCGAAACGGCATTGAGCAATGCAGGCTTTACTGTCCAGCGTTATCACGACTACCGCGCTATGAAGTGGTCGAAAGCGCTGTTGAATATGCTAGGAAATGCGACTGCTGCGATTCTCGATTGGTCGGTTGCGCAGGTCTACGCCGACCGCCGGCTGGTGGCACTGGAACGGGCCGCCGTGCGCGAGGCGCTGGCTGTGATGCAACGCATGGGCATACGACCGGTCAATTTGCCCCGCTATCCGGCGGCCCTACTAGCCTTCGGCATTCGCCGGCTGCCACCGATCATCCTCGATCCGATTTTGCGCCAGCGTGTAGCCGGTGGCCGGGGCGGTAAAGACCCGTCGCTGCTCCGTGATCTGCGCACGGGGCGTAGCCGTTCCGAAGGGGAGTTCTTGTACGGTGCGGTGGCCGCAGCCGCCACAGCTCACGGGTTACAGGCGCCGGTCAATGCCGGTCTCTGGCAGGTGTTGGGGGGTATCGTGCGCGGTGATCTGCGCTGGGACGATTATCGCGGTCAACCTGAACGGTTGCTGGCGGCCTGTGGGATGGCGAGGTGAGCCTGTTCTGCATCCACATCCGTCTTCGGCAGACAGTACCCTTATTATGTCATTTGACGTGCGGAGGCCATGCTTCCGCACCAACGGTCGATCTGTCAGACGAACGCTATTGAGACACATCTCATTCCCACTGGGGGCAAGAGTGATGAGAAACACGCTCTGTATCCTGCCTCGCTCCGCGCCTATAGCTATGCATTACCCACATGGCACGCTGCGTTAGGCCGGACTGCGAGCGCTCTCTGTAGCGCAGGCTCCCCGTGGCGCAGACTTCCAGCCTGCGTGGAGGCATCCTCGCCACCGCCGGCAGGTGCTGGCCGTGACCGCTGGTGCACAGGCACGAATCTCTTGCAACATAACCATCTACGCACAGGGATCGCACGCATGCCTGACCGACTCGATGAGCGGCACGAGCACATTTAGCACCCCCGTGACCAGGATGGGGAACGGTATGCCACACGCCGGATCGTGAGCGCGGCCGGCGCGGCAGCATGGCTGCCGCACTCCAAACTGCGCGACACGCGCATGACGAGCGGGTACGACAATCCATCCAGCACGTGATAGCACGGCTGGAGCGGCGCATTGTCACCGGGCCAGTCGCCCAAAACGGCATACATGGCGATCATACCCGCTGATATGCACGTGGTTGACACCAGTTGTGGGTAATGCATAGCCCCCGCTAGAGGCGGGCTGGAGTGGGGCGTGTAACCCCACCCTATTGCTGCACATAAAATACCCTTAACCAACCAGTACGCTTTCGTCCCCTCCGGCAGCGCTCCGGCACGGGTCTGCCAACCTGTACGAGGCACTGTGGCGGCCAACATAAGATAACCCAAGTTACCCCCTACGCTATGAGCAGGCCACGAAAGACTACCTGCTATGATGCACAGCACGACACTGCGCACACCATCGTGCAGCGTACCTGAATGGTATGCATCGTTTGAGTCGCAGCCAGTTCTGTAGACTCACTACGTCACGCCCATCTGGTATGCCCATCCGCCGTGTCGCTGTGGTGATAGAAGGGAGCACCTTGGGAGACGATCTATCCGCGTGCATCCACCTCACCCGCGTCCATCCGTGTTCCACCCCTCCCCCGTCGCGCTCAACGACCCGCACCGCGGTAGTGACGTAAGG
>NZ_DAOUBI010000169.1:0-34646 GCF_034432675.1 Chloroflexus sp. | reverse complement strand
GTCCAGCGTCCAAGGCGCACACCCTGGGCGCGGAAGCCAATGGTGATGGTCTGTCCCGGTGTGCCGGGGGTGGTCTCGATGTAGATATCGTTCGAGTTCGCGGTTGGGATGGTGCCTACAATTGGGCTGAAGCCATCGTTGCTGTAGATATTCGCCCCGCGATTACCGAACGCATTCTCAACACCGACAGTGACATAGCCGCCGTCACCGCTGGAGAGAACAGGACCGTACGAGTAGGTAATGTCTTCAACACCGTTCAATCCGATCCAGATCTGGAATGTATTCCGTTGAGCGTTGTTGCTCAAGTTCGGTGCGTTTTCCTACTCCAGAATCAACCAGCAGGCATTCGCCGGATTACTGCGCGGTCCAAATCCAACAAGGTAAGTATAGTAGCTCCCTCCAGCACTACCATCGAGGTCGGTCCAGAATGCACCCAGCGTATTGTTCGGGTGGGCAGGGTTGGGGAAGGTACGATTGATAAATTGCCCATCCGCTGCTGTACCGCCGCCAATTATAGCGTACCCATTGCTGACCATACCGATGGTATTGTACGTTTGCCCGGCGAGGACAAACGGGCGACTTAGGGTGAAGAATGCCGGAATTGAGTGGAAGTCAGCATCGAGGCTGTTTGGTGCTAGCTTGTAGAGGATCATACCGATTCTCCCACCGGCTGCCACATTCGCTCTCTTCGCGACGCGGGCAATGACTCTTCGCCGGCACACAACGATCTGTCCGATGAATGTGCCGGCTGCTGCCGGATTGAGAGACAGCGGGTCGGCAGCATTGACCACAACCGGCGCAAGTGTCGAAATCCCGGTGTCGCTCGAAGCGCCGACTGCGATGAACGTTCTGCTGCTTCCCTGCACCGTTAATGTACTGAGGTGCGACAGCTCCGAAGTGCTGGCACTAACCGTCGCTCCCCACGGTTTGCGGTGGTTGACCGTATCGGGAGCTGGGCTAGCGTTCCCTGCTGATGCCGAAACCAGAATCTCGGCATTGTAGGCGATAAGAAATGTGAGTAAGGCGATGTCGCTGCATGGATTGATACCACCGCTGATCGAGAAGTTGATCACGTGCACACCATTGCGGATCACCTGCTGCACGGCGCTGCCGAGTCGGTCGTAAAGCATCCCAGCTCACCGCACACTTTGTAGTTTACGATATATGCCCGTGGCGCGATGCCGGAAATGATCCCGAATCCCCGGCTGCCATCACTGGCCGGAACACCACGATTGCCGGCTGCCGTTGAAGCGGTATGTGTACCATGTTCATCATCATCGTGTCCGGAGCGGAACTCATCTGGTTCGGTACCGACAAAAAAGTCGTAGGCTGTCATGAAACGATACGAACCCATCAGCTTGTTATGGCAGGTGAATGGTGCATCGCCGAGTGTCGTGCTGCCGAAATTACATGCGCGGAGACCACCGGAATTACCCGGTGCGGGCGGTGGTGGAGCGTAGGGCTTGCCAAGCGGATCGGGATCGGAGAACGACGGATGTTCGGGCCAGACACCACTGTTGAGGACGCCAAAGATCACGCTTTCACCGGCAAATGCCGAACCACCGCCACGATTCCAGGCCGTGGTTGCGCCAATAAACGCCGGGGTGCGGTAGGTCTCGATGCGCTCAATCCGGTCGTTAATCACCTCAACCACATTCGGTAGCCAACGCAACTGGTCGAGATGAATAACCGGAGCGGACAACGAAACACTGCCGATGATCAGATCCAAACGGTGAGTGACGATCAAACCGGGGATTCGCTGTTGCGCCTGGGCGATCAGCGCATCAAGTGCGGCATACAGTTGATGCAGATAGGCCTGGGCTGCGGGGGCATTGATGTCAGTGATACCGTCCTGCACCATAAACGAGGTGAGTGATGGTAAGTCGATTTTGAGGAAGACGCTGGCAAGGGTGCCGTCACGTGAGAGGGCCAGATTTTTGTTGACAGCCACATCTTCACGGCTACTTGCAGTGAGGGCTTCGATAGTTAGTGGCGTTCCGGGCGTTGGGCGATCAGGGCGTAGTTGCGCTTCTACGGGGCGTAACGGCATAATTTCGGCCAGTGCGATCGATAGCAGTACTGTCAATGCAATCAGGTAGTTGCGTGAAAATGGACGACTCGTGTGCCCCCTTGATTACACAAAAACAAGACAACAGTATACTCCCTTGTATGGTGTCATGACAGTAAGATCTCACCTTCTTGTTCAGAAAACAGAACAAAAATTCCCCAGGTACGGGCCATAGCATGTACCCTGAATATCCACTCTGTGCTTAGCTGCAAAGAACAATGTTTATTGTGATAGAAAATTTGTAAAGTTTCAAGAGATTAACGATTGGTCGATCAAATTGTTGAGATTAATAGAAGAAAAAATGTTTATTTATTCGATAAAAAGTTTGTTATAAATCGTTTTAGGGTCAACGTAATCATAGGCTTTCATTTCTGCCAGCATCTACGTATTAGGTGGGCTGCTACGCGATGATCCTGCTTCGAGGCTAGTAATTCCACATAATGGCATGTTGCCTGTACCCATGGTCTACGCCGACAATGTTGGGTGTGCAGAATTGATCTCAGTAAACCCGGAAGCGTGAGCCGTCGGTTTGCCTTGAACCCAGTACCTGTGTGAATGTGCAGAACCAATGCCTCGCCGGTGCTATGCCCGGTGCCACTTCAGCGCGGGGATCACACCTGAACGATGCGTCGCTGTGTGTAAAAGCTGGTGTGACAGGCTCTCGTCCATGGCAGTGCTTCCAACGACCCAGCTGCCTGACCATGGTAATCAGTTCTCTTTCACAATACATTGATGTAGAGGCTGGCTGCCAAGAACCTACAGGTATCTCATTCTCGCATGGCTTTGTCGGTGTCTCCCCTTCACACTTCTAATATATTGCTAACACAGCGCTGATGACTATCTAACATCGGTTTTTTATCTACAGAGACGTACACCTTTTACATCATCATCGCTGTATCGGCCCGACGCAGACGCGGCGCCGATGTACGTTGACGATCAAGGAGGTGGTGTGTCATGACGATGGATCTGGGTCTGCTCATCCTGCAACTGGTTGTTGGGCTGCTCATGATGGGGCACGGTGCCCAAAAGCTGTTGGGCTGGTTCGGTGGTCATGGCCTGCGGGCAACCGCCGACTGGCTGGCAAGTATGGGGATACGTGCACCACGTGTCTGGGCGCTGATGGCCGGTCTGGCTGAGTTTGGCGGCGGCCTACTCTTTGCCCTCGGCCTCTTTCATCCGCTTGGCTCACTGGCAATCATTGCCGTCATGATCGCAGCAATCGCTCTCGTTCACTGGTCGCATGGATTGTGGATTAGCAACGGAGGCAGTGAATACAATATTGTTCTCCTTGTACTGGCCGCGGTGATAGGGCTGCAGGAACCCGGTGCCTATACGCTTGACCGCGTCCTCGGGTTTGCCCTTCCACAGCCCCAAACCTTCTGGATTGGCCTGATCCTCGTGTTGGTTGGTCTGGCTTTCGCTCTCCTGAGCCGGCAGCCGCGCACGACGATGGCTTCGGCGAATGGTGCTAGTCAGGCCGTTCATTAGGCAAGGTGGGGTAGTGCCTGAGACTACCCCCAACCATGAATAATGAGGAGGTCGTCTGTGCACGTTAAACCATTGAACGATCGGGTTGTGGTCAAACCAAAGCCGCGTGAAGAGAAGACAAAAGGCGGCATTTTCCTACCCGATACCGCAAGCAAAGAGCGCCCGATGGAGGGTGAGGTGATTGCGGTAGGTCCGGGTCGTCGTGCTGATGACGGTAAGCTGATCCCGATGAGTGTTAAGGTCGGTCAGCATGTGCTCTACGCTAAATATGCTGGTACGGAATTCAAGATTGACGATGAAGAATACCTGATTCTTCAGGAGAAGGATATTCTTGGTATCATTGAAGGGGAGTAAGTAGTATGGCGAAGCAACTGATCTTTGATCAGCAAGCCCGCACAGCGCTGAAACACGGTATTGATACGCTGGCTCTGGCCGTTAAGACGACCCTCGGTCCTCGTGGCCGTAATGTTGCGCTCGATAAGAAGTGGGGTGCCCCGACGGTAACCCACGATGGTGTGAGCGTTGCCAAAGAGATTGAATTGAAAGATCCGTTCGCCAACCTTGGCGTGCAGTTGCTCAAGCAGGCCGCAGTTAAGACGAATGATGTCGCCGGCGACGGTACGACGACAGCAACCGTTCTGGCCCAGGCGATTATCAACGAGGGTTTGAAGCTGGTTGCAGCCGGTGCTAATCCGATGCTGCTCAAACGCGGCCTCGACAAAGGTGGTCAGGCGTTAGTGGCTCGTATCAAAGAGCAAGCCATTGCGCTCAAGACCCGCGATGAGATTCGTAATGTTGCTACCATCTCGGCCCAGGATGCCGAAGTCGGTGAATTGCTGGCTACGGTGATGGATAAGATTGGCCGCGATGGTGTCGTAACGGTCGAAGAAGGGAAGAGCACGCATCTCGAGCACGAGCTAGTCGAAGGTATGCAATTCGACCGCGGGTATATCTCGCCCTACTTCGTCACCAACTCTGCCCGCATGGAGGCAGTGCTCGATGAGCCATACATTTTGATTACCGATAAGAAGATCAGTGCGATCAAAGATCTTTTGCCGATCCTTGAGTTAGTGCTGAACAGCGGGAAGAAGGATCTGCTAGTCATCGCCGAGGATGTTGATGGTGAAGCGCTGGCAACGCTGGTCGTCAACAAGCTGCGTGGCACGCTCAATGCTCTGGCCGTGAAAGCACCCGGCTTCGGTGATCGGCGCAAAGCCATGCTCCAGGATATTGCTATCCTCACTGGTGGTACCGTCATCTCGGAAGAGATCGGTCGCAAGCTCGAAAGTGCCACCCTGCAAGACCTCGGTCGTGCTCGCCGTGTCAAGGCCGACAAAGATAACACTGTTATCGTTGAAGGCTACGGCGACAAGCAGGCCATTCAGGCTCGGATTGCCCAGCTCAAGCAGCAGATTGAAACCACCACTTCCGATTACGACCGCGAGAAGCTGCAAGAGCGGGTGGCGAAGTTGTCGGGTGGTGTTGCCGTCATTAAGGTTGGCGCACCGACCGAACCGGCCATGAAAGAGCGCAAGGCTCGCGTTGAAGATGCGCTTAACGCAACCAGAGCTGCGGTTGAAGAGGGCATTGTGCCCGGTGGTGGTGTTGCGCTGCTGAATATAACCCCGGTGCTTGATAATGTCACTACCCAGTTTGAAGAAGAGCGAATGGCACTCAATGTCCTGCGCCGGGCGCTCGAAGAGCCACTGCGTCAGCTTGCCACCAATGCCGGTGAAGATGGTTCGGTGGTGGTCGAGAATGTGCGCAACGAGCAGCGAAAGCACAACAACAACCACTACGGCTACGATGTGATGACCGGTGCCTACGTCGATCTGATGCAGGCCGGTATCATCGACCCGGCGAAGGTTGTGCGATCCGCCCTCGAAAATGCGATCAGCGTTGCCGGTATGGTGCTGACCACCGAGGCCTTGATCGTCGATGCACCCGAACCGAAGAAGAAGAACGGTACGCCACCGATGCCGGACGATGACTTCTAATCCAATCCGGTAGGCACAATGACACGTGCGCATGTCGCAAATCTCCGACATGCGCACGTTTTGCGTTCTTACTGAACTTTATGATCTGCTGAGTCACGCTGTGCAGGAGTGTTGTGATCCTGCACAGCATATCACATCAAGTCTGGTCTAATAGAAGTTATTGCACGCTACCAGTTATCTCCCTCAGTGGCATCCTTGAGCGCTACACTGTAGTGCGCACGTGTTGGTATTCCTCTAAAGGAGCGTGCCTCCGAATCACTTCCAATAAACACAGCCCATCGTGTCTGCTTCCAGCAGGCTATTGCAATCCTGAGCAAACTCGTGACCGTGGGAGCCATCTGCACTGGAGTTCCCGCCCCCAGCGGGGGCGAATTAGGGTGGGGGCGTGTCGCACGCCTGGCCGCACTCCTGTACGGCTCTGATAACCCGCAAGAGGTGCAGTGTCAGGCAGATTTGATCTCAGACAGATCAACCTCAACTACACCCGCGTAATATACTCACCGGTGCGGGTGTCGATCTTCAACACATCACCTTCATTAATAAATGCCGGCACTTCAATCACGGCACCGGTCTCCAGGGTCGCTGGCTTGGTCACATTGGTTGCAGTGTCGCCACGGACGGCAACGGTTGTCTCGACGACCTTCAGATTGACGAAAATCGGCAATTCGACGCCAATAATCGTATCCTTCTCCGCGTCGTAGACCAGATCGACCGTCTCGTTCTCCTTCATAAAGCGCATCGCGTCGCCAACCAGCTCCGCTGAAACCGGAACCTGGTCGAAGGTGTCGTTATCCATGAAGATGAAGCTATCACCCTCACGGTAGAGATATTGCATCGGTCGCCGCTCAATCCGCACGATGTCGATTTCCGCGCCGGCGCGTACCCGATCTTCAATCACTTTCCCGGTCGTGAGGCTCTTGAGCTTCATGCGGACAAACGCCCGCCAGTTGCCTGGTGCCACGTGCTGAAATTCAACCACCTGGTACAGATCGTTGTTGTAACGAATCACAATTCCATTGCGCAAATCAGAGGTTGTTCCGGCAGCCATCTCAATATTCTCCTTGTTTTGTTTGCATAACAATACACAAGCCGGGAAACCGCCGTTGCCCGGCGAATGCTACCACTATAGGCTGATTCGGGATTCTGCGCAAGTTGGTTGGCGAAGAGACCTCTCTGCGACCGCTGTGCGCTCTTCCATCCCCATCTTTTGACTGATCAGGTAATGACCGGTCTCAGGTACAATAGCAACTAAATCGATCCCGTTTAAGGCTTCATCCATACAGGAGCACATTCTTATGAAGCTTGTCTTGCCGAGCCTGCTACGCGATGAACTTCTCCCGCGCATTGCTGCGGTTGCCCCCGATGCCACAATCGTCTGGTACGACCGTGATGGTCAACCAGAAGCCCCTATCGACGATGCCGAGGTCCTTCTACGCTGGTTTTTTACCGCTGAACAACTGTCACGTCTGGTGCGACAGATGCCGGCGTTGCGCTGGCTGCACATTCCCCGTGCCGGCGTAGACGGCTCGCTCATTCCCGAAGTGCTGGAACGTGATATTATCGTGACCAATTCAGCCGGCGTGCATGCCATCCCGATCAGCGAGTTTGTCATGCTCTTTGCCCTGAGTCATGTCAAACAGGCCTCTCATCTGCACCAGTTGCAGGCTGCCCATCGCTGGCGCGACCAGGACCTGCAATTACGAGAGCTGCCCGGCAGTACGATGCTGATCATCGGCCTAGGCCAGATCGGGCAGGCTATTGCCGAACGTGCCAGCGCCTTTGGGATGCGGGTATGGGGATCGCGCCGTACTCCACGCCCAACCCCAGGCGTCGAGCGCGTTGTTGGTGAGGGTGAATGGCGATCATTACTTCCGGCAGCCGATTTTGTTGTCATTGCCACCCCGCTCACACCGGCAACACGCCACATGTTTGGCAGAGCAGAGCTGGCGCTGATGAAGACTGATGCCTATCTGATCAACATTGCCCGCGGTGAAATCATCGACGAAGCAGCGTTGATTGAGACGCTGCGCGAACGGCGGATTGCCGGTGCCGGCCTCGATGTGTTTGCTCAGGAACCACTACCCCCGGATAGCCCGTTCTGGACACTACCGAACGTCTTTGTTACTCCTCACGTATCCTGGAGTTCGCCGCACATCCGGTCGCGTACCCTTGATCTCTTCGCTACCAATCTACGAGCGTTTCTCCAACAACAGCCAATGATCAATGTTGTGGACAAACAGGCCGGGTATTAGTCCAGTACACACTATCCATGTTATTCTGAAAACAATGAGCAGATACCTGTTGTACCAATCGCTATAGTAAAGAGGAGAACGCCTGCATGACCTCAATGACCGACCGCCTCGAAGCACTCTTCGCCAGCCGGGTGCGCGATGTAGTGCCGCCCCTGTTTGGTGCTGCCGGTGAACCGGTGCGTCCCCTGATCAGCCTGTCGTATGGGCTGGCCGATCCGACACTCTTTCCCCGTGCCGAGCTGATGGCTGCCGCAGCCGAAGTACTGGCTTACGAAGCTGCCGAGTCACTGAACTATGCAATGTCTTATCCCGGTCTGACCGATCAGATTGTGGCTCGCTTACAGGCTGAAGGTGTGGCCGCCCAACCCGAACATGTCCTGGTCGGCTACGGCTCCGGACAGATTCTGGCGCTTCTGCCGGAGATATTCGTAGAGCCGGGTGACATCGTAATCATTGAAGCACCCAGCTTTCTCGGTGCAGTGCGGCGCTTTGTTCAGTCGGGTGCGCGTCTGATCAACATCCCGGTTGATGAGGAAGGTATGAACGTCGAGATGCTGGCCGACACCTTGCGCGACCTGGCGGCAAATGGTCAGCGACCGAAATTTATCTACACCATTCCCACCTTCCACAATCCAACCGGCGTGACCATGACCCTGCCCCGGCGTCGGCAATTGGTGGATCTGGCAGCGGAATACGGGGTACCGGTCGTTGAAGACGATGCCTACATTGATCTCCGCTTTACCGGCGAACCATTACCTTCACTGGCTGCCCTCGATCAAGATGGTTGGGTCATTCGGGTGGGTACCTACTCCAAAATCCTGGCGCCCGGTTTGCGGATTGGCTGGGTGCATGCCCGCCGCGAGATCATCGACCGCCTGCTGATGGTGAAGGCCGAAGGCACCACCGGCCCCTTCATCACCCGGGTTGTTGCCCGCTTCTGTGCCGATGGCCGCCTCGAACGGCACATCGCCACCCTTAGCCAGCACTACGCAGTCAAGTGTGCAACGATGGCAGCGGCCATTCGGCGCCATTTTCCGGCAGAAGCCAGCTTCGTCATGCCCGCTGGTGGCTTCTTCATCTGGGTTCGGTTGCCAAAAGGGGTAAGTGCCCGTGCCTTACTTGAAGCCTCACGTGCCCGTGGCGCGGAATTTCTGGCCGGCACCGCCTGCTTCGTTGAACGGGAACGCGGTGATAATGCAATGCGTCTTGCCTTCAGCTTCCAGAGCAACGAGCGGATCGAAGAAGCAATCGCGATTATTGGCTCGGCCTTTGCCGATCTCTAGGAGTTCAAAAAAATCGTAGTTATCTCTTCGTGCATCGAGCACATTACATAAAGTGCTCGATGCCCTTTCTTCCCCACGTGCCTACTCGGCAATGCGGTTGGCGCAATATGGCGTGCGGCAGCCATGCTGCCGCGAGTGCTCGTCCGTCAGGTCGGTCAGCGCAGTGATTGCCGTCTTTGGAGTGCGGCGCCATGCTGCCGCGTGTGCTCGTCCGCCAGGCCGGTTGGAGTGCGGCGCCATGCTGCCGCGAGTGCTCGTCCGCCAGGCCGATCAGCGTAGGTAATTGCCGTCTTTGGAGTGCGGCGCCATGCTGCCGCGTGTGCTCGTCCGCCAGGCCGATCAGCGTAGGTAATTGTTGTCTTTGGAGTGCGGCAGCCAGGCTGCCGCGAGTGTTCGTCCGCCAGGCCGGTCAGCGCAGGTAATTGTTGTCTTTGGAGTGCGGCAGCTATGCTGTTGCACCCACCGTCCTCCGTCCACACAAACAACCTGCCTGAGCACGTTTTACCTACACCGGAAGCACCTACACCGGGTTGCACCCACCGTCCTCCGTCCACACAAACAACCTGCCCGCCATGCACCACCTGCCACGCAATGATCGCCGTTTTTGGAGTGCGGCAGCCATGCTGCCGCATGTGAACGTCTGACCATCCGGTCAGCTGATACCATTCTGCCACCCGTGCCCACCAGGCAATGCGGTTAGCAGACACATCCTGCCATTTGTGCCTATCCGGCAATGTAGTGAGCGCAGTATGGTGTGTAGCAGCCATGCGGCTTATCAGAACCTATTTCAAAAATGTCTACTGGCAGTTAGATTATTCTTTCCCGACCGTCTCTATGATCGTAACGAGCACATCTAGCCCCTCCGCGACAACTATACATTACCCACATGTCGCGCTGCGTTAGGCCGGGTTGCAAGCACTCCCTGTAGCGCGGGTTTCTCGTGGCGTGGGCTTCTAGCCCGCGTGCAGGCATCTCCGTCACCGCCGTCAGGTGCTGACGTCCGTCGGTGTACAGGCACGAACCTGGTATAACCAAACGTCTACGCACAGGTATCGCATGCATGCCCGACCGACTCGATGATCGAAACGATCACCTCCAGCTTCTCCGTGACCAGGATGGGTAACGGTATGCCACGCGCCGGATCGTGAGCACAGCTGTTGCGGCAGCCATGCTGCCGCACTTCAAACTGCGTGACACGCGCATGACGAGCGGGTACGGCGATCCATCCAGCACGTGCTGGCACGGCTGGAGCGGCGCACTGCCAACAAGACAGGGGTGATTGCCAAGCGTTCATGCACTTGGGCTACAGTAGCACGATAGCACAGCTTTTATGAAATGAGTTCTACTTACATCTTACCCACGAGTTCTCCCCGGCAACGTATGCACTGACATACCTGCTACAAGCACATCTGTAGAGAAAAGGAAGGAGGGTAGGTGAAGCTATTGCCTTCACCTACCCCGCCTGTCAGAATGCTGCGAATGTGCTCTGATTACATCCAGGCTGCCCGAACGTTACTCCTGTTATATCCGGCCTACTCCGCAACGTGGCTGAAGATGTCGGTCTCGGAGATAATCCCAATCGGCTCGCCGTTCTCAAATACCGCCAGCCGGCGAATATTACGCTCGACCATCAGCGCTGCGCATTCGGTAATCGGCGTATTCGGGCTGACACTCAGCAATGGCCGGCTCGTCAGATCACCGACGGTCAAACCATCGATGGCCCGGCCCTCACGCACGACCTTCTTCAACACGTCACGCATGGTCATAATGCCCCATTCGCCACTGGCGTCAGGTTTGACAATCACCGAATGGATGCCACGTCCATGCATATAGATCGACGTCTCGCGGAGTGAGGCTTCCGCCGGTACTGCCACCACTGCCCGCGTCATGACGGCACCAACGCTACCATGCGGGTAGACGCGGCCATCGGCGCGGCGCAGAATCTCCGGGCCGAAGGTCGGGGTGGGATGTGGCACATCGCCGGCAACGATCTTCTCCATATTAGCGATAATCAGGCTGGCAAACTCCGAGGTCTTCACCTCGCGCGCCCCTTCCATCAGACGGGCAAAGTCGTATGTCACCGTCTTGTCGGCAATGGTGCGCTCGAGGCCGGCGATGATCAGATCGGCGGCTTCCGTCCAGCCCATATAGCGCAGCATCATCTCACCCGACAGAATGACTGAGCCGGGGTTGACTTTGTCGAGATCGGCATATTTTGGTGCCGTGCCGTGGGTTGCCTCGAAGATAGCATGACCGGTGACGTAATTGATATTACCGCCAGGGGCGATCCCGATGCCACCGACCTGGGCCGCGAGGGCGTCAGAGAGGTAGTCGCCGTTGAGGTTCGGCGCAACAATCACATCAAACTCATCGGGGCGGGTCAGAACCTGCTGGAAGATAATGTCGGCAATGGCATCCTTAACCAGAATCTTACCGGTGGCCAGCGCCTCTTTCTGCTCGGCATTCGCCGCTGCTTCACCCCGCGCAGCCTTCGTGCGCTCCCATTGCGCCCACGTATATACATAATCGCTAAAGGCACGCTCAGCGTACTCATAGGCCCAATCGCGGAAAGCGCCCTCGGTGAATTTCTGAATGTTCCCCTTGTGCATCAGGGTGATGCTCTTGCGCTTGTAGGTAATCGCGTACTGAATTGCCGCTGCCATAATGCGCTCGGTACCGATGCGGCTGATGGGCTTGATCCCGATGCCAACCTCAATCTTCCCTTCCGGTTGTTCGCCGATCAGTTGGCGGAATTCATCGGTCTTTTCAGGCGTGCCGAAGCGAATCTTGTCAAAATCTTTCGGGAATTCACGCTGCAAAAACGCGATAATCTTCGCCGCTTCTTCGCTACCGCCGCGATACTCGATGCCGGTGTAAACATCCTCCGTGTTCTCGCGGAAGATGACCATATCGACCTTCTCCGGGTGCTTGACCGGCGAAGGAACACCGGCAAAGTGGCGGACCGGTCGCTGGCAGACGTAGAGATCGAGATGCTTGCGCAAGGCAACGTTCAGCGAGCGGATGCCGCCGCCAACCGGGGTTGTCAATGGGCCTTTGATCCCGACCAGGTACTTCTGAAACGTCTCAATTGTCTCGTCGGGGAGCCAGTTACCCGTCTCGTGAAAGGCTTTTTCGCCTGCCAACACCTCAAGCCACTCGATCTTACGCTTTCCGCCGTAAGCCAGTGCAACCGCCGCGTCGAAGACACGTACACTTGCCCGCCAGATGTCACGTCCGGTACCGTCACCTTCTACGAACGGAATAATCGGATGATCGGGTACTTGCAAGCGCCCGTTACTGATTTGAATGGCTTCGCCTGCTGGCGTCGGTTTCATGGTGACTCTCCTTAAACATGCCTTACAATAGATTGCGGCCTGTATTATAGCCGACAATCGCTATCTTGACTACTATGACCATGCAATGTAATCCCGTTCTGTTGCTCAACATCTGTCTATCTCATGAACTGGATTCATCCATATCTGGCATCATAATCATTGCCAACTGATCTTCATCCATCGTACATTATTACTTGCAAAGGTTTTTGCGATTTGTTGCACGAAGAATTTTCATAGTTCGTGCTGATTGACACAACCTTGAAGACAGGTATAATTCCTTTGACACCGCCATCCGTGTCGGTAGATTCTGCGATAGTATGCTGAGGGGCCGTCTATGCTTGAGTCATATGTTCCGGTACTGATCTTGTTTCTCATCGCTGTTTTCATTGCTGCGTTCGTGATCACGTTGTCGGCCCTGCTCGGTCCGCGTCGCAGCAC
This sequence comes from Chloroflexus sp., assembly GCF_034432675.1. Classification (GTDB taxonomy): domain Bacteria; phylum Chloroflexota; class Chloroflexia; order Chloroflexales; family Chloroflexaceae; genus Chloroflexus. Next base: position 21,785 of record NZ_DAOUBI010000169.1, on the reverse strand, counting down.
GCCGCGCAAGCTGGCGCCCTACGAGTCGGGGATGGATCCGGTTGGGCCGGCAATCCGACGCATTCCGGTGAAATTTTATGTGGTAGCGATGCTCTTCATCGTCTTCGATATTGAGGTGGTGTTCTTTTACCCGTTCGCGCTGGTGTTTCGTCAGCTCGGCCCTGCCGGTCTTGCTGCCATGGGAGTCTTTTTCCTGGTGCTGCTCGTCGGCTTTGTCTATGAATGGAAGAAAGGGGCGTTGCGATGGGAATAGAGGAGAAGGCTGGTAGTCTTGGGATTGTGACCACAACGCTCGAGACGGTTGTCAATTGGGGACGGACAAATGCCATGTGGCCCTTACTGTTTGGTCTGGCTTGCTGTGCCATCGAGATGATGGGCGCACAGGCGAGTAATTACGACCTCTCGCGCTTTGGCATGGAATTGAACCGCGCTTCGCCCCGTCAGGCCGATCTGATGATTGTCGCCGGGCGTGTATCGCGGAAGATGGCGCCGGTTGTGCGTCGCCTGTACGATCAGATGCCCGAACCTAAGTGGGTGATTGCGATGGGTGATTGCGCCGCCTGTGGTGGTATCTTCAACAACTACGCTATCGTCCAAGGGGTTGATGAGGTAGTTCCGGTCGATGTCTACGTCGCCGGTTGTCCGCCACGTCCTGAAGCATTGATCGACGGCATTATGATGCTGCATCAAAAGGTGATGCGCGAGAAGATCAGTGGCAAGAAGGAGTCTCCCATCCGTATTGATCAGCCGCTTGTGCAGGTGAAGTAGTATGGATAATCAAACGGTGCTTGCTGCATTACGTGAACGGCTTGCGGCCGAGATTCTGGCGGTCAATGAGTTTCGGGGCGATCTGAGTCTGACCTTCACGCCCAAGGGCTATCTGGCTGCGGCTCAGTTTTTGCGCGATGACCCTGCATTTGCCTATACATTCCTGGAAAATCTCTGTGGGGTTGATTACCTCGGACGAAAGCCGCGCTTTGAGGTGATCGCGCATCTGACCAGTATGCGCCATCGTCATCGTGTGTGTTTGAAAGTTGGTTGTGATGAGCCTGAACCAACCGTACCGTCGCTGACGCCACTCTTCCCTACTGCCAATTATCAGGAACGTGAGACGTTCGATCTGCTCGGCATCCGGTTTGATGGCCATCCGTCGCTGATCCGCATTTTGTTGCCGGACGATTGGGTCGGCCATCCGCTCCGCAAGGATCATCCGCTTGGCGACGAGGAAGTTGCATTTACGTTTAACCAGGATCGCATTTACGCTCGTAAGCCGTTCGTGAGGGAGTAGCCGCGTATGACCGAACCAATCACTGTACCTACACCGCAGCAGATTATTGAGCCGGCTGTAGCCGGACGCACCGAGACGATGGTGCTGAATATGGGACCGCATCATCCCAGTACCCACGGTGTGCTGCGGCTTGTGCTGGAACTTGACGGTGAGGTGGTGGTAAATGTCGCTCCTGACGTTGGCTACCTCCATACCGGTATTGAAAAGACGATGGAGAGCAAGACCTACCAGAAGGCGGTTGTGTTGACCGACCGGATGGACTATCTGGCTCCGCTCTCCAATAATCTGTGTTATGCTCTGGCAGTCGAGAAGTTGCTCGATGTCGAGATTCCGGAGCGTGCTCAGATTGCACGGGTCCTGCTCACCGAGTTACAGCGTATTTCATCGCACCTGGTCTGGCTTGGTACTCACGCCCTCGATCTGGCGGCGATGAGTGTCTTTCTTTACGCTTTCCGCGAGCGCGAGCAGATTCTCGATATTTTTGAGCTGGTCTCCGGGGCGCGCATGATGACCAGCTATTTTCGGATCGGTGGCCTGGCCTACGATCTGCCATCCGATTTTATCCCGACGGTCGAGCAGTTCCTCGCTGTTATGCCATCGCGGATTGATGAGTACGAGGATTTGCTCACCGCCAACCCGCTCTGGCTCGAACGAACCGTTGGTGTTGGTGTCATTGATGCGCAATCGGCGATTGCGCTGGGCCTGACCGGTGCCAATCTACGGGCTACCGGTGTTGCGTATGATGTGCGCAAGGCGATGCCCTACAGCGGCTACGAGACCTACTCGTTTGAGATTCCGGTTGGTAAGAATGGCGATATTTACGATCGCTATCGGGTGCGTATCGCCGAGATGCGCCAGAGTGTGAAGATTGTGCAGCAGGCGACCGAGCGTTTGCGTGAGTTGGGGCCTGGCCCGGTGGTGACCTCGAATCGAAAGGTTGCCCCGCCGCCAAAGCGCGAGATTACCGAGAGTATGGAGTCGCTTATCCATCACTTTAAGTTGTGGACAGAAGGTTTCAAGCCGCCACGGGGTGATGCCTACGTGAGCATCGAGTCGCCGCGTGGTATTCTGGGCTGTTATGTGGTGAGTGATGGTAGCCCGAAACCGTGGCGTGTTCACTTCCGGGCGCCGTCGTTTATCAATTTGCAGAGTCTGGCTCATATGGCGAAGGGCCGGATGGTTGCCGATCTGGTCGCGTTAATTGCCAGCCTCGATCCGGTGTTGGGCGAGGTTGATCGCTAACCGACTATCATACTGCGGAGGAAAACGTGACTCTGCTCGAAACACATCAGGCTGAAATTGAGGCAATCGTGGCGCGCTACGCCATTAAGCGTAGTGCAGTGTTGCCGTTGTTGTATCTTGCTCAGGATACCTACGGCTATTTAACCGATGAGGCGATTCGGGAAGTGGCGGCCATCCTCGATCTACCGCCAACCGATGTCTACGAGGTGGTTGGCTTTTATACACTCTTCTACAATCGCCCGGTAGGCACCTGGGTGTTGCAGGTCTGTGATGACGTTCCCTGTTGTTTCTGCGGTGCTGAGGAGTTGATTACCGCCTTGAAACAGGCGCTCGGCATTCGCGAGGAAGAGACGACTGCCGATGGGATGTTTACCCTCCAGCGCGTCAAGTGTCTGGCGGCATGTGATCGGGCGCCGGTGTTGCAGGCCAATCTTGATTATGTGTACGATGTCACTCCCGAACGGGTCGAAGTGTTGCTCAACAACCTGCGCGCACGTGCCGCCGAAGCACGCAAGCGGGGGGTGAGTGGTCGTTTCGCTGAAGATTTTGAATTTACTCGAGATGGTCGCCTGGTTCAGATTGAACGGTTTTCACCTTACCGGCCACGTGAGTTTGTGATCGAGCCACTGATCACTGAGGTTACGCCACCACCGGCGGTGGCGCCAGAGGCTGAGTCTGGTATTGATCGCCCGGAAACCCGGAAGGCCTCGCCGCTGTGATGATGCGCCGGGACGTTCGCCATTCAGTGCGCTAGAAAGTTGGGTTCGATGGGGCTGAGTGAACATATTGTGATGCGGGAACTCGATATTCCTGATATTTCTGACTTTGCCGTTTATCGCCGTCATGGTGGGTGGGAAGCTTATCGCTACGCTCTGACCGAGAAGACTCCAGCCGATATTGTACAGATGGTGAAGGACTCCGGTCTGCGCGGTCGCGGTGGGGCCGGCTTTCCCACCGGGGTAAAGTGGGGTTTCCTGCCCAAAGGTGTCTACCCGCGTTACCTGCTCTGCAATTGCGATGAGTCTGAACCGGGAACCTTCAATAATCATCAGATTATTGATAAAAATCCCCATCAATTAATTGAAGGGGTAGCACTGTCGGCATATGCGATTGAGGCTAACACAGCCTATATCTATGTGCGCGGTGAATTTGCCGCTGCTGCCCGCACCCTAGAAAGGGCCATCGCGCAGGCCTACGAAGCTGGTTTTTTAGGTAAAAACATCTTTGGTACGGGGTTTGATCTCGATATCTACGTGCATCGCGGGGCTGGTGCTTATATCTGTGGCGAAGAGACGGCCCTGATGGAGTCGCTGGAGGGCAAAATCGGTCAGCCTCGTTTGAAACCGCCCTTCCCGGCGGTTGCCGGTCTGTATGGCAAACCGACGATTATCAACAATGTTGAGACGCTGGCAAATGTGCCGCGGATCGTCGAGAAGGGGGTGGCCTGGTACCGCTCACATGGTACCGAAAAGAGTCCCGGTACCAAGTGCTTCTCGCTCAGCGGTCATGTCAATCGCCCTGGAAACTATGAATTACCGTTCGGCGTTCCTCTCCGCGAGCTGATCGAGTCGCCAGAGTATGGCGGTGGGATGAAGGGTGGCCGGCCGGTAAAGATTATCATTCCCGGTGGGGCTTCTGCGCCATGGTTGACCGCCGATCATCTCGATGTGCCGCTCGATTACGAAAGTGTCGCGGCTGCCGGTTCGATGCTCGGTTCAGGTGCCGTGATTGTCTTGAACGATACCGTTTCGGCACCGCATGTCGCATATAAAATGGACGAGTTCTTCAAGCACGAGAGCTGCGGCAAGTGTACGCCGTGCCGTGAAGGTACCCATTGGCTGGTCCGCACGCTCCACCGGATGGTTGAAGAGGGGCATGCCACCGCTGCCGATATTGACACCCTGCACAGCATTTATCGCCAGATGGCCGGTAATTGCTTCTGCCTGCTCGGCGAGAGTGCAGTTATGCCGATCAAGAGTGCATTGCAGCTCTTCCCTCACGAGTTTGAGGCACTGGTCAAGCGGAGTAGCAGCCGTAACGGTCACCATATTCCGCTCGCCGTCCATCGCTAGACAGATCGTCAGTACGCCGCAGTGTGTCGGTGTGCGTCGTAGAACAGGGTAACGTGCAATGCCAGATGTGACGCTTACCATTGATGGAGTGCAGGTAACTGTACCTGCTGGTACCAATATTGTTGATGCTGCCCGTCAGGCAGGGATTGCCATTCCGGTCTTTTGTTACCATCCCCGCCTGAAGCCGGTGGGCATGTGTCGTATGTGTCTGGTGCAGGTTGGGACGCCGAAAGTTGATCCGGCCACCCGCCAGCCGGTGGTCGATGCCAATGGCCAGCCGGTGATCGCGATGATGCCAAAGTTGCAGACCGCCTGCACAACACCGGTCAGTCCGGGGATGGTTGTCAAGACCACCACCGAAGAGGTGAAATTTGCCCAGCGTGGCATTCTTGAGTTCCTCCTCACCTCTCACCCGCTCGATTGTCCGGTGTGTGATAAGGGTGGCGAATGCCCGTTGCAGAATCTGACGATGGGTTGGGGTCCGGCCGTCTCGCGCTTCGACTACAACGATAAAGTGCATTTCGAGAAGCCGGTGAAGCTGGGCGATCTCATCTATCTTGACCGCGAACGCTGTATTCTCTGCGGTCGTTGTGTGCGTTTCCAGGATGAAATTGCCGACGATCCGGTGCTTGGTTTCGATAATCGTGGCCGCAACTGGATGATCATCTCGAAGTCGGATCCGCCGTTCAACAGTAAGTTTTCCGGCAATACAACCGATATTTGTCCGGTCGGCGCTCTGACCAGCAGCGATTTCCGGTTTAAAGCTCGCGTGTGGGAATTGCAGAGCAAGCCGGTAGTCTGTACGCTATGCCCGGTTGGTTGTAACCTGAGCCTTGATATGCGTCACGACCGGCTGATGCGGGTGATGCCGCGCGAAAATGCAGCGGTGAACGATATCTGGATCTGTGATAAGGGTCGCTACGGTCATCGCTTTATCGAGTCGCCTGATCGATTAACCACACCGCTGGTGCGCCGCAATGGTACGCTGGTGCCGGTAAGCTGGGACGAAGCGCTTGAGTTTGTAGCCGATCAGTTGACAATCATTCGAGCGCGTCATGGTGGGCAGGCGCTGGCCGGTCTGGCCGGGCCACAGTTAAGCAACGAAGATTTGTATCTCTTCCAGAAATTGCTCCGTGAGCTGGGCAGTGAGAATATCGATACTGGTATTGGTGGGCCGGCTGCCCTGCCGCCTGATGAGGTTGGCGGCTGGCTTGCTCCCGGTTCGGCAACCGATCTGAGTCAGTTGGGTGCCGGAACGATGGTGCTGGTGGTTGGTGCTGATCCCGAAGAGGAAGCACCACTCTATATGCTTCGCCTGCGGGGAATTGCCCAACGTGGTGGTAAGCTGGTCGTGGCCGGTCTGCGACCAACGAAACTTGAGCGCTCGGCGAGCCGGGTGGTGCGCTACACTCCAGAGGGAGAGCTAGCCTTTGCTCAGGGATTGGTCAAGGCTGCGCTTGCCCAGGGGGCACACTCGCCGCTACTTGAACGCTTACCGGGTTGGGATAAGCTGCGTTCAATGCTGGATCGAGTTTCGCTTGGCGATCTGGCAGCAGCGTGCAATCTAACCGCTGATGAGTTGACGCAGTTGGCTAAAGATTTTCTGTCCGCCGGCCAGAGCCTGATTGTCTACGGATGGGAGGCGCGCAGTGCCGGTTCGGCTCTCACTGAAATGCTGGCTGCTCTGATGCTTCTGAGCGGGCGTGCCGGCACGGCCAACAATGGCATCATCGCCCTGTTGCCGGGTGGTAACAGCCGTGGTGCCATCGAGATGGGGGTTCGCCCTGATGCTGGTCCCGGCTATACCCCGCGTAAACAGCGTGGCCTTGATGCAAACGGTATCTGGAATGCAGCTCAAGAGGGGAAGGTACGGGCAATCTGGCTGGCCGGGGTCGATCCGGCAGCGAAGCTGCCTGCGGCGCGGGCAGCGCTTGAAGCGGCTGAATTTGTGGTTGTGCAAGACCTGTTCCTAACGGCCAGTGCTGAATTTGCCGATGTTGTCTTACCGGCAGCCAGCGTTGCCGAACGGGAAGGAACCTATACCAATGCCGAACGGCGAGTACAACGTTCGCGGCAGGCCTGTGCACCGGTTGGTGAAGCTCGACCTGACTGGCAGATTGTCGCTGCTGTGGCGCAGGCACTGGCGATGGTACCGATTGGTGGCGGACGAAATGGGCCGATTCCGGTCACGACCGAGTCCTGGTCATATATCGTAGCTGCCGATGTCGGTGCTGAAATTGCCGCCCAGGTGCCCGGTTATACCGGTGTAACCCATGCTGCGTTGGCTGCGACTGGTACCGGTGGCGCCTGGGGACGCCAGTTCGACGATGCCTTCTATTATGATGGGACGAGCTACACCAATACCGAGGGGATTGGTTTGGTATTGCCTGCCCTGGTAGGGAAAGGAATGCCCCATCTGACATTTACCGGTGCTGTAACACGCTTTGCCGATGATCGGCCATTACTACTGCTTGAACAGGTACTGGCCTATGACGGTGATCGCCATCTCCGTGGCTCGAAACTACAAAGTTTGATCCCGACCGGCTATGCTGCGATCAGTAGTGTGGATGCTGCAAAGCTGAATCTTCACAGCGGTGATCGGGTACGTCTGATCTCGGCAGCAGGTGAACTGGTGATACCGGCACGGGTATTGGCCGACTTGCCGGCAGGTATTGTCCTGTTGCCGGCTGGTCTGGTCGACGTCATGGCTGCCGATATCGAGACCGGGCCACGGACACGGGTTAGTCTGGCTAAGGTGGTGATGGAATGATTGCACAGGCGTATCCGCCCGGAACATCCTGTCCGGCGGATACGCGCACAGGGAGCGCTTATGGATTGGCTCACCATTCTGATTATCGTTATCCAATGTTTTATCATCACGCTGGCTGTAACCACTGCCTTTGCCTATCTGACACTGTTTGAGCGGCGGATTCTGGCGCGCCTGCAAAATCGTGTTGGGCCGAACCGGGCCGGGCCGGCCGGATTTCTGCAACCGGCTGCCGATGCGGTCAAACTCTTCTTCAAAGAGGATATTGTGCCGGCAATGGCCGACAAGCCGGTTTATCTGCTCGCGCCGGCATTGGCAGTTATTCCGGCGCTAATTATCTGGGCTGTCATCCCGTTTGGGTGTCTGAATTTAAACTGGGATTATCAGGCATGTTACGATCCGGCACGTACCAATCTGTGGAATATTTTGCAAATTACCGATCTGAATATCGGTGTCCTGTATGTGTTGGCCGTGACTAGTATCGGCGTTTACGGCATTACCCTGGCCGGTTGGGCTTCAAACAATAAATATTCAGTGCTCGGCGGGATCCGCTCGTCGGCGCAACTTATTTCATACGAACTGGCGTTGGGAACTGCTGTACTCAGCGTAGTCATGACGTATGGCACCTTCTCGACCCACGAGATCGTTGCTCAGCAACGGGGCTGGTTGTGGGGGATCATTCCGCAGTTGCTCGGCTTTATGCTGTATATGGTCGCAGCTACAGCGGAAGTAGTGCGGGCTCCGTTTGATCTGGTGGAAGCAGAGCAAGAACTAACCGGTGGTTACAACACCGAATACGGTTCGATGAAGTTTGCGCTCTTCTTCATGGCCGAATACATCAAGTTGATCGCCGTTTCTGCCCTGGCCGTCACCTTCTTCTTTGGCGGCTGGCACTTCCCCGGCCTCGACATTCTCGGTCGTGAAGTGACGGCACTGGCCGGGCCGGTGGCGGGCAGCATCGTATTTGGGATCGTCTCGCTCGGTGCTTTTCTGCTCAAAGTGGTTGTGTTCCTGTTCGTCTCAGTCTGGGTACGTGCATCCTGGCCGCGCCTGCGCTACGACCGCTTGATGGATTTGGGCTGGAAGTGGCTCCTACCGGTTGGTTTGCTCAATCTGGTCTACACTGCTGTGGTTATTGTGCTGATCCCGGATCGCGTTGTCCATTCGTGGGTACTGTTTGGGTTAGGCGCATTGACAATCGCCATCGCTATTGGCTTCAATCGGACACCCAGGCCGGTCGATAATGTTACACTGGTCAACGACTTTCAGATACCACAGGGGAATTAATGACAGCAATCGAATGAGCCTGCTATGCTGTAGCACCGTTTGCCGGCAGCAGTAGACAGGCACGATGGCTGCAAAGCAATCTAACAATAGCAACTGTTCGTTTGCGGTATCATTCTTGTGGCGATAAGCATACGTCGCTTGCATTGACGCAAAACCGTTACGGCATTTGAACAGGTTTGTCTGCTGAAAGGGAATGGCTCATGATCAAAGAACTGGTCAAAGGTTTAGGAACGACGCTACGCTACATGTTCAAGCGGCCGGTGACGGTACAATACCCGGAAGTGAAACGACCGGTACGCGAGCGCTTTCGCGGCCGTCACGAGCTGAAGCGCTTTGCTAACGGTCAGGAGCGTTGCATTGGATGTGCGCTCTGCGCCGCAGCTTGCCCAGCTGACGCAATTCTGGTGATACCGGCGGAAAACGATCCGCAGAATCCGCGTTCACCCGGTGAGCGATATGCGGCCGTCTATGAGATCAATATGTTGCGCTGTATCTTCTGTGGCTACTGCGAGGATGCCTGCCCGACCAATGCCATTGTGTTGGAGCATCAGTACGAGTTGAGCTTCTACGACCGTCGGGCTGCCATCTATACAAAAGAGATGCTGCTGGTGCCACCAGATAAGGGACACGGCGATCCACCACCGATTCTGGCTCAACTTAATCGCCAACCAAGTCCACCGGCAAAGATTGATCTGTAAATGCTGGCTGATACGATCCTGATTCTGTTCGACGCCTACGGGCAAGCGGAGCGTAGCGTATGGAATTGATCCTGTTTTTGATAACCGCGCTGATAGCCATTATTGGTGCAGTTGCGATGCTGGTCTCACGCAACGCGGTACATAGCGCATTGTTCTTACTGTTAAACTTTGTCGCGATTGCTGTGCTCTTTTTGTTGTTAAATGCACCGTTTCTTTTTGCTATTCAGCTCACCGTCTACGCCGGTGCGATTATGGTCTTGTTCCTCTTCGTGGTGATGCTGTTAGGCGCTGAAAAAGTTGAAGATACACCTGATCAGATTCCCTGGCAGCAGCCGTTGGCATTGTTGTTGGGTCTGGCTCTCCTGGTTGTCTCGGTGGTGGTGGGCTTAGGCGGTGCGACAAACCCGCCGCCGGAGAGTGAAGCTCTGGCGCAATTCAGTGATCCGCAGACGCTCGGAGCACTATTGTTCACCGACTACCTGCTTCCGTTTGAGGTAACCGGCTTCATTTTGTTGATTGCCGTGATTGGTGTGGTGGTATTGAATCAGCGCGGGAGGAAGATCTGATGGTACCCACCTCGTATTACGTGTTGCTCAGCGCGATCTTATTTACGATTGGTGTGTTGGGGGTACTCCTGCGGCGCAATGCGATTGTTGTTTTTATGGCCGTTGAATTAATGCTGAACGCTGCCAATCTGGCCTTAGTGGCATTTGCCCGTGAACGGTTAGGTGTTGAAGCACAGGTGATCGTTTTCTTCGTGATCACAGTTGCTGCTGCTGAGGTGGCGGTTGGTTTGGCGTTATTGGTCTCCATCTTCCGCACCAAACGGACGGCAGACGTGGATGAAGTCAGTACATTGAAGGGCTAGCCGACCATGGAACTGTTGATCTGGCTTATTCCGCTGTTACCATTTATTGGTTTTCTACTCAATGTCTTTATCATTCGTCAGGAACGACAGGCCGGATTGGTAGCGAGTGGCATGGTGGCGGCAGCCTTCGTGATCACGTTGATCGCGGTGGGATTCCTGGCCGGTATGCCGCTAGAAGAGCGCCGTATTGTCAGTACTGCTTGGGAATGGATCAATACCGGCAGCTTTCGGGTACCGTTTGCGATCATGTTTGATCCGCTGACGGCAGTGATGACGTTGCTGATTACCGGTGTCGGGGCGCTCATCCATGTTTATTCAATCGGCTATATGCATGGTGATCCGCGGGTGGTGCGCTATTTTGCGTACCTCAATCTGTTTGTCACCATGATGCTCTTCCTGGTAATGGCGAACAACCTCTTGCTGCTCTTTCTCGGTTGGGAAGGAGTCGGTCTCTGTTCGTTCCTGCTTATCGGTTTCTGGTTTGAGCGCAAGACGGCCGGTGAGGCAGCGGTGAAGGCATTTGTCGTTAACCGCATCGGTGATGCCGCTTTCATTCTGGCGATGCTGGCAATCTTTACGTATTTCGGCACGCTCAACTTCTACGGCGAAGAAGGTGGGGTGCTGGGTTTTCTCGAACGGGTTGGCGATATTGCCGGTTTGCGGATTGGCCCCGATTGGCAACCGATCTTTGTCAGTACGGCCATCTCGTTTCTGCTGCTGATCGGCGCGACCGGTAAGAGTGCTCAGTTTCCGCTCTTTGTCTGGCTACCTGATGCGATGGCTGGCCCAACGCCGGTATCGGCCCTGATTCATGCTGCCACGATGGTGACCGGCGGAGTCTACCTGATGGCGCGTACCGAGCCGCTCTTTGTTGCTTCCTTTACGACGCAAGGTTGGGTGGCCTGGATCGGTGCGCTGACGGCATTGATTGCTGCTACAGCGGCCATGGCGCAGTGGGATATCAAGCGCGTTCTGGCTTACAGTACAGTCTCGCAGTTGGGTTTTATGGTGGCCGCATGCGGGATGGGGGCGTATGTAGCCGCTATCTTTCATCTGTTGACCCACGGCATCTTTAAGGCATTGCTCTTCCTGGCTGCCGGTTCGGTTATTCACGGCACACACGACACCCAGGATATGCGGCGTATGGGTGGTTTGAAGGACGCAATGCCGACCACCTTCCGGACCTATCTGATCGGTGCGCTGGCGCTGGCCGGCATCTTCCCACTGGCCGGCTTCTGGAGTAAAGATGAGATTCTGGCCCACGCGGTTGCCAACGGTCATACGCCGATCTTTATTATCCTGTTCATCACCTCACTTCTCACCGCTTTCTATATGGGGCGTCAGGTTGCGCTCATCTTCTTCGGCAAGCAGCGTGATCCTGGCTACCACCCACACGAGAGTCCACGAGTGATGACAGTGCCCCTGATTGTGCTGGCGGTAGGTGCTGTTATCGGTGGGGCAATGAACCTGCCGGTCTTACACTGGCTCACCGACTGGCTCGAACCGGTGTTGCACGAGAAAGCCGGTGAATTCAATCTCTGGCTGGCATTGATCGCGACGCTGGGTGCAGTTGGGATGGGTTATCTGGGCTGGTGGATTTACACGACCAATGCAGCCAGGATCAAGATTGGTGGCAAAGATCCAGCGTATCGCTACAGCGGCGATATTTGGGAAGGGATGGAGGAGGCTTGGTACCTCGACCGGCTTTACCAGCGCACGGTGGTTGCCGGTTTTGAGCGCTTAGCCGATTTTCTGGCCCGTGTATTCGATCCCCAGGGTGTCGATGGTCTGGTAATGGGAGTTGGACATTTCTTTGGCGGTCTAGCCAATGCAATGCGTACCTTCCAAACCGGCTATGTTCGCACCTATGCACTGGTCTTTACGGTTGGTGTGCTGATCGTGCTTGGATTTATGCTCTGGGTTGCTCGCTAGGGATGCGGGGCAGGCTGAAGTCGGGGATAGTGTGGAATCCGGTATCGGTGTGATCGCCTGGTGCCGGTACACAATGCAGAGTAACGGGGTTGTGAACTGTCGATGAGTCATATCTGATGAGCAGTGATGGCTATCGGCGGCACTGTGTATCCATGGCTGTCGCCGATAGCAGCAATCAGACAACACCGGCTCTGCGATATGACTCGATTGAGGGAGGATTATGAATCAGCTAGGCTTTCCACTCCTCTCGCTCATTTTGTGGCTGCCGACCGTCGGCGCGTTAGTGCTGTTGTTTGTACCACGTACCAATGACGAGCTGGCCCGTCGGGTATCGCTGGTAACAATGATTATTGATTTCTTGTTCTCGTTACTGCTGCCGTTGCGTTTCGAGACAAATCCCATGCAGATTGCGGCTGTTGGTGCGCCACCAGTGATGCAATTTGTCGAAGAACTTCCCTGGCTCCCGATTGTTGGCGCGACGTACAGCCTGGGGATTGATGGCATCAGCCTCTGGTTGGTGATGCTGACCACCTTCCTCGGCCCGATTGTAGTGCTCTCGACCTGGGACTCGGTGCATAAAGATGTGCGTAACTTCCAGATTCTGCTGCTCGTTCTCCAGACGGCCATGATCGGTGTCTTTATTGCTCAGGATCTGTTGTTGTTCTACCTCTTCTGGGAGTTTACGCTCATTCCAATGACGTTTCTCATCGGTATCTGGGGAAGCCAGAATCGCATCTATGCCGCACGCAAATTCTTTCTCTACACATTTGCTGGCTCGGTGCTCATGCTGCTGGCTTTAATCGCATTACACATTCTCCATCGTGATGCGATTGCGGCAAGCGATCCCAATTTCCGCGGTACATTCAGTTTCAGTCAGTTTGTGAGCGATCTGCGGGCCGGTCGGTTTACCCTCGATACTGTTACGGAGCGACTGTTATTTGGTGCTTTCTTCCTGGCCTTCGCGGTAAAAGTGCCGCTCTGGCCATTCCATACCTGGCTACCTGATGCACACGTCGAGGCGCCAACTACCGGTTCGGTGGTGCTGGCGGGTGTTCTGCTCAAGCTGGGTGGCTACGGTATCATTCGTTATAACCTGACCCTCTTCCCAGCAGCGGCGCAGTGGGCCGCGCCGGCACTGGCGATCCTGGCCGTTATTGGCATTATTTACGGGGCTGCGGTCGCCTTTGCGCAATCGGACATGAAAAGGCTGGTCGCTTACTCTTCGGTCAGTCATATGGGTTTTGTGGTGCTGGGTATCTTTGCACTGAACGCAGAAGGCATAAGCGGTGCAGTATTGCAGATGGTTAACCATGGCCTCAGCACCAGTGCCCTCTTCTTGATGGTTGGTGTGCTCTACGAGCGCCGACACACCCGCGACCTGGCCGAATTTGGTGGATTGTGGAAGGTGATGCCGGTCTATGCAGCGTTTAGCTTGCTGGTTGCGCTTTCATCGGCCGGCTTGCCGGGATTAAACGGTTTTGTTGGCGAATTTACGATTATTACCGGTGCCTTCCGGTCGCCACTGTTGGGATGGGTCTACGTTGCCTTTGCGGTAGGCGGTGTGGTGCTGGCCGCAGCCTATCTGCTCAAACTCTTTCGGTCTGTCTTTATGGGTGAAGTCTCGCAGCCGGCTAATGCCAGCCTGCCTGACCTGAATCGCCGCGAGTTAACGGCCTTTGCTCTGTTGAGTATTCCGATTGTGGTGATCGGAATCTATCCGGCGCTCTTCTTCGCGGGAATGCAGCACAGTGTAGCAGCGCTGATAGCCGATTTAATGGCGCAGGTGGCCGGGCGTTAAGGCGGGCAGGTGTTGATGTCAGTAGCCCAGGCGAGGAGGAGAAAGAATGGATTCATTGACGATCCCGCCGGTGGATCTTACATTGATGGCGCCTCTCTTAATAGTAGTGACGTGGGCGACTGCTTTATTGCTGGTTGATGTGTTTTTTATCCCAACCGGGCGCAAGAAGCTAACCGGCTATCTGGCTATTGCCGGGTTGGTTGTCGCGGGTCTGGCAGGATTACCGCTCTGGGGAGTAACGGGCAATACATTCGGGGGAATGCTGCGGCTTGACCCCTTTGCCCTGACACTGACCTGGATCTTTTTGCTGATCGGTATCCTCAGTATCGCGATGTCGCTCGAATACCTGCCGCGCCAGGATATTGAGCAGGGTGAATACTATCCATTGATCATGTTTGCGGTCAGTGGCATGATTCTCCTGGCCCAGGGTACCGATCTGATAGTACTCTTTTTGGGGATCGAGACGCTCTCGATCACGCTCTACATTCTGACCGGTTTTGCCTACCCACGCCTGACCTCGGAAGAGGCGGCGATGAAGTACCTGGTGCTGGGTGCGTTCGCTGCCGGTTTTTTTGTGTATGGGATTGCGCTGATTTTTGGCGCTACCGGTTCAACCCGCCTGAGCGAGATTGGTGCCTATGCAGCCTCACGAGGACTGGGTGATCTGAATTTGACCCTGCTGCTGGGTGGAGCAGCAATGGTGCTGATTGCCTTCTCGTTCAAAGTGGCATTGGCGCCATTTCACATGTGGACACCGGATGTGTATCAGGGTTCACCAACACCGGTGGCGGCATTCATGAGTGTGGGCACGAAAGGTGGTGCGCTGGCAGCGCTGGTACGTCTGTTGTTCGAGGGCTTACCGACGCTGAACGAATACTGGCTACCGGTACTGGCCGGTCTGACTGCGCTGACGATGGTGGTGGGTAACCTGGGAGCAGTTGCCCAGACCAACGTCAAGCGCATGCTGGCCTACTCCAGCATCGGGCACGCCGGCTACGTCATGCTCGGTGTGATGGTTGCCGGCGAACAGCGCGGACCAGAAGCCTTCATCTTCTATATTCTCGTGTATGCGTTGAGTAATCTGGGCGCATTCGCTGTGCTGGTCGCGCTTGAGCACCAGGGTGAAGAGGCGTGGCAGCTTGACGATTTTGCCGGTCTCTATCAACGGCAGCCGCTGCTGGCAGTGGCCATGGCCATCTTTATGTTCTCGCTGGCCGGTGTACCACCGACTGCCGGCTTTATGGCAAAATTCTACGCCCTTACCGCAGCCTGGGAAGGTGGCCTACCCTGGCTGGCTCTGGTCGGTGTCTTGACAAGTGCGATTGCGGCGTTCTTCTACCTGCGGGTCATTATTCGCATGTTCATGACCGAGCCAGAAGGTGAGCCGGCTCCCGAACTTAACCGTGGTCTAACCATTGATATTGTGGTGGCAGCAATTGGCACAGTTGCGATTGGTCTCATCCCGGCACCGGTGTTTGCGTTGGTCGAGCAATCGCTGGTTGCACTAGGGGGATAACGCAAAGCATATTGATAGCAGCGAGGGGCAACCGCAGTGGTTGCCCCTCTTTCTCATACCATTACTTTGCATCACTCAGGTTGCTACCTTTGCTACCACAGAGACACGGAGGATGGGCATAACCTGAGTTGCTACCGTGAAGCGTGACGTAGGGCGTCCGTGAAAACCGGCTGCTACCCAAACCGTTTGTACGGTTACACCACACGGTGTTGAGCGCAACGTTGTGCCATTCATCCTGGCAGTCAGCCGCCGTGGCCTGCTCACAGCATAGATGGCAACGTGAGTTACTTACTGTCCCTGCCCCAACAAGAAATTAATCGTATCGATCAAAACTGGCGCCTCTACCGGCTCAGGAACGATGGCAATCGTCCAATCACTGGCGTAAGGTACCGACTGCAACTCATTCATCGGCAAGCCACTGACAATCACAATCGGCACATTTGCGGTTGTTTCATCTGCCCGCAGGCGTTCAATCACCTGTTCTTCGGGTGAGGCCAATGCTGGCATTGCAACAACAAACAGCGCCGGCAGCGCTGTAGGCAGCGTATCTGGGGTACAAATCGTCACGTGGAAGTCGTGCGCCGAGATCAGATCGGCCAACCGGCTAGCGGTTGTATTATCGGACGATACCACTGCAACCTCAACCATGCTCTCCTCCGCATTGTCGTGCGCACATTGTGTTCATTGTAGCATACCGGCGGGTGATCTGCTACTCTTCACCGCTACCGGGCACGACCACATTGAAGCCGGCATCAACATAATGGATTTCGCCGGTTACGCCGGCTGCGAGCGGCGAGCAGAGATACAGGGCGGCATTTCCTACATCTTCAATCGTGACATTGCGCCGCAGGGGAGCATATTCGGCGAAGTGTTTGTGCAGGCTGCGGAAATTGGCAATGCCACTGGCAGCCAGGGTGCGAATCGGGCCGGCGCTGATCGCGTTGACTCTGATCCCACGGGGGCCAAGACCGGCAGCAAGATAGCGTACACTGGCCTCCAGTGCAGCTTTGGCGACTCCCATCACATTGTAGCTGCCGATCACCTGGCGTGCGCCGTGGTAGGTTAATGTCAGGACACTGGCGTCAGGGGCAAAGATCGGTTCGGCGGCTTTGACCAGCGCGATCAGTGAGTACGCGCTAATCTCAAGGGCGATGCGGAATCCTTCGCGGGTTGTGTTCAGGATTGTGCCACTCAGCTCTTCTTTGTTGGCGAAGGCAATAGCGTGAACGAGAAAATCAATCTGTCCGAATGTTTCGTGCGCCTGTTCGATCAAGGCAGTGATGTCTTCATCTCTGGATACATCACAGGGCACGATCAACGGCGAGTTGAGGCTTTCCGCCAGCGGACGGACCCGCCGTTCAAGTGCTTCACCAAGGTACGTGAAACCGATAGTAGCTCCCTCGCGGTGTAGTGCCTGCGCAATCCCCCAGGCAATCGAGCGATCATTGGCTACGCCAAGGATCAGGCCTTTTTTTCCCTCCATCAGGCCCATGGTACATCCTCCATATTGTGCTGTCTGGCAGCGTGCTTTCCTGAGCAAACGTTGCTTTGCCTCACTAGCGCGTCATCTTACCATACTTTGGCGGATAGCACTGTGGCGGGGTGAGGGGAATGGGTGAGATGATGAGACTGGCCTGTCCTTCTACACCCTTCACCCGAAACCTCGGTCACGATTAGCACCGTCTGGCGGGTGCGAGTGTGGCTTTTGCGCTCGGCCGATTCGGTGCTGCGTGGGTGAGGGTACGATGGTCAACCCATCGCCGATACATAGCAGGTAATATCAAATCTGGCAAAAGTAATGACACACCGGCCAGTATGCCCTGACTCTGCACCTGAATGATACACTACCGGACGCCAGTAGGAGCACGGCATGCCGTGCTCCTACGCCGATGGTAATTCATCAGCGACTCGCTGGTGGCATACCTGAACAATGACTACGTGTGTTGTTGCGTCATCCCTGCCCATAACTGCTATGCATTACCCACATGTCGCGTTGCGTTAGGCTGGGCTACAAGTGTTCCCCGTGTCGGCACCCCGTGGCGCAGGCTTCCAGCCTGCGTGGAGACATCCTCTCCACCGCTGTCAAGTGCTGGCTGTGGCCGTTGGTGTACAGGCACGAATCTGGTGCAACAACACGTCTACGCGCAGGTATCGCATTCATACCTGACCGACTCGATGGTCGTCACGAACACATCCAGCATCCCCGTGACCAGGATTGGGAACGGCGTGCCACGCGCCGGATCGTGAGCACGGCTGGTGCGGCAGCCATGCTGCCGCACTCCAAACCCTGCGACACACACATGATGCGTGCGTAAGGCAACCCATCCAGCACGTGATAGCACGGCTGGAGCTGCGCACTGTCACCGGCCTAGTCGCCCAAAAAGTTTTTGTAACTAAAGAAAATAAAATGTCTTATTTACTTATTCTTAATTAATAAAGTTGCAAAAATACCCAGGTGGGTCTAAGGTGTTACGCCACATTCGCGCTGCCATCGTGGCCGGGTTGTAACAACTGTCGTGAGGGAAGGAGGTTGACATCTGGGTTCATTATTTGCGGCACCATTCGTCTATCAACGGTACCGATCTTTGCGAATAGCGTACACGCCGCTGGGTTGTAGGGGCGACGCATGCGTCACCCCTACGCCACTGCAGGGGTTATCAGGGGTATAGGTGCGGAGGGTGTGGAAGCCGGCATGCCTCCGGTCAGGCTGGCAGGGTATATCTGTGGTTGATCAATGCCTGCCGTTTGTTATTTCCGCTTTGCCTGTACGAACCTGTTCTAACGTCTGGAGATGACTTCCCGCAAGGCCGGGTACGGGTGGGTGCAGCAATGCGCCGGGCCACTCTCGCCATATGACAGAGCAGACCGTTGTGGCTGCCTGGATTCAAGCGGGATCAGTATGGTGTGGTCCGCAAAACCGATCTGCGACAGTTGCCAAAGCGTGAATATGCTCATCGTGCAGGTGTCTCTCGTTCCGCAGCCGATTGACGGTGTGGATTTCTACTGTTGACAAGTTCTTCATATACCCTCTCCTAAAATATGGTACGATGACCGTATGACGGCATATCAATTGTGATGTGCCAGATACCCGGTGTGGAGAGGAGTCTATTTGTGAGTGTTGATGCGTTTTTTCATCGGCTGGTGTGGTTGGGGTTGGTTGCCAGTCTGCTGTTAACCGCCTGTGGTGCGCCATCTGGGCCGACTGTTGCCGGTTCGCCGACGACGAGTAATCCCCAAACGCCGCCGTCGCCGGTAGCTGGAGGTACGAGTGGTACTGTGCCGGCACCCGACGATGCAATTGCCCGAGTCGGTGAGGAGTTTATCTTGCGGCGCGATTTTGACCGGCTCTATTTGCCCGGTGCTGATGCGCAGAACCTGATCGACCAAATGATCGATGTCGAGCTGGTTGTGCAGGCAGCCCTGGCCGAAGGGGCAACGGTTGATGAGGCGGTTATTGATAGTCAGGTCGAGCAGTTACGCCTCGCGCAGGCCAGTGGTGATGAAGCGCAGTTTCTAGCGTTTTTGCAAAGTAATAATATCGCTGACGAGGAGGAATTACGTCGGCTGCTACGCCGTGATTTTCTTATCGAGCAGATGCTGCTCAAGCACACTACGGCAGAGCAGGTGCGCACCCGTCATATTCTGGTAGCGGCGACTCCGGAGGAGGCCGAGAGCCGGAAGGCAACTGCCGAGGCTATCCTGGCCGAATTGCAGGGTGGAGCCGATTTCGCTGCGTTGGCCCGGGCACGTTCTGATGATCCGGGATCGGCAGCGCAGGGTGGTGATCTGGGATGGGCACCGCGGGGTGTCTACGTGGAACCGTTTGAAGAAGCGGTGTTCAGCATGCAGTCCGGTGAGTTGCGCCTCGTGCAAACCGATTTTGGCTGGCATATCATCGAAGTAACCGAAGGCCCCGAAGTGCGCTCGTTTACTGATCGGGCTCTCCTGGAGACCCAGGCCGGCCAGGAGGCATTTAGCGCGACCTTCCTGCCCTGGGTGGCAGAGCTGCGCAGTTCGGCTGAAGCGGCAGGTAAGATTGAGATTCTGGTTGATGTCGCCACGTTGACGCAGCAGTAGCTGGTGAGGCTTGACACTGAAGACTTGGGGTGTCGCGATGCAGGCGTCTCGCGATACCCTTTGTTGTTGTGGGAACTGCTGCGCATTCTCGTTCATCATGATAAGTGAAGAGAAGATGGATCTGCTTCTGATGCAGGATAACAGAAGAACTCCTGATGGCTGTCTGCTGGTCGGGATAGATGATGACAAACACGTTGCGTATTCTGCAGGGTAGAAGGGAGAACGCTCATGCAGCACCGTCTCTGGTTGTTGTGCTTGTTTATCCTGGCCGGATGTGCAGCGGCGACGGTGCCACCTTCGCCAGAGTCATCGCCGCTGCCATCCGCATCACCAACTATTGTCGTAACCACGCCAACAAATAGTCTGCCCACCGCTGTGCCAACCCTCACCCCAACGGTAGCGGCTGCCTCGCCGGTTGCGACGGCTGTTCCGCCAACGCCAACGACAATTGCGCAACCGGATGTGGTTGTGCCGGCCTATCCCGCCGAAATTATGTTTCTGCGTAACGGATCGCTGGTTGCGCTTGAACCAGCTAGTGGTCAGGAGCGAGTTCTGGCAAGCGGGGTGCGCGATTGGGCGGTTGATGCATCTGGTCGGCAGATTGCCATCGCCAATGATCAGGGTATCAGTATTGTGGATCGGGCGAGCAGTGCTGTGCGCAGTGTCGTGAATAACCGCATTGCCTACGGGCTGAGCTGGACATCTGATGGGTTGTCGCTTGCTTATGCAGCGGCATCTGAAGCACCGGTGTTGCCGTTTGATTGGGAGCGTTGGAGTCGCTGGTGCACAGCCGCTACGGTGTACATCGTTGATCTTCCTTCTGCAACCGAGCGCACGATTGGCCCCGGCTGTGATCCCACCTTTGCCTCGGATGGTCGGCGGCTGGCGTATGCAACGCCACCAACGACGCAACCTGCCTTCCTGCCCTTTTCCGGTCAGACGAACGCTATTCAGTTGGTGAACCGGGCCGGTGCTAATGCCTGGAACCCGGCGACGGCAGACGGATCGCCTGATCAGGGCTATCTCGTCTACGCGCCGGCCTGGTCACCCGATGCACGAGAGTTGGCTTATCAGCGGTTTCTCGGTTATCAGGCTCTGGTTGATATAAATCTGACAATGATTGCCGATAGTAGCGCAGGTGGGGGTGAGCCGGTTCTGGCCGGGGCGGGCTGGCATTGGCCACCGGCATTTGCGCCTGATGGAGAACGAGTAGCGATTGTCGAGTACAACTTTAGTGATGCGCGCGGATTTACCGGGTACGACATCTGGAAGCTGTATCTGGTTGAACTGCGTGGTGAGCGCACTGAGTTTTTGCCGGGTGGTGATCTGACGTTGCGCGGTCAGTTGATCGCCCGGATTCCGCGGATTGTCGCCGCAGCCTGGTCGCCCGACGGCAGTTCGCTGGCGGTACTGGCACCGGCAGCCTGGAATCCAACTGCCGATGCCAACAATCCCCTGTATTCCAATGCGGCAATGGGAGAAATCTGGCAGATCTTGCCCCAGGGTACGCCGCAGCTGCGCCTGACGACCGCGGTGGATTATGCTAGTCCATTGATCTGGGCACCGGCCGATCTGGTGACCGCACAGACGGCAAGCGGGACGATCCGGTTTCCGGCTGATTGGGAACTGTTGCCGCTGGCGCAGGGATCTGATCTGATGGCGACGGCCAACGGGCGATTTATTGGGCGGCGTACCGTTGCCGATGCCTCGTTGCTGAGTGCGGCGGGTTGGGCGCAGACGGTTGCCGATTGGGTGACGGTGGCTGATGCCGAGTCGCCTTATCAGCTTCCCGATGGGAGTCAGCTTATTGCCTTCAAGGGTCAGCGTTCTGATGGCAGCGCGATTGCCGGGGTTGTGCGGCTGACGTCCACTGCGATTATTGTCAGTTTTGCACCGCAGGCGGAATGGCCGGATTATCGGGCGAGCGGGATTGCATTGGTCGTAGCAGCACAATAAGTTGGAGTGGGGAGTGGGGGTGGGCGTGCTCCATACTGATTGTCGCGTACCGCAATCCCGGCCCCCCTCCCGGCCTCCCCCCGTTGCTATGCATTACCCACATGTTGCGCTGCGTTAGGTCAGGCTGCAAGTGCTCCCCGTGGCGCAGGCTTCCAGCCTGCGTGCCGGCATCCTCGCCACCGCCGGCAGGGGCTGGCCATGGCCGCTGGTGTGAAGGCTGGACGTCTTCCCAATGGTCTGATCCAACGGCTACCTCCGCTGCTATCATCCGCTTTCTGTTCGTG
>NZ_DAOUBI010000168.1:0-18633 GCF_034432675.1 Chloroflexus sp. | reverse complement strand
TTGTCTTGTTCGCTCATCATCCGCGTGTGGCGTCGTTTGGAGTGCGGCAGCCATGCTGCCGCGCCAGCCGTACACACGCCATATCGTGTGTCGCGTCGTTGACCCGACTGGTCACGCGGATGCCGGGTGTGCCCATCACGAACATAGCATTGGTCGGCAATGAATGAGATACCTTCATAGGAGATGTTTTTTGAAACAGGTTCTACAATATGCTGTTAAGCAGACATTTTTGAAACAGGTTCTACAACATTGCTCCGAGTTACCCCTATTTGCCTCACAATCCTTTTTCGGGGATAATATCATTTATCTTAATGAACAACTACTGGCAATGAAGCGGAGATAATTCCTGGGTTGGGATTGTAGTGAGGCATTGGCAATGGGAACAACGCGCGTTGTGGTGGCCGATGATCACGCGGTAGTGCGCGCCGGATTGCGGAGCGCGCTGGCTAGTCTACCGGAGTGTGAGGTGGTTGGTGAGGCGGCTGATGGGCCGCAATTACTGGCCGTGCTGGCGCAACACCACCCCGATCTGCTGGTCGTTGATGTCGCTATGCCTGATTTTGAGCCAATTGCCACAATTCGTCAGATTCACGCTACCTATCCGGCAATGAAGATTCTGGTTGTCAGTGCCTACGACGATCAGTCCTATGTGGTCGGTCTGCTGGCGGCTGGTGTGAATGGCTATCACCTCAAGGATCAGCCCCTCAGCGATCTGCAACTGGCGGTGCAACGCATTATGGCCGGCGGGAATTGGATTTCCAGCCCACTCTTAAACCGTATTATTCAGGCAGCACCACAGATTACCCGCTCACCGCATGTCACGCTGACCCGGCGCCAACGCGAACTCTTGCGCCTGATTGTCCAGGGCTACGACAACCGGCGGATGGCGCAAGAAATGGATCTGAGTGTCAAGACCATCGAGAACCATCTGACAGCACTCTACCGTGCTATTCATGTGAGTAGCCGGCTTGAGGCGTATCAATTCGCTATTCATCACCCTGAACTACTGGCTGAAACCGGTTACGAAGCGGCCCAGAACCGTGAGTCCGTAGTTAGCGGTGTCTCACCGTTGACCGTGCTGGTCGTTGACGATAACGAACGGTATCGTGCGCAATTGAAGCGGATGATCGGCAAAGCCTGTGGCGAAGCGCAGCTTTACGAGGCTGAAGATTGTCATCAGGCAGTTCGCTTACTTCAACAGATCACGCCCGATCTGGTGTTTGTTGATGTTATTTTGAATGACGGTGACG
Source organism: Chloroflexus sp. (assembly GCF_034432675.1). GTDB lineage: Bacteria > Chloroflexota > Chloroflexia > Chloroflexales > Chloroflexaceae > Chloroflexus. Next base: position 17,383 of record NZ_DAOUBI010000168.1, on the reverse strand, counting down.
GGATTCAATGCCTACGCCGCATCAAAATGTCTCAGGCCGACGTGCGCGTGATCTTGATTAGTGCCTACCCTGATCGCGAGTTTCGCCGTCTGGGGCTGGAGGCAGGAGCCATAGCATTTCTCGACAAAAAAGACCTCGACGCCGCTACGGTGCGCCAGGTAGTTGAGGATGCGCTGCGCCGTAAGCGGAAAGTTCTCTAAACCACCCCAATCCCTTCGGTTGTCGGGAAGGGTGCCGGATTGGGGATTTCAACCTGTAACTCTAATCCTCCCCATGCCGAGGGGCCGATCCGCAGGGTGCCGCGTAAGAGGGAAACTCGTTCGCTAATGCTGATCAGGCCAAAGTGTTTTTGCTCTGAAAGGCTGCGCAGATCGGGTGGGGTAGCCATCCCTTTGCCATTGTCGGCTAAGCGAACCGTAATCCCCGCTGCTGATGTCCGGCGCACCTCAAGCACGACCTGCGTCGCACGAGCATGCTTTCGCACATTGTTAAGCCCCTCTTGCACAATCCGAAAGACGGTGAGTTCGATGGTCTCTGACCAGCGTTCTAACGGTTCAGCGATCTTCAACTCAACGCGAATACCGGTTTGCTCACTCCACTGACTTACCAGAGAGCGGAGGGCAGCCGCCAGACCATGACTATCCAGGGTGGGAGGACGCAGATCGCTGCACATCTGGCGCAGCATGGCGACAACTTCCCGGATGCCCCGCCGGATATGCTGCAATTCTTCCAGGATGCTTTCCTGGTCAATCTCCTCTTCGACGTGCTCAAGCTGATAATTGAAGCTGAGCAGGTCTTGAATGACCTGGTCGTGCAGTTCACGGGCCAGGGCTTTGCGTTCGGCTTCACGTTCGTCAATCAGGCGATGATTTGCCTCTTGCAAAGCCCGATTGAGCTGATCCAGGGCGATCATTTGGGTTTGTAATTGCCGTACCAGTTCCCGATTCAGCGAGTCTTGTTCGTCTAGGTTGTGTTGCAATTGTTGCTGGCGCTGACGCAATATCTCGGCCTGTTGCTGAGCCTGATAGTAGTTTTCAAAGGCCCAAATCAGCGGTGTGACTCGTTCCTGACGTACCGAACCAACCATCAGCTCGACAATATCGCGCGGGGTCGTATTACCGGTCGTTTGCAGTGCGGCCTGACGCCCCTGATACAAGACCAGGATGCGGTTGGTGATGCTGAAAATGAGATTAAGGTCGTCACTGCTAAAGATAATGCCGACGCCGGTTGCCGCCAGTTCGCGCAGATAGTGCAAGACGGCTTGCTGGCGCATAAAGCTCAGTGCCGAGAATGCTTCATCAAGGATCAACAGCCGGACAGGCCGCACGAAAGCCCGGATGAGCGCGATCAGTTGCCGCTCCTCTTCGGTCAGGTCAGCCGTTTGCTGATGGGCCAGTCCCGGCGGTAACCCAAACCGGTCAAGCCACTGATAAGCGATAGTCGCCATCGTAGCCTGATTGAGCCGACGGTTGCCTCGCTCGCGTCCAAGGAAGATATTGTTCAGCACCGGCATGATCTCGACCAATGGCGGGGTTTGGGGGACGAACTCAATCCCCAGGCGCTGCGCAGATTGGGCTTTCCAGGCCAGTGGTATACCATCGATCTGAACTTCGCCGGTGGTTGGCGGGTAGATGCCGGCCAGGACTTGTAAAAGAACCGACTTACCGGCGCTGCGCAAGCCGACCACGCCCAAAATCTCACCTGGGCGTAAATCAAACATGATCCCGCTCAAGATCGGTTTGGCGCCGAAGACCACATGTAATTCGCGCACGCTCAGCAGCGGCAACATAACTCGACTCCGGTACCTGTGCTCTCTACCAGTGCGTGGCTGTCTGGCAGGGAGCGAGCGTTGGATTGCGCCATCAATTCATCCGCTGATACCAAATACGTCAGGGTATGATCGAATCTGTTCCTCTAAATCGCGATCATGCCGGATAACGATGACTCGATAACCGTGTGCGCGTAGATCGCGTCGAATCCGACTATCAAGCGCCTGTTGGGTTGGTTCGTCGTGGACGCTGCCATCGCAAAAGACGCAGACGTTTGGGTCGTAAAAGAAATCGGCAACACAATTCAGTTCAATGATCCGTTCTTGCGCATTGTCAGGGAGACGGGCATTGTGCGCCTTGAGCATTCTTAGGAAGCGGTGCTCCAGGTCGGATTGCGGATCGATGCGCGATAGTAAGAACTCCAGGTGTTCAATATACGAACGCCGGTTGCTTTCGCGCCGCAGTTCTGCCTGACTCAGGGCCACCAGGAGATCACGAATAGCATGCCGGTTGATCTGTAAAATCTCGTGTTGGTTCGAGAAACTGAGCAGGCAGTCGTAGCATGCCGCCGTGCATTCCGGTTTCGTATCCTGACCGTCTACCGTAAAGTGGCACAGCTCCAGGACAGCACGAATCATGCGTGGAAAAGCGGCTGTTTCTTCGATCAGCCGTCGGAGCACGCCAACGCCACCTTCACTCTTCTCGATGAACAGGAGCGATTGCCATTGGTCACGGCCAACAACTTCGATCCCGATTTCATCCGCATCGAGTTGGAATGTCTCGACCAGGCCAAAGCGTAACGCATGCTTCAGGCTAATCCAATTGGTCGCCGCGATACCTGTCTGCTGACCGATAAACCGCATCATCAGGATGTTTTGCGTTTCCTGGGCGCTGATAAAGACCCGCTCACCTGGTGGTTTCGCACGTGGCGGCCCAATATCGTCCAGCAGGTCTTGTTCGCTGACGATGTCGCCGGTGTCGAGATTGACGAGGAAGCCAGACTCTTTGCCGGCTAACCAGCCCCGATTGATGGTGAGGATGGTTGCTGCCGGGGCATATGTCAGCTCAAACAGGAGATCGGTGGCGTTGACAATATGCGCCTTCATCTGATGGGCATTGTTGGGCGCAAAACGGAAGGTGGTCAGAGTATCGAAACCGCGCCGCCGCCGTTCTTCCTCTTCAGACGTGATACGCTCACGGCGCCGGGTTGTCACATTCGGCATATCGAGCAGGGTCGCCAGGTAGCTGTTCTTGCCATCGAATAGCGTTTCGCACACCGGACAGCGATCATCACCGGGATCGGTAAATGTTCCGCACGTGTAGCAGAGTTTGCGTGCTGAGCGGCGATTGTGCAGGCCATCAGCCGCAGTACGAAAACTGACCACTTCCCATTTGGCGCCTTCGTGGTAGATGTAGTTGTGCGGCGCGAATTCGCGTAGTCCGAGCACCCGTGGGCGCGGGATGAACTCACCATCACCACGTTTGATCCACGCACGCACCGGCAGAGCCGGGAAGTTGTAGCCGGGCAGGAAGCCTTCGGTAGCCAGGTAGCGGTAGGGGTAGAAATCGCTCTCCTCGCTGGCAACATTGTCTTGCAGGAGCAGGTTGCGCTGGCGCAGTGCTTCATCCAGGAGCCGTTTGCCTTGATCCCGCACTTTTTTATCGCGGCTATACAAGAGATTGTTCGCTTCAGATGATTGTCGTATGGCAATGCGGTACAATTCGCGCCAGCGATCAAACGCCCGATCAAACCGCTCTGGCGCTTCGTTGAGAGCGTCTTCCAGCCAGCGTTCACTGTACCACGGTGCGATACTTCTGAGATCATCGCTCAACAGCGCCGACTCAATCTGTTCACGCACGTCACGCAGGTGTGCCGGTGATAGTCGAATCTGGTGGAGCGTGTTCGGGGTGAGGGGCAGGTCTGGCTGGTCGAGATCGATTATATCGCCAATCGAATGCCCCAGCGGTAGGCGGACTGCGGCCAGCCAGATCGCGTGCAGATGGGCACGTACCAACGCCTCACTCGTCAGATCAATGCGCGGTGCCTGGACACTACCGGCTACCATCTCGTGGCGGCGACGAAAGAAGTACTGGTCGTGGGGACGGTTGGCACGACAGTAGGTGATAATCAACCCCGGCTGGCCCTGGCGTCCGGCCCGTCCACTACGCTGGGCGTAGTTGGCTGGGGTTGGTGGCACATTGCGCAGATGTACCAGTTCCAGGTCGGCGATGTCAATGCCCAGTTCCATCGTTGGCGAACAAACCAGGAAGGGGAGAGGCCGATTGATGCCTGGATCGTTTCGTTCCGCTTCCGTCCAGCGGAAGCGCTTCTCACGACGCTCGCGTTCACCCGGCGCCACGACCTGCGCTGTATGTTCGCGAGCTTCCAATGAGGCCAGTGATTGCGCCTTTTGCAGGTAGAACTGACGGAAGAAGCGATTGGATCGTTCCTTTTGCACACCGTTCTGATCTGAGGATGGGTGATCTGCCGATATTAGTTGTAGACCATCACCCTTGCACCAGCGTAGACAGGCTGCGTTGAGCTGAAAGCGCTGGTGATCGGCGATTGGCTCCAGGCGGACGACTAGTCCATACCCTGCCAGCTCATCAAGGAGTGCTTTCATCAACGTGATGTATTCATCTGGTTGCAGATTGAGCTTCTTGCGTATGTCCCGTCCCAGGCGGCTACGGGGGCCGAGCGAGATGCCATTAATCGGCTTGCTGGCCTGTCCGCGTACTACGGCACAGGTTGCAGGCTGGAGACCGCTCGCATCGTCTGCATCAAATCCCCAAAATTCATTCAGATGATTCGTTATCCGTCTGGTCAGCTCACCCTGATTCTCTTCTTGCAACCAGCGCACACTGATTGCCCGCCGCTGCCGCATAGCATCAAGCACCCTGTTCACAATTGTCGTTCGTTGATCCACCGGAATGCGCTGCAACACACCCTGCCAGATTGTGTCGTCGGTGCAAAATTCATCGAGTCCGGTGTAAGCAATCTTGAGCAGCTTGAGTTGCTCAAGATTGGGTTGAACGATGCTGCGCCAGCCGCGTTGCAGGTCTTCGTACAGCCAGTATTCCACCAGATCGGTGAAGGTCTTCCATACTTCCTTTGCCATTGGCGCATTACTACGCAGCGCACTATTCCTGGCAATGTCGGAGAGCTGTAGAGTGGTATATTTGACAACCTCTTCCGCAACGTTACTGTCTCTCAGTTCACCATGGGATTGTAACGCTTCCACCAGTGCTGCCCGGATTACAGTAATATGGATGAGGTCGTTAAAGTGACCGGCCTGCAACGCGGCGTCCTGACGGTTGTCAACAAACGAGAGCAAGCGGTTGCTGGCGGCTCCGGTACGTTGCGCATGCTGCAACAGCGAAATGGCGAGGATTGAAGTCGCACTTGATACATTCTCGCTGGAGAGGGTGCTGAGTTTGGTATACTCTGTCGCCCGTCCGTCATACCATTCACCACAATTCAGGCAAATGGTAAAGGGCCGCTCTTGAAACCACATGGGCTGGCTGTTGGGAAGTGGATACTCGCTACAATTACCGTCAGGCTGCACCCACATCTTTATCGGTACCCGCGATTTCCATTTCTTGTCCAACAGGCCTCTGGCATTAAGCCACTCGTCAGGTAGTTTTTCCTCGCTCCAGTCATCAGATTCGTGAGCCAGCATCAAATATCCCGGACGGGCGCTGCGGTCGTTCTCATACATCCGTAAGTCAAGGAGTGGGACTGCCTGCCGTTTCTCTTTCAACACAATATCGTAATACTCCTGACCACAATGACGGCAGAAGACAAGAGGGAACAGGAGCTGGCCCTGTTGATTGCGCAGCACGCCTTCGAGCTGAATCTGGCGGGTCTGGCGATCTTCCAGGCTGGCATACACCCGGTGACTTTGGGCGATAAACTGGTGTAACTTAAAGGCAAACGCCCGGCGACCGTCAGGGCGCTGCATGGCACTCCCCTCCTCTAGCATGTGCTGGATCGCCTTGCGGCTCGCCTCTGGAGTGCAACCGATCATTTCGGCCAGTTCACTGGCCGCATCGCTCAAGGTACGCGGCGGGCGACGTACCAGCCGGCCATCGGTATCGGTCTGGATGCCCAGTGCGTATTCGAGCCAGCGGGCGAGTGGATGGCGGCGCAACGCTTCCCAGGGCAGCAGATTGTCGCTTGCCGGGAGAGGTTCGGTCAAGGCTGTGCGTAACTCGGCTTCCGTCGGTTGACCACCAATCGTCAGTGGCTCAAGCGTCTCTTCAATCACCTGATCGGCGCTGATCGGATGGGCAAAGAAACGGGAAGCGAATTCGGCCACCACTCGCCGTCGCTCTTCAGCAGATGCCTCTGAGCCGGCTACCATCGTTGCCGATGTCCCGATATGGCGGATGTCAGGGGCGGCGCAGCGCTGTTTGAGGCGACGGATCAGCATCGCAACATCGGCGCCCTGGCGGCCACGATAGGTATGCAATTCGTCGAAGACCAGGAAGTGCAACCCCTTCATCGTCTCGCCGATCAGCTTCTGGTCGTCAGGACGCACCAGCATCAATTCTGCCATGACATAGTTTGTCAACAGAATGTGGGGTGGGTGACGACGGAGTTCTTGCCGTAGTTCTTCGCTGGTTTCACCAGTATAACGGGCAAAGCGGATCGGGAATTCACGGCCGTACTGCACGCGATACTGGTCGGCAAGGCGGCGCAGAGCCTGCTCTTGCGAGTTGACCAGTGCGTTCATCGGATAGATGATCAGCGCCTGCACGCCGCTGACAGGTTTGGTCTGGCGCAGCAGATCATCAATAATGGGCAGAAAGTAGCAGGTACTTTTGCCTGAACCGGTGCCGCTAGTCACCACAAAACTCTCGCCGCGAGCAGCGCGTGCAACCGCCTCGTACTGGTGTTGATAGAGATGAAACGGTGCATTCGAAACTGTACGAAAGAAGTGAGCAGTTTCCGGTCTGATCATCCCGGCCTGCTCCAGATCATCGACGGTTTGCGCCATCTTGTAGGTTGGGCTGAGCTGAACGAGTGGCTCTGGCCAGAGTTCCTGCCGGGCAAGTTTCTCCTCAACCGAGGCCCGAATCCGATCATCAGCAATGCGGATAAACGACTCGACAAATATACGATAGTCGTCAATGACTGCTGCATGAAGATCGAAGATCGATGGGTGATGCATGCCTTCCTCCGTCAGCCAGAGTGCGGTATGTGCAAGACGAGGTGTTCAAGCGCCAGTTGCGGGTTGACGTTTTCCAGCAATTGCCGGCTCACCGTCATGATCTGTTGGAGAAAAGCAAACGCCGTTGCCGGTGTAACCCGACCGGCCAGAGCTGCCAATTCAGTCCGACGATCAATGTTGGTGATAGCTTCATCACAGCTGGCAGCAACATACATCACGTCACGCCACCAGCTCTGCCACAATTCGAGCCACATCAAGACGGTTGCCTGATCGCCGGCCCGGTATTCTTTGGCCCGTTCTTCAGCCCATTGCAGACCGGTCGTGATCGGGGCTGAGGATAGCGCGATTAACGCATCCAGACACTCACGACGTGCAGTCTGTGCAGACGGATCGTTAAATAAATTGATGGCCCAGCCAATCCGCCCGTTACTCCAGGCGGCCAGTATTTCAGCCTGGTCTTTGGATGCACCCTGATCACGAAGTGCGCTCGCTACCTGCTCCCGTGGCAACGGTCGTAATCGCAGCACCCGACAGCGCGAGACGATGGTCGGCAGCAACTCATTGCTATGCGCCACCAGCAGCAGCGTCGCGTAATCTGGTGGTTCTTCCAGCGTCTTCAGCATCGCATTTGCCGCCTCTTCGCTGAGGCGGTCGGCGTCGTGGAGGATCAGCACGCGGCGCGGCGCCTCGTATGGGCGCAAGGCCAGATCGCGTTGCCACTCGCGGATCGTGGCAATTTTCAGCTCTTTCTGGCGCACGGCATCTTCGGCTTTGGCGGCTGCGGCCTGGGTTTCCATCCCGGCAATGCGGACATCGGGATGGCTGCCGTGCTCGATACGGCGACAGGAACGGCATTGCAAACAGGGATCACCGGTCTGCCGTTCGCACAGCAGCGCCTGCGCCATGCGCAACGCCAGCAGCGATTTACCGAGTCCTTGTGGCCCGGCAAAGAGGTAGGCGTGGGCTACCTGTTGGCCGCGGATGTTACTGCGGAGCTGTTCAATGGCCCATTCGTGACCGTACACATGCCACATATCAGGTAATCATCGTTTGCAGGCTGATGGCAACAGATTGCACAGCAAGCGGATGCCGTGATCCATCTATACCATTGTATCCGCTCACGGCATTTTGCGGAAGGCCAGCACCGCATTCACCCCGCCAAACCCGAACGAATTCGAGATTGCGACCTGAATGGCTGCCTGACGAGCAACATTCGGCACATAATCGAGATCGCATTCGGGATCGGGATGTTCGAGGTTAATGGTGGGTGGAATCTGACCGTGGTGCAGCGCCAGAATGGTGGCTGCTGCCTCAACTGCGCCGGCAGCACCGGTGAGATGCCCGATCATCGATTTGATCGAACTGATCGGCACACTGTACGCATATTCATCGAACACCTGTTTGATCGCTCTGGTTTCCGCGATGTCACCCGCCGGTGTACTAGTGGCGTGAGCATTGATGTAATCAACCTGTTGCGGTGCCAGTCGGGCCTGTTGCAATGCCCGCCGGATTGCCAGCGCCGCCCCTTCGCCATCTGGATCGGGAGCAGTGACGTGATAGGCATCGGCAGAGACACCATACCCGATCAGCTCGGCCAGAATTGGCGCGCCACGCCGCTGGGCACTGCTCAGACGTTCAAGCACCAGCACGGCTGCCCCTTCGCCGGGAACAAAGCCATCGCGCAGCACATCAAACGGACGCGACGCCCGTGTCGGCTCATGGTTACTGCGCGTACTCAAAGCGCGCATGACACAGAATGCACCCAGGCTGAGGGCAGTGATGGGAGCTTCGGCACCGCCGGCCAGCATCACTTCGGCATCACCGCGCCGAATGACCTCTGCCGCCTCGCCGATTGCCTGCGCACCGGCAGCACATGCGGTACAGATCGCGGTTGTGTAGCCACGTAAACCGAAATGAATGGCGACCTGGCTGGAGGGCATATTCGGCAGGGCTGCCGGAATGAAAAATGGACTAATTTTCATGCCACCACGCTGGATCAGTGTGATGACAGCCTGTTCTACATCGGGCATCGAGGTAGTCCCGCTGGCGATCAGAACACCGATCTCATCGCGTGCCATACGTTCGAGCGGCAGGCGAGCGTGGTCAAGGGCCATCCGGGCAGCGGCTACGGCCATCTGACTAGCGCGGGACATCCGGCGCGCCTCTTTCGCATCCATGAACTCCTGTGGATGAAAATCGTTTACCTGGCCTGCCAGTTGACAGGGATAATCACTCGGATCGAAAAAGGTGATGCGACCAATCGCACTACGCCCGCCAACGAGACCGGCCCAAAATGGCTCAACACCAACCCCAAACGGCGAGATGACGCCCAGACCGGTCACCACAATGCGCTGGTCAGGGGGAAGATGATCGGTTACAACCGGCTGTGGTTCGACAACGGGTTCTTCAGCCAATACCTCGGCCAACAGTGCTTCGATCTGCGCTTCAATAGCTTCGTCGGGCACATGCTCTCGCACGAGACCGAGCAGTTCGGCCCGCAACGCTGCGCGCCGATCCAGTGCTCGTGGGGTCATTGCTTCCTCCCTCAATTCAACTATTCAAGGCTTGAATTATACCACGTAGCTGTTGTGTCTGTGGTATCATACTCGCTGGTATGCGCTCCCTCGTCACTATGGAGTTACTATGATGTCGGTTCTGTCCGGTTTGATACGTCCTGAGATTGCCGATCTGGAAGCATATACCCCGATTGTACCGCTAGACGTGCTGGCTGATCGTCTTGGCCTGCCGGTGGCGCAGATTGTCAAGCTCGATGCGAATGAAAACCCCTACGGCCCGGCACCGGCAGCGCTGGCCGCACTTCAGGCGACTGCAACCTACCATATATATCCCGACCCAGAGCAGACGGCGCTGCGGAAGGCGCTGGCCGATTACACCGGTCGGTCAGCGGAAGAAATCCTCTGCGGAGCCGGTGCCGATGAATTGATCGACCTGGTTTTACGCCTGATTATCAGTCCCGGCGATGCGATCATCGATTGTCCACCTACCTTCGGCATGTACCGGTTTGATGCCGGTATCTGCGGTGGGCGGGTGATCAGTATCCCGCGCCGTGCCGATTTCAGTCTTGATCTGCCGGCCATTGCCCGGGCAGCAGCGCAGGGTGCCAAAGCCATCTTCCTTACCTCGCCTAACAATCCCACCGGCAACCCGCTGCCACGCAGCGAACTACTCCAGATTCTTGAATTGCCACTGCTGGTGGTTGTTGATGAGGCGTACATTGAGTTTGCTGAGCCAGAGCATGCACCGGTCGGTGCGAGTGATCTGCTCGACCGATATCCAAATCTGGCTATTCTCCGCACATTCAGCAAGTGGGCCGGTCTGGCCGGGTTGCGCGTAGGCTATGGCCTGTTCCCACGCTGGTTGAGTGAGCAACTCTGGAAGATTAAGCAACCGTACAATGTCTCGGTTGCTGCCCAGGCTGCGGCTGTGGCTTCACTGGCTGTCGCTAGCGAATTGCGGGCGCGGGTGCAGGCTATCGTTGCCGAACGTGAGCGTCTGTTTCAGCATCTCGGCACGTTTCCGTTTCTCACCCCTTTCCCAAGTGTAGCGAATTTCATCCTCTGTCGGGTCGAAGGGCGTGATGCGCGTGAACTCAAACTAGCGCTCGAACGGCGTGGGGTGTTGGTGCGCCATTATCAGACACCGCTGCTCAATGGCTATATTCGGATCAGCGTCGGTACTCCTGCCCAGACAGATGCGCTGATCACGATGCTTGCTGAGGTGACCCGATGAGCACATCTCTTGCCCGCACGCTTGACTTTGCCCGCCAGATTGCATACGAGGCCGGCCAGATCACGCTGCGCTATTTTCAGCGTGGTGTCACTGTTGAACACAAAGCCGATGAGTCGCCGGTGACGATTGCTGATCGGGAGGCCGAGCGTCATCTGCGCGCCGCGATTCAGGCGGCCTACCCTGATCACGCCGTCCTTGGTGAAGAAGATGGTCTGACCGGGAGTGAACACGCTACCTACCGCTGGGTACTTGATCCGATTGACGGTACGAAAAGTTTTGTGCGGGGCGTGCCACTCTACGGAGTGCTGATTGGATTGTTGCGGGAAGGTGAACCCGTGCTCGGTGTCATCCATATCCCAGCGCTGGCCGAAACTGTGGCCGCCGCGCAGGGTTTGGGTTGTTACTGGAACAATCAACCCTGTCGGGTGTCGTCTGTCTCCAGCCTGCGCGAGAGTCTGGTCGTCGGGACGGTGGCTCACGGCTACGAACGCTACAACCGATCAGAAGCTTTTCAGCGTATTCTGCAGCGTGCTGGCCTGTTCCGCACCTGGGGCGATTGCTACGGCTACGTTCTGGTAGCCACCGGTCGCGCCGAAGTTGCGCTCGATCCGGCCATGAACGTCTGGGATGCTGCGGCACTGCTGCCGATTTTGAGCGAAGCTGGTGGCGCCTACACCGACTGGCAGGGTGTGCCGACCATTTACCACAACGAAGGCATTGGCAGCAATCGCTATGTCTTACCCGAACTGTTAAGCCTCATTGCTGGCGAGGAGTCGTCATGAACGCCGATAACTATCAAGAACTGGCAATGCGCACGCTGGCTGCCGGTCTGACACCGTGCGAGCGTCTGACCAATGCGGCGCTTGGCCTGAGTGGCGAGGCCGGTGAGTTCGCCGACACCGTGAAAAAACATCTGTTTCACGGTCATCCACTCAATCGTGAAGAATTATTGAAAGAGTTGGGCGATATTCTCTGGTATGCGGCTCTGGTCTGCGATGCACTTGATGTTCGCTTGAGTACCGTCATGGCGGCCAATATCGAGAAACTGCGACGACGTTACCCGGAGGGATTTAGCAGTGAGCGAAGTCAGCAGCGTAGTGAATAGAATCCGGCGGGCGACCATTGAGCGGGTGACCGGTGAGACAAATATTACCCTTACCCTCACCATCGATGGTAGTGGACAGGCTGATGTGCAGACCGGTATCGGTTTTCTTGACCATATGCTGACGTTGTGGGCACGCCATGGCTTGTTCGACCTTCAGGTGCGGGCGCAGGGCGATCTCCACATTGATGAGCATCACACTGCCGAAGACGTGTGTATTTGCCTGGGTCGGGCCATTAATCAGGCGCTCGGTGAGCGGGCCGGCATTGTACGTACCGCACACAGCTTTGTGCCGATGGACGAAGCCCTGGTGCTGGTTGCTGTCGATCTTGGTGGCCGACCGTACTGTGTGGTACAGGCTGATTTTGTTACAATGCGCGTAGGACAGCTCGGTACCGATCTGGTGGCCCATTTGTTTGAGAGTGTTGCCTTCAACGGTCGTTTCAATCTCCACGCACAGGTGATGTACGGGCGCAACGACCATCACAAGATCGAGGCGCTGTTCAAAGCGTTCGGGCGGGCACTCGATACCGCCACCCGCATTGACGCGCGTTTAGGGGGAACCATACCGAGCACGAAGGGTGTCCTATGATCGGGTTTGTCGCTGCTGCCATCCTCAGCTTTGTGCCGGCATTCATCTACGCTGCAATTGCTTACTGGCTTGACCGGTTTGAGAAAGAGCCACGCCGGTTACTGTTTGGGGCATTCATCTGGGGTGCATTTGTCGCAACTCTTGGCGCCATCGTCTGGACAGGGCTGGCGCAGGTCTCGCTTTCCATCTTCATTGGGGAAGCCTCTGCTGAAGTTGCCGGCACAACCCTACTGGCGCCGCTGGTAGAGGAGAGTCTGAAGGGGATTGCCGTTGTTATTATCATGCTCGCCTTCCCCGAAGAGTTCGATTCGCGGCTCGATGGAATGCTGTACGCTGCTATCACCGCATTAGGCTTTGCCGCCACTGAAAACCTGCTCTACCTCTACTTCATGGGCTATCAGGAGAGTGGGGTTGGCGGTTTAATCTCCCTCTTTATCTTGCGCGTCATTCTCGGCGGATGGGGCCACGCTGTGTATACTGCCTGGATCGGCCTGGGGCTGGCAATGTCGCGGCTGCACCCGAACCGCTTTATTCGTTTCATTTCCCCCTTTGCCGGTTGGCTGCTGGCAGTCTGCCTGCACGCTCTCCACAACACCATGGCTGTATTCCTGGCCGGTGAGTTTGGCCTCACCGGCCTCGGCCTGACATTACTGGTCGACTGGTCGTCCTGGATCGTCGTCCTCGGCCTGGTGATCTGGGAGATTCGGCGCGAGCAGCATCACATTGCCACCTATCTGGCAGAAGAGGTGATGGCCGGCATTATTGCACCGGGTCATTACAATGCTGCGAAATCATTCAGTGGTCAGCTCCGCAACCGGCTGCGCAACGCCACCGCCAGTCGTTTTTATGAAGCCTGTGCAGAACTGGCGCATAAAAAGCATCATCTGGCCACCGGTGTTGGTGACGAGCGTAACACGATTGCCCGCATCAATCAGCTACGCCGCGAACTGGCCCAACTGGCCCCGAAAGTGCCGGCAGCCTAGCAATACGTCATCCGCCTAGATGCCTGGCAATCCGCTGTCGTGTCCGGCGGTACGAACGATGGCACAAATCGAGTAACAGGCGCTGTTCAGCCTGCACCCGGCGACGCTCTTCTTCGCACTGTTCGGCGTGCTGAATAGCAGCCTGCAATTCGGAAGCCATATCCTGAATGTTGGCCTGTGCCTGTTCACAGAAAGAGGGAACAGGCTGCATCAAACTCAGCACAACGGCCAGACGGCGCAAACTGTTCAGCAGATCGGTCGCAGTCAATGCACCGGCTGCCGAGTCTGGTTCAAAGAGTTGTAAATATCGCGTATCAGTGCCAACAACATCGAGCACCTGTTGCCGCACGTGCGCATAGAGCCGCTGGGCACGCACCTCGCACTCCCAGCGGGTTGTCAGTGCAGCACGCCATGCGGCCAGGGCTTCCGCACTCCGTTCCTGTTGCTCGGCGAGAATAGCGCGTAACTGGGTGTGGCGTACCAACTCCTCTTCGGCGAATGGTAAACGATTGCGAAGCTGCTCAAGCAGCGTGATGATCTGGTTGAGCGGATCGAGATGAGAAGGTTGGACGATGACGGCTGTCACGGCAGACCTCACAGCTTTCAAGAAGATGCCACTACAAATCATCGTACCGAAAGTGATAAGTGTCGTCTATAGTACAACAGGTTGATTTTCGGTTAGGACTACCTGTGAAGCAGTGGAGGACGGAAGCATTACCGGCCCCTGTGTAGCACAGTTATACGGCACTATCCGCCAGTCGTGCGCCTTCCACCAAACGTTCAGAGACAACCGGCGTTACCACAGCGACTCTGCTGCCGGTGGTATAATTGCACCTGTGAACATATCATCCACCGCGACGGAAAGGATATGCTATGACCGGCGAACGCGCCGCAGAACTGATTCAAGCCGATCACCAATATCTGTTGCAGAGCTATGTACGCGCCGATTTCGTCATTGAACGTGGCGAAGGGGTGTATCTTTACGATAGTGAAGGTCGGCGGTATCTCGATTTTGTCGCCGGCATTGCGGTGAATGCGCTTGGCTATGGTGACCGTGACGTTCTGAAAGCGATCAATGATCAGGCTGAACGCCTTATCCACGTTTCCAATCTCTACCACACGCAACCGGCAATTGAACTGGCAAAGCTCCTGGTGCAGAGCAGCCCGGCGTTTGCCAAGGCGTTTTTCTGCAACAGTGGAGCTGAAGCGATTGAGGGGGCGATTAAGTTCTCACGGCGCTACGCTCGTGCCCATGTTGGCGAAGGCAAGACAACGATTGTTGCCTTCGACGGTAGTTTTCATGGGCGTACTATGGGCGCAGTTGCCATTACTGCTCGTGAAAAATACCGGGAGCCGTTTATGCCGGTGATGCCCGGTGTGCGCTTTGCCCGCTACAATGACCTGGACTCACTGGCAGCCGTGATGGGCGATGATGTCTGTGCCGTGGTGGTTGAGCCGGTGCAGGGCGAGGGTGGCCTGCGTGCCGCTGAACCGGCCTTTATGCAGGGAGTGCGCGAACTGTGCCAGCGCTATGGCGCATTGCTGATCTTTGATGAAATTCAGTGCGGGGTTGGTCGTACCGGCACGCTCTGGGCACACGAGCAGCTCGGTGTTCAGCCAGACATTATGACGGTAGCCAAACCGTTAGCCGGTGGGCTGCCGATTGGTGCGGTGCTTATGGGCCAACACGTTGCCGATACCATTCATCCAGGCGACCATGGCACAACCTTTGGCGGTAATCCACTGGCGACTGCGGTTGGCACCGTCGTGTTCCGCAAAATTAGCGATACGGCTTTCCTGGCCCATGTCCAGCAGGTAAGTAATTATCTCGATGAAGCGTTGCAGGATTTCGCCAATGAACACGCCGATCAGGTGCTCGAATTGCGCGGACGTGGCCTGATGCGCGGTGTGCGCATTGCCGGTTCGGCAAGTGCTGTACGTGAAGCAGCTCATCGCCACGGTCTGTTAGTCGCTACGGCTGGTGAAGATGTCATTCGCCTGCTCCCGCCCCTGATCATCGAGCCGCAGCACGTTGATGAAGCATTGTCTGGTCTGCGGGCGGCGCTGCGTGCATGATTGGCGTGCTCAGCGATAACGTGCAGAGATGATGTGTCTGGTAGAGTCAAAGAGAAAACGAGTCGGTCATCAGCGCCTGACTCGGAGCAGAATCAATCTTTCAGGAGAGAGGCGATGCCTGTAGTTGCATTAATTGGCGCTCAGTGGGGCGATGAGGGTAAAGGCCATCTGGTCGATCTGCTGGCTGCGCGGGCGCGGCTGGTCATTCGCTACGGTGGCGGCAATAATGCCGGACATACGGTTGTCAACCATCTTGGTACCTTTAAACTGCATCTGGTGCCTTCTGGCATCTTTGATCCAGGTATTGTTAATGTCATTGGCCCTGGCGTAGTGGTGAATCCGGAAGTACTAATCAAAGAGATTGAGGATCTTGAAGCACGCGGTGTTTCTACCGCCAAATTGTTTGTCAGTGATCGCGCACATGTGATCATGCCGTATCACATCCAGCTCGATCAGTTGCAAGAGGAAGCACGCGGTGAAGGGCGGATTGGTACCACCGGTCGTGGCATTGGACCCGCTTACGCCGACAAGATGAGTCGGTCCGGGATTCGAATGGGTGACTTGTTGCACGAAGAGACGCTGCTGAACCGGCTGCGCACAGTACTGGAAGAGAAGAATCGACTGCTGACCAAACTCTACAATGCCCCTCCGCTCTCGCTGCACAACACCTATCTGACCTATTTAGAGTATGGACGGCGGCTCGCCAATCATATCACCGATGTTCATCCAATCATTCATCGGGCATTGGGAAAGGATTTGCCGGTTCTGCTTGAAGGTGCGCAGGGTGCGTTGCTCGATATTGATCACGGTACGTATCCTTTCGTGACTTCCTCGCCACCTGGGGCTGCCGGTGCATGTCAGGGTAGTGGTATCGGCCCGACGCATATCAATTCGGTGATCGGGGTGGTAAAAGCCTACACAACCCGCGTTGGCGAAGGGCCGTTCCCTACCGAAGTTGATGGGCCGGTGGCTGATGCGCTGCGTCAGATCGGTACACCGTGGGCAGAAGTTGGCACCACGACCGGTCGGCTACGACGGGTAGGCTGGTTTGATGCGGTGATGGTGCGCTATGCAGTGCAGGTAAACGGCGTCGATACCCTGGCAATCACGAAACTTGATGTGCTCGATGGCCTGGAGACACTCAAGATTTGTACAGGCTATAAACTGCACGACGCCCTGCTGGAATATCCCCCTACCACGACAGCGCTGTTTGATCAGATCGAACCGGTTTATGAAGAGCTGCCGGGGTGGAGTGAACCAACGCGGCATGTTCGTCGCTTTGCCGATTTACCCGAAGCTGCTCAGGCGTATGTGGCGCGCATTTGCCAGTTGGTTGGTGCCCGCCTGGGCATTATCTCGGTTGGCCCTGGTCGCGACCAGACGATTATGGTGGCTGATGTGTTTTAAGGGGTGTCGTCGGGGTAAAAGGTTGTTGTGTACAGCTCGTGTCAAATCTGGTAGCAGAGAAAGCCGGATACACTATCCCCACTCTAGGGGGTATCTGAACGATGCCCTGCTGCGCCTGAGACTGGTATCCCCTTGGGATCGCGAGCCTCCGGCTCGCTCACACCCTGACACAGTACTACCGCACGCTGCACCGGTGACTCCCGCCCCCGCTGGATGGGTTAGGGTGGGGAGATATCTTTTATTGCCTCTGAGAGCAGTAGTTGTGTGACACCCTAATCCAATTATGCAGCATATCTTAGCACAGAAGTGCTGCACCGGACGCTCCTGCACTGTGCCGATCCACCGGCGAGCTGCTGGTATCGCCTCTGCATAGGGGTAACACCTGAGCAATGTGCATCGTTGAACAAGCGTAGGTTTGCTCCGACCTTTTTATCGGCAGCCTATCGATCTCAACCTGCTCTGTTGCAACCATTGATTAAATGTGGTAACAATGGCTTCTGCACCCGCGAGCAAGCCGTTCTGGCAACGTT
>NZ_DAOUBI010000167.1:0-19622 GCF_034432675.1 Chloroflexus sp. | reverse complement strand
AATGTGCTCGTGCCGATCAGCGAGTCGGTCAGACATGCATGCGATCCCTGCCCGTAGACGGTTATGTTGCACGAGGTTCGTACCTGCGCACTAGCGGCCACGGTCAGCATCTGCCGGCGGAGGCGAGGATGCCTCCACGCAGACTGGAAGCCTGCGCAACGGAGGGTATTTGCAGCCCGGCCTAACGCAGCGTGACATGTGGGTAATGCATAGCCCTCAGCGGAGGGAGGTCAGGAGGGGGGCGGGGGAATACCTCCACCCTCACCTGCCCTCGCTGGGGACGGGAATGATCGGCACCGAATGGCTCCTAACCGCCGTCACACTCTCATACCTATCACTCCGGCGCTGTCCCTGCTCACGCCTGCCTGTGAACCAGGTTGTGCGTCTGCGACGAACCACCGGTGAGTCATCGGTGGCACGCTCGGCAGTGTTTCACTACGGGTATACATAATGCACGGTGTCGGTTAAGATTGGATATTCTGGGCGCGTGGTGCATTGCTCAACAGCCAATGACAGTCACGGCGTGTGATCAATGCACCACCATCTGGCTTTTCAATGCTGGATGTGATGATGTATACCCGATTCCTCGTGAACCGTAGGATCTGCCGAGGATACAGTTGCCATGGTCGAGCGGCTCAGTGTTCAAACCGTACAATTTATGCTTTTCCTGAAGGTTCAATACCTTCGCCAAAATTCGTAAGTGCCTGCAAGACCCCTATATATGGGGGTGTAGGCCTGCAAAAAAACCACCATATATGGCGGTTAAAAGCATAATTTCAAAATTGGCGAAGGTATTGGAAGGTTAGAACACACTTCTACTCCGGTGGTCGGCGCTCCACCATAATCCGCACCTGCACGTCTCCGGCAAGGTATTGCAGGGTTGTGCTAACGATAGCGATGACCAGGCCACCGAAGAATGCCGGCCAGAACCCATCAACGGTAAAGGCGATGCCGAGTTGATCGGCTAGGGCCGAGGTCAGGCCAAGGAGCAGAGCGTTAATGACCAGACCAAACAGGCCGAGTGTGAGAATAACGAGCGGGCATGTCAGCAGGTAGAGGAGGGGGCGCAGCAAGGCATTGAGTAGCCCAAATAGCAGAGCGACAATGCCAATCTGCCACCCCGGCCCGCTGAACTCGATCCCCGGCACGATCCAGACCGCGGCAAAGATGGCCAGCGAATAGATGAGCCAGCGCAAGAAGAGCCGGCTATAGTCAATACGTGATGGTCGTGAGGATGGAGATGATGAATTCACTACTTGCTCCTTCCATCTCTGTACAAATCGGTACGACTCGCTCATCCGCCGTGAGTATGATACTATACGGCGCGGCGTTACGTGTGGTGACAACCGCTATGATGATTGACGAACAGACAATGACAAAAGTTGACCAGTCCGCATTATTTGCCCGTGTCGAACAGAGTGCGCGGGCTGATGGTAAAGAGGCGTATTTTCGGCTGCACCGCTATCGGTTTGCCGCAATGCTACAGGCGATGGGGCCGGCCAATGGTGCGCGTGTGCTAGAGGTAGGGGTCACGCCCGGCCATTTCACCGAGCTGCTGGTGGGTGCCGGCTTTCAGGTCAGCGGTGCCGATCTCGATCCCTTTACCCGCAAAGCGCTCTGGGATCGGTTGGGGGTCGAGGTGCGCCAGGTGAACCTGGAACGGGAGCCGCTCCCTTACCCTGATACCAGCTTCGATTGGGTTGTTTTCTCTGAAGTCATTGAGCACATGGTCTATTCACCCCTGCCGATCTTGCGCGAGTTTTATCGTGTGCTGCGTCCCGGTGGACGGGTGTTGATCACCACCCCGAACGAGCTGTATCTGAAAAGCCGGGCGCGGGCAATCCTGCGCATGCTGCTCTGGCAGAGCCTGAGTACTCGTGAGGAGTTTCGCCATCAGATGCTGTTAGAGGGTGAGGCGCGCTACACAACCCACAGTCGCACCTACACGATGGAAGAGTTGACATGGCTGGTCGAGCAGGCCGGTTTTCGGATTCAATCGCGCCGGTTCGAGGCGCCGTGGGAGCGGGTCGGTCTTGAAGCAGGCCGACTGCTGCGTTCCCCGCATCGCGTGCTGGCAAAAGCACTCTTCTTTGCCCTCACCGCAGCGATTCCGCCGACACGTTCGATGTTGCTGGTGGTTGGCCGGCGTCCGCCGGATTGACGACAGGGCCGATCTCTGGCTATAATAGGGCTGATGGGCCGCTAGCTCAACGGCAGAGCAATCGGCTCATAACCGACAGGTTCTCGGTTCGAATCCGAGGCGGCCCACCAGAGGCGACCGATAGTGCGGTCGCCTGTTTTTTTACTCTCTCTACACTCGCAGCGCCGCGCCAACCGGGCGCCGGCTGCTACCGTTCGTGCATACCGGGCCGCGACACAATCCCAGCCTATCACCAACTCATAATCCCTCTCCCCTCCCTCCTATTTTCTCTCTTCTCCCTCCTATCTTCTATCTCCTATTTCCTCCGCTTGACATCCGTACCACTTCCTTCTATCATTCCTCTCAAACTGCAAAAGCGCATACGCGCTGCCAGGGGAGCCGGGTAAGCCCGGCTGAGAGTGCGGCCCGATTGATGCCGCTGACCCTTTGAACCTGATCTGGGTTATGCCAGCGGAGGGAAGGCGTATTGATGATACCCCGTCATTCCTCAGCGCTGGAATGGCGGTTTTTGTTTGTACGTGGTTTGGTTGGTTGTGAGATGGGAAAGGAGTTCAGCGATGGCGTCGGTAACGGTAAGTTTTGAAGTGCTGCCCGGCGGATTACCTGATAAGGCAACGACGTATGCTGCCGTGGATGCTGCGATTGCGGTCGTTGCCGCCAGCGGTCTGACCTACCGTGTCTGCCCGATGGAAACGACGATTGAAGGCGATTACGATGCAATTATGGCGGTGATCAAACAGGCGCAAGAGGCGGTACTGGCAGCTGGCGCCAGTCGCGTCTTTACCCTCATCAAGGTGGATTACGACCCCAATGGATCATCAATCGCCGAAAAGCTGGCTAAGTATGAGTGACGATGTCTCGCAATCGATGCCTGCGACGCCGGTCACGGTAGCAGTGCGTCCTTCGTGGCAGGCCGGTCTGCTCGAGTATGGCCCGCCGACGTTGCTCGTCATCAGCCTGCTGCTCCTGTGGGAGGGACTGGTCTGGTTTTTCGCGCTCCCCGACTGGCTGCTACCGCCGCCCTCGCGGATCGTCCGCACATTGTTCGCCAGTTTGCCGGTGCTGGCCGGTCACACGCTGGCGACGTTGACGGTGACCATCCCTGGTTTCGCGCTGGCACTGGTTGCCGGCTTTAGCCTGGGGATTGCCCTCGACGCCTCGCCCATCCTGCGGCGAGCGATCTATCCGCTGCTGGTTACCTCGCAGACGGTACCGATAGTCGCGATTGCACCGCTACTGGTGGTCGGCTTCGGCTTTGGACTACTGCCGAAAGTGCTGGTCGTGGCGCTGATCACCTTTTTTCCGATTGTGGTTAATACGATTGATGGCCTGCAAAGTGCCGACCGTGATCAGCGCCGCCTGCTAGAGGCGATGGGAGCCAGCTACTGGCAACTGCTCCGTCTCTTGCGATTACGGGCTGCGCTACCGGCCATCTTCACCGGGATCAAAGTCTCCATTACCTACAGCGTGATCGGGGCAGTCCTCGCCGAATGGATCGGCGCCAGTGCCGGATTGGGGGTCTACATCGCTCGCTCACTGCGCGCGTTTCGTACCGATCAGGTCTTCGTGGCCGCGCTGGTCACGTCACTGCTCACAATTGCCCTGTTTACGCTGGTCAGTCTCCTCGAACGCTGGATTGTCTTCTGGAAAGGAGAACGTTGATGCGCAGATGGTTACTCTTAGGGTTGATCGTAGTATTGACGGCCTGTGGTAGTGCAGCAACACCGCCAGCTACTGAGGCCCCATTAACAACTGTTCGTGTTGGTCTGGACTGGACGCCGAATACGAACCATACCGGCCTGTACGTGGCGCAGGCACAGGGTTACTACAGAGATCAGGGGTTGCAGGTCGAGATTCTCGGTGCGCAAGAGGGTGGTACGGTCGAGCAACTTGTGGCCGCCGGTCGCCTCGATTTTGGCATCTCGTACCAGGAAGGCGTCACTCAGGCGCGGGTAGAAGGGGTGCCGATTGTCTCGATTGCCGCGATCATTCAGCACAACACCAGCGGATTCGCCAGCCGAGTGGAAGAGGGTATTACTAGTCCGCGTGATTTTATCGGCAAAAAATATGGTGCCTTCGGTTCACCGATTGAAGAGGCAGTAATTCGTGGTCTGCTCGAATGTGCAGGCGTGAGCGATCAGTTTGAACAGGTGCAATTCGTAGACATCGGTAGCTCCGACTTTTTTGTCGCAACCGAACGCGATGAGGTTGATTTTGTCTGGATTTTTAAGGGCTGGACCGGCATCGAAGCCGAGGTGCGCGGCGTACCGCTCAACATTGTGATGATGAACGACGTACAGTGCATCCCCGATTACTACACCCCGGTGATCATCACCAGTGAGAAGATGATCGCCGAACAACCCGATCTTGTGCGCCGCTTCCTGGCAGCGACGAGTGCCGGCTATCGCTTTGCCATTGATCGACCCGCCGAAGCAGCCGAGATACTGTTGCAGGCCGCGCCTGAGCTTGATGCCGAACTGGTGCGCCGCAGTCAGCAATATCTGGCCACCCAGTATCAGGCCGATGCTCCCCGCTGGGGTGAACAGAAGCTTGAAGTCTGGCGGGCGTATGCCCAATGGATGGCCGAACGCAACTTGATTGTCCGGATGATCGAACCGGAAAAGGCGTTTACCAATGAGTTTCTGCCTTGATGGGTGGCGAGGTGGTATGTGGTGCGGAAACCCTGCTGCCGCACCACTGCCCTCGATCCAGGTGTGACATTTTTACAAGAGCTGGGCTGTCGTGCTACCCGACCGTCGCATAGGCTTATGAATGGCTTGCCAATCACCAGAGACAGTATACCCTGCTCCCAGTATGTTGCCATCACGCGCTGGATTGGTTGCCTTGCCCGTTCGTTATCTGCGTGTCGCGATGTTTGGAGTGCGGCAGCCATGCTCACGATCCGGCGCGGGTGACGCTGATTACTCTGTTGGTCGCGGGGACGACATACGTTCTTGTCACGATTATCTGGCTCATCGTATCAGACAGCATATGCCGCTCATACCGGCACCAGGTACACATATGGCAACGCTTGAGATACGGGCGATTCGCAAAACCTTTACAACCCCTACCGGCCTGGTCGTCGTGCTAGATGGCCTGAATATGCAGGTTGCGGCAGGAGAATTTGTGGCGGTAATCGGGCCGAGTGGCAGCGGCAAAACGACCCTCTTCAATATCATCGCGGGACTGGAAACCCCTGATGCCGGGGCAGTGGTGATTGATGGGAACGATGTTACCGGTTGCCTTGGTCAGGTTGCCTACATGCCACAGCGCGACGCCCTGCTACCCTGGCTGTCGGTGGTAGAGAATGCTGTTCTGGCGACCGTTGTGCAGGGCGGCGATGTTGCAGTCGCACGCCGGGAAGCGCGGGCGCTCCTGGCCGATTTCG
Source organism: Chloroflexus sp. (assembly GCF_034432675.1). GTDB lineage: Bacteria > Chloroflexota > Chloroflexia > Chloroflexales > Chloroflexaceae > Chloroflexus. The sequence goes on along the minus strand of NZ_DAOUBI010000167.1, from coordinate 14,073 downwards.
GCTTGCAAGGGTGGGGCGATGCCCGACCGGCAATGTTGTCTGGCGGCATGCGGCAACGGGCTGCATTTCTGCGCACAGTGCTCTGGCATCGGCCCGTCATGCTCCTCGATGAGCCATTTGGTGCTCTCGATGCGCTTACCCGTGCTCAGTTACAGCAGTGGTTACTGTCATTGTGGGATCGCCTCGACCGTACCGTGCTTCTGGTCACGCACGACATTGATGAAGCGATCATTCTGGCAGATCGCATCTATGTGCTCACGCCCCGGCCAGCCCGGATTGCCCTTGAAGTCCGGGTCGAACTTCCCCGACCACGCTCGTATGCGTTGGTGACAGATCAAGCGTTTGCGCGATTGAAACGCCAGTTGCAGGCCGTCTTGATGGAAGGCGAACGCTATGCGTAGCACCGCATTCGAGCATTTCCGTCAGGATGCCTTCGCGGTTTAGTGGCAGAATGCCGTCAACCTGGCGTGCGACTGCTCTGCTACCGCACGTCCGAACTCACTGCCGCACCCTCACCGGTAGCGTTAGCCAATGCATCACCGTTCGTATGGCGTACAGCAGCCATACTGCCGCGCTGCCCGACCTCACAACCTTTACGGTGCGCGGATGTTATCCTCGCTAGTGTCAGGAAGCCAGGCGCTCACAGGCAGCGTCGGGCAATGACACACCCGACCATCCGGCATGGCCCGCAGCAACAACCTATGCATTACCCACAACTGGTGTCAACCACGGGTGTATCAGCGGGTATGACCGCCATGGGTACTGTTGTGGGCGACTGGCCCGATGGCAGTGCGCTGCTCCAGCCGTGCTATCACGTGCTGGATGGATTGCATTACCCGCTCATCATGCGCGTGTCGCACAGTTTGGAGTGCGGCAGCCATGCTGCCGCGCCAGCCGTGCTCACGATCCGGCGCGTAGCATACCGTTGACCCCGCGGGGTACGAGGATAATGTGGGTGCTTGTTACAATCATAGCGTCGGTCAGGAATGCGCGTAGACGTTTTGTTGCAATAGGTTCTCGCCTGCGTACCATCTGCCACGGCCAACCCCTGCCGGCGGTGGAGAGGATACCTGTACGCAGGTTGGAAGCCTGCGCCACGGGGAGGGCGTGCAGTCCGGCCTAACGCAGCGTGACATGTGGGTAATGCATAGGCAGCAACAACGAAGGGGCGACATATGTGTCACCCCTCCCTGTTCCTCTAGTGTCTGTTTTTTTACGTAGGTTCTACTCTTCTGGTGGCAAAGAAGTCGTAATATCGTACACCAGCACCTGCACCTCAAGCCCTTCATTCGTCAAGAGCGATAACGTGAACTCGTTGGTTGCATTCTTGATCGCTTGCTCGTCGGCAGCAGGGGCGTAAGCGCGGATGCTGGCCTCTTCTGCTGAAACCCGGGTGACGCGCGTGACTGCGCTGGGACTAACCTCGGCAATCCGGCGCTTGATCTCGGCAATTGCTTCATCGAGTGTCATTGGAAATCACCTCGCTAAATCACATTAAATTCGGATGCCAGATGACCACTGCGGAATCGGTCGATCCGCAATTCGTCGATGTTGATCGTGTGTGCTCGACCGTCAATCACCTCTTCGGCGATGAGTAAGCCCGTAGCCGGTGCGTGCATAATGCCGTGACCGCTAAACCCACTGGCATCAATGTAACCGGCCAGATCGGGGTGACGACCGAGAATCGGGTTATGATCAGGCGTAATCTCGTACAACCCGGCCCAGCACTGCTGCTCGGCCAGTCCGGCTGTTTCGAGAATGGGGAAGCGGTGGATACCGGCTTCGATCACTGCCTCCAACCAGTCCCAGTCCACATTTGTGTTGGTACTGCTTGGCTCATTGGGGTTTGACCGCCCCATCAGAATGCTCTGCCCCTCGCGCCGCATATAGAAACCGCTGCCTACATCTATCGTCAGCGGAATTGGGGCACTAATCGCCGGGAAGGGTGTCGTCATATACACATTCCGTCGGTATGGTCGTACCGGCAGATCAAGACCTGCCAGGGCGGCGACTTCACCAGCCCACGGCCCGGCGCAGTTGATCACAAACTCGCAACCCACCGTACCGGCTGGTGTTTCAACTGCCGTCACCCGACCGCCCTGGATGTGAAAGCCGGTGACCGGTCTCCCCCGGTACAATCGCACGCCGTGGCGCTGCGCAGCACGCAGATAACCCAGGGCGATACCGTAAGGATCGCAGTACCCGTCATCGGGGCCAAATGTGGCACCGATCAGATCGTCGGTCCGCATCTGCGGGATAAAGCGGGCTGCTTCAGCGGGTGTTAAAACCTCGACCCGCACCCCCAACTCGCGCTGCATCGCCACGTTGCGCATGTATTGCGCCCAGGTCTGCTCGTCGTTGATCAAAAACAGGTAGCCAACTTGACGTAATTCGGCGTGACCGCCAACTTCTTCCTTGAAATGGCGTAAACGCTCGATGCTATAGCGTGACAACAGCACATTGGTACGCGATGAAAATTGATGGCGCACTCCCGCCGCCGAGCGGGCCGTACTACCGCTGATTTCGGTCTCTTCACGCTCCAGGATGATCACGTCGCGCAGGCCACGTTCGGCCAGATGAAAAGCAATACTGGCGCCGATTACACCTGCACCAATAATAACCACTTGTGCCCGCTCAATCATACATCTCACCTCGCCTGATGTGCGCCGCCATTGGCGCATCCTTTGTTTTTACGTTTTTCAATGCATCGTTCACGTGCTATACTTTACCCCGCTTTTCACGCCGCCGTGATGCGGAAGCAGCAGGTGGCAGTTGCGGCTCTTCACCGGGTGCCAGCTCGTCGGGTGGTAATTGCGACTCTTCGCCGGGTGCCGGCTCTGATACTGGTGACGGGGTTGGTGGCGTTTGCAGGCGTCGCTTTTCACGCCAGGCCAATCGCTCACGCGCCACAGCTTCAAACCCTCGCCCGGTCGGCTCGTAATAGATGCGTCCGGTCAGATTGGGCGGGAGATGCTCCTGATCCGAACGCCCCTCCGGCAGGTCGTGAGCGTATTCATACCCCTTACCGTAGCCTAACCGTTTCATCAACTGCGTTGGCGCGTTTCGTAAATGGAGCGGTACCGGTTCGTTTCGCGTCTCGGCAACATCGCGTTGCACCGCACCATAAGCTCGGTAGAGCGCGTTACTCTTCGGTGCCAGACAAAGATAAACCACGGCCTGCGCCAGCACCAGTTCACCTTCCGGTTGACCGAGAAAGTGAACCGCTTGTTGGGCAGCGATTGTTTGCGGGAGTGCCTGCGGATCGGCCAGCCCAATGTCTTCGACGGCGATCCGCACCAGGCGCCGCGCAATATAGAGAGGGTCTTCACCGCCATCGAGCATCCGCCCCAACCAGTAGAGTGCGCCGTCGGGATCGCTATCGCGGACACTCTTGTGCAACGCCGAAATTGCATCGTAATGCAGTTCACCGTGCTTGTCGTAGCGCACAGCCCGACTTTGCAGCGCATCACGAATATCATCGACGATGATCAACCGGGTTTCACCAATCGCCGGCGGTTTCGAGCGCGCCGCTGCTTCGAGGGCGTTCAGCGCCGTCCGCGCATCACCGTTTGCCATATTGACCAGGTAGTCACGCGCATCGCGGGCCAGCATAATTTTCAAATCCCCCAAACCGCGTTCGCGGTCGGTGAGTGCCCGATCAATCAGAACCCCGATCTCTTCATCGGTAAGGGCTTCGAGTTTGAAGACCCTGGCCCGCGAGAGGAGCGCTGAATTGACCTCGAAGGATGGATTTTCAGTCGTTGCCCCGATCAAAATGATGGTGCCATCTTCGACGTAGGGCAAGATTGCGTCTTGCTGGCTCTTGTTAAAGCGATGAATCTCGTCGATAAAGACCACCGTGCGCTGCTGGAACATACCGAGCCGGTCTTGCGCCTCTTGCACCACTCGCCGCAAATCGTTTACTCCGGCACTAACTGCACTTATCGGCTCGAAGTGGGCTTTCGTGCTGTGCGCAATAATTTGCGCCAGCGTCGTCTTCCCGCTGCCGGGTGGTCCCCACAGAATCAGCGAAAAGAGCTGATCATTCGCAATCGCTCGCCGGAGCAGTTTGCCTTCACCGACAAGATGATGCTGTCCAACGAACTCTTCGAGTGTGCGCGGGCGCATACGGGCAGCCAGTGGCGCCTGTTGTTGCAGCGCCTGCTGTCGTTGGGCATCGAACAGAGTTGTTCCTCGTGGTTTAGGTGGCATAGCCAACGCTTCGGTAAGTCCTTGGTTGTACTATCCTTGATTGTAGCATATTCGGTGAACTGCCCGGTGCTGGTTTGAGCGAATATGTTAATACTAGTATATGCAAACCACATGGGTCATAGAAGGGGGGAGTAAAGAACTATTGTCTGGCGTAACTCTGTGTCGTATGCTATAGGTGTGTAGCGAAGGCAACACCCGTCGTTGGGGGGGCGACTGTAGCGAACCTCAAAAAAACAACTGTACATTACCTCTGTTGTTCCCCGCTAGCCCTCTTCCGCCTTCCTCATAATCCCTCGGCGGCGGGTTGCCGAATACACGACACCGGTAGCCGGATGCGGTTACCGGTGTTGTTATTTCAGGTGTCATTTAACGAGAGTTTTACCCTATTATGGTGTGCAAGCGCTGGAATACCCTGGAGTGCGAACATCCTACTGCACGACAACCTGCCCCCGCCACCAGACCAGTCCCGCCGGGTCGTGTGGGCTGAGGCCCTACCTGAAGCGCGTAAGTCACGGTAGAGCTTGGCTAAAGCGAGCAGGCAACCGCTCCCGCCGACTCGCGAACCCGCCGGGTCGTGCGGGCTGAAGCCCTCCCTCACGACCTGCACGCCTCTTCGGGGCTGAAGGCACCCCTCCCCGCCGCCTATGCATTACCCACAACTATTGTATGGTGTTAACCACGCATTTATCAGCGGGTATGATCGCCACATGTGCTGTTTTGGGCGACTGGCCCGGTAGCAGTGCGCGTTCCAGTCGTGCCAGCACGTGCTGGATGGGTTACCTTTCCCGCTCGTCGTGCACGTGTCGCGCGGTTTGGAGTGCGGCAGTCACGCTGCCGCTCCAGTCGCGCTCACAATCAGGCGCGGGTCGTAGCGGTTTCTCTCGCCGGTACGTGACTCTGGTGAAAGGGAAGTATAAACGCAGGCTGGAAGTCAGCCCCACGGGGAATTGCACCGGTGCATTGCTAACAACGCAACAAAACACGGTGAAAGGGATGACCGATGACGATTGATGTTGCAGCGATGATGTACAGTATTGGTTGAGATTCGATATTATCCCTTACTCGAAGAGGACGTGCTTATACACAAATGTGGGGCGACCCGCGTCGCCCCATCACCTCATACTCTCGGCGTGACATCGCGGCTGTGCGGTACACGCCAGCTCAGATGGTGTATGCCGGTTTGATGATGTCAGCTCCAGGAACCTGCTTCTACAGTGTTAACCCTCCTCACTGGCTGCAATCACCGCGTTGGCGATCTGATCACCTCGTCCGTTTGGCAGGTAGACATAACGTCCGCCCAGCCAGGCCGCCAGTTGTTGTGCTTCGCCACGCGACACAAAACTGCGCTGGGTGTCGATCACAACTGCTCCAACACCGGCGGCACGCAGCCGACCGGCCAGTTGCTGCACTTCTTGCCGGGCCTGTTCGAGCCGCCGTGCTTTGTCCATCGTCGGATCGGCTTTGAGCGGGACGTTTGGCCGTCCATCGGTGATCAAGACGATAGTTGTGCGGAAGATGCCTCGTGAGCGGGCCTGTTCGCTAATCTGGTACGCAGCGAGGAGGGCGGCGGCCAGGGGGGTACCACCACCGGTTGGCAAGACATCGAGGGCGCGTTTGGCCAGCTCGACGCTTTGTGATGGGGGGAGTAGCAGGTCGGCGCGTTCGCCACGGAATGCCAGTAACGCTACCTGGTCACGGTGAACGTAGGCCTGTTGCAAGAGCGCATTAACCGCTCCCTTGGCCTGGCGCATCCGGTGCAGCGCCATCGAACCGCTGGCATCAACCAGAAAGCAGAAGAGCGTGCCTGCCTTCGAGCGATATTTCTTGATATGCAAGTCATCAGCACGCAAATGGATGCGCCCGCGCCGGTGGGGGTGGTATTCTGCCGCCCGAAGCCGTTGCCACGGCGCGGCTGCCCGCAGGGTGGCAATGACATCGAGCCGTCCCTGAGCCGGTTTCCCCGGCACCGAGCGGATATGTCGCCCGCGCTGACCCGAAATTGTGCCGCGTGAGCCGCTCCGTCCGCGTCGCCGCACGGTAAACGGTGTTTCGAGAATATCTGGCGGCACATCAGTCTCCATCGCCGCCAGAATCAGCTCTTCGATGGTCAGCTCGTCTTCAGGCGGTTGCGGTGGTTTCTCCTCTTCATCGTCGCGCTGCTCATCGTCACTATTCTCTGGTGATGGCGGGGGTGGTGCCGGTTCCGGTGGTGGCGGCGGCCCGGCCTCTTCCGGCGTCATTTCGGGGAGGCGGGTTGCGCGTGGCAGCATGACCAATCGTACTGCCAGTTCGAGATCGTCGTTATTCACCTCTTCCCGTCCGGCCAGTGCAGCGGCGGCGCGGGCTGCACGTACTGCAAACAGGTCGGCGCGATGACCTTCAATACCGAGCGCCAGTGCCGTCAGGCTCAACTGCTGTATCTGCTCATCACTGATGGTGACTGAAGGCAATAGCTCACGCGCAGCCAGGATGCCGGCCAATACCAGCGCTTCGTCATCTTCATAATCGGTGTCGGGTTGCAAGTTACGACGCACCACTTCGGCTCTGTTCGTTACCGGCGCTTTCCCAATCGGCGCCACAATCAATCCCAGTCGGTCAAGTAAGTGGCGACGAGGTGGCCCTTCTGCCGGATCGTAAGTTGCCAGCAGCACGAAGCGGGCCGGTTCAACGATCGAAATCCCCTCCCGCTCAACCCGCACAACACCGCTATCGAGTGCGCTCAAAATGTGGTTGATAGTGCTGTCATCGAGCAGATTCACACTATCCACGTAGAGCATACCGCCATTGGCGCGGGCCAGCAGACCGCTGCGATGGACACGCTCACCCGTCGCCAGGGTTGCCTCAATATCTATCCCCCCTAGCAGTCGATCTTCGCTCACGCCGACCGGCATCTCGACCAACTGCCAGGGGATGGTTGGATCAAATTCACGACCACCGGCCAGCATACGGGCAAAAGCCCGTACTAGTGCGCTTTTGCCGGTGCCGGCGCCGGCCCCAATCGCAACCCCGGCCAGTGATGGATCAACCGCCAGCAACAGCAGCGCCTGCCGGGCCGTATCCAGACCAACAATTGCCGTGAATGGCAGAGGCGCTGCCGGTAATGCAATGGCTTTTTGCACCATATCAGGTTCCTTCAACAGCGACTATGATGATAATCCAAGTTGCCACCTACGCTGTGAGCAGACCACGAAAGACTACCTGCTATGATGAACAACACGACGCTGCGCACAACATTGTGCAGCGTACCTGAACGGTATGAGTCTTTGGGTCGCAGCCCGTTCCGTAAACGCACTACGTCACGCCCATCTGGTATGCCCATCCGCCGTGTCGCTGTGGTGGTATAAGGTGGCACCTTGGGCGACGATCTATCCGCGTGCATCCGCCTCACCCACGTCCATCCGTGTTCCAGCCCTCCCCCGTCGCGCTCAACGACCCGTACCGCTGTAGTGACGTAAGGTGGCAACCTGGATTATTGGTGGCACACCTGACAGCGTGCCGGCACGGGCATAACAATCTGCACGATGCCAGGATTGCTGCCATCTTCTCCACTCACTCGCTCTTCGTTGCGCGCCGGAAATCTCGCACCAGCAGCCGTAAGCGACGCTGTCCGTTCCATTCATCAACTGCCAACTGGTACGCCAGATCGATGTTTGGATGACGGCAAAGCGCATCCGCGAAGCGACCGAAGTGAAAACCGATAGCCTCGAACGAGGTCTGACCGACACGTACACGCATCCGCAGATGATTGCCATCAGTTGTCGGTTGCGGATCAATGACTGTAACATTGGGGGTCATAAACACAGGCTGCGGATTACCCTGCCCAAACGGTTCGAGCTGGCACAGGGTAGCGTATAGATCCCACGATAAATCACTTAATGGCACAGTGGCATCGATCAACAATCGTGGTACGAGCTGTTCGGCTGACAGATGCTGGCTCCCCAGGGCCAGTAACCGCTGTTCGAGCGCCGTAATCTGGTTCGTGGAAATCGTAAAACCGGCAGCCGCAGCATGCCCACCATAACGGACAAAGAGATCGGCACATTGATCGAACAGATCAATGATGCTAAACCCGGGGATCGAGCGCGCTGATCCACGTGATGTCTCCTCGCCTTGCTCGATCACAATTACCGGACGATGATAGGTCTCAACCAAACGGGCGGCGACCAATCCGATAACACCCGCGTTAAAACCGGCGTGCGAGACGACAATCAACGGATGTTCGGTGCGACCACTCTGCATCACCATAGTTTCTGCCATGGCATATAATTGCCGGGTCAACGCCTGCCGCTCACGATTGGTGGTATTCAATTCGGCAGCCAGCAGATCGGCTTTCATTCGCTCATCAGCCAGGAGCAGCTCATACGCACGACGCGCATCGGCTAAGCGACCGGCTGCGTTGATGCGCGGTGCCAGAGCGAACGCAATTGCGCCGCTGTCGATCATACCCGGCGACAGGCCAGCAGCCGCCACCAATGCCAGGACACCAGGACGCGAACTTTCATTGAGCGCAATCAAGCCGGCCCGTACCAACACCCGATTCTCGTCGTGGAGTGGACCCATATCGGCGACAGTGCCGAGCGCAACCAGATCGAGCAGATCACGTCCACGTAAACCGGCTGGCCGCTTACCGTAACGTGCCAGTGCCTGCACGACTTTGAAGGCAATCCCGACCCCAACCAGACCTTTGAATGGATAGGCACAGTCGGGCTGGCGTGGATTCACTATTGCCAGGGCTGGCGGCAGCAACATGGGTGGATGGTGGTGATCAGTGACAATCACATCGAGGCCGAGCCGATTGGCTTCGGCTACCTCTGCATAATTGGAAATGCCGCAGTCGACCGTTATCAGCAATGTGACACCATCGGCCACCAACTGACTAATCGCCAGATTGTTAAGACCATACCCTTCGCGGGCACGATGCGGAATGTATGGCCGAATCCGTCCCCCCATCGCCTTGATCGCCTGCGTCAGCAGGGCAACCGCAGTGATCCCATCGACATCAAAATCGCCGTAGACGGCGATCAATTCGCCCCGCTCAATCGCTTCAGCAATACGACCGGCAGCGGCTGCCATACCTCGCATGGCAAACGGATCGTGCAGGCCGGAGCTGTAATCAGCATTAAGAAAAGCTCTGGCGATGGATGGCTCATGCAAGCCACGCTGATAAAGAAGGTGGGCAAGCAACGGGTGCAGACCGAGTTGCTCAACGAAAGAAGTGGGTGCTGGCGGACGGATCTCCCAGCGCTGACGGCGAGCTGACATACCTGTAACTCCTGGCCAATAGCATCATGGCAAGCGGCGATTATTATACGCTGTTTTCATCTCAGAGGTAATTGCAACGATTTTTCATACGTATCTCCATTTGTCGGTAATAGTGGAGTGCTATTATTAAAACCGTTGAGAATGGTAAATCGTTGCACTGTCATCACACTTTATGCTACCACGTCTTACTTCTACAATCCTGCTCTGCTGCATCCTGATCGGATGTACCATACCACCATCACCGCCATCACTGCCTTCTTCATTGCCGGTGTTGCATATCCTGAACCGGGAAACCTCGATTGATCATGCGCTCCTGGTGCAATTTACTGCCGAAACCGGGGTAGATATTGCGTATCATACGTACAGGAGTAGTGAAGAAGCGTACAATCTGCTAACAACGAGCAAGCAAGGCTACGATCTGATCATCGTCAGTGATGAACTGGCCGAGCGCTTACGCCGTGAGCAACGACTGGCTGTGCTCAATCGCGAACGGATCACATATCTGAACAACATCGATCCGGTCTTTGCCAGATCGAGCATTGATCCAGGTTATCGCTTTTGTGTGCCATACTTGTGGCGCATAGTCGGCCTTGGTTATCGTTATGCAACCATCGGTCGCGAGATCGAGAGTCTGGCAGCAGCGTTTGATCTGGCTCAAATCAAGCGCATGGCCTTGATCGATGATGCACGTGTAAGTTTGGGACTGGTCCTGATTATGTTGGGTTATAGTCCAAATACCAGTGATCCAGTCGCTATCGGTGCGGCCCGGGATTGGTTATTAACGGTGCGACCGTACATACAGCATCTTGCTGCAAATGACGGACAGGATATGTTGCAACAAGACAGGGTTGACATTGTTGTGGAGTGGAGCGGTGATTTGTTGCAAGTGGCACGTACCGATGATAACCTGCGTTTTGCCATTCCCCAGGAGGGTAGTCTGTTTACGGTCGATAGCATGTGCATACCGACTGGGTCTGCTCAGCAAGCGGCTGCCGAACAGTTTATCGATTTTATCCTGGATGCTGAAAACGGTGCAGCTCTGGTCAATACGACCCGCTACGGCACACCCAATCAGGCTGCCTGGCCGCTGTTAGATGCTGAGTTACAGGTGCAGATTCAGCATCAACAGATTCTTGAGCAGAGAGGATTACTCTTTCGGCTAATTGATGTAGACCCTGCGGTACGTGAACTGTACCGTGCGGCGTGGATAGAGGTACGCCAATGACGTCATCAACCCCTTCATGCCGACGTCGTCTCGTTGTCGGGATTGCCGGTGCCGTTTCGTTTTCGTTATTGATCTCATTCATTGGGTTGGGCCTGTTCTTATTCCTTCAAGATCAGGCCATTCGGCGATCACGGCAACTTGAACAGATACTGGAGACAACGCTCGATCTCAAGGCAGACTTTCTGATAGCTCGCCAGTACGATTACGACCTGATTGAGCTGGCGAGTCACAATCAACGCCTCGACCCGATAGTTGAGAGAAAACTTTCAGCCGCCATCACTAATGTCGTAACAGGGTTGCATGAACTGGCGACGTTTGATGCAGATGTTCCTGCACTGGTGTTCCATCGACAAGCGATGGCTCGTCTGCTGGAGCAATACCAGACGACAGTGAACCAGATCAAAAATCAGATCGAACAGCGTCAGTGTACTGACGGTATTGAACAGGAGCTGCGTGACGCACGGTACAAACTCTGGCAACACCTTGAGCGTAATCTTGCTGACTTTCAAGAACTTGGTTTACGTCTCTCCTTAGACGAACAGGCATATCTCTCGACCCGACGACAAGAGTATATCGATAATGTTCGACTTCAGATTAAGAAACTCTACGCCATCGCATCCTCTTTGCCGGATACGGAACGAGTCGTGGTAGAACGAGACGTTGCTGACTATCTGGAGCATTTTTTACTGTTAGCCACACTTGATCGCGATTTGCAGCAACACGCTAACACCTTACAGTATCAGACTGATGATCTCCTGCTGATCATCAACGAACTTACGCGCATACTGAAATCTGAACAACAACAAGCAAATGCCTCTTTTTCGACAACGATCTGGATTGGCTTCTGGCTCGTGATGTGGATGATCGGGAGCAGTGCCGCAATTTTCATCGGCGGTAGCTGGTTTATTAACCGCTACTTTACCCAGCCACTCATCACATTGACAAACGCAGCGCGACGAGTTGCCGAGGGATGGCGCGAGACACCAATCCCGCTCGTCGGTACTGATGAAATTGTGGACCTTGCCCGCTCATTAGCGAGACTAACTACCAGCTTGAATGCAACGATTGCTACACTTGAAGAGCGCATCCAACAGCGTACTGCACAATTGCAAGACGCCTTATGCGAAAAAGAGACGGTTCTTGTCCGTTCGCAGCAGCAACGATGGCGCGAACGGACATTGATTGATTTGAGTTTGCGCTTGAATAGTGCCCACAGCGAGGATGAGATTTATCGATCTGTCGTCGATGCGTTTGTTGCCATTCGTGAAAATCAAGATCGGATTGGTATCTACGTTTGTGATCCGGACTCAAGGCAATGGCTGCCCTACATTACCCACGGCTATCAGCACAATCCTCTCCTTACACTGACGGCGCCGCCTGCACTTGAGCAGTATACGGCTAATCCGTTCTACATTCCCGATCTTCGGCAGCATTCAATCATCAACCGGATCCAGGCTGAGGGATCGGCGATTGTGGCAACGATTGCCGTGCAAGGACATCCCCAGGCCATCCTGGTCGTCTATCGTCCACAGCCTTACGCCTTCGATCACGGTGATATTGAGAACTTGCGTCTTGCTGTGCAGTTAACCACGTATGCGCTCAATCGGGTATCCATAATGGCTGAATTACAGCGTGCCCGAGAACGCGCTGAGGTGGCCGTCCGGGAACGCAGCACATTTCTGGTTCGTCTCGATCACGACATTCGTCAACCGTTGAATACCATTATTGCGCTCAGTGAATTGTTGCGCGAGGCGCTGGCTACCCAGACAATGTTTGCCGAAGATATCGACAAGATTCGGCGTGCCGGACGTCACCTGGTGAACCGTTTTAACCTTCTTCTCGACAGTGCAAAAATCGAGATCGGTTCTCTCAGCTTACAACCGGAACCTTTTATCTTTGATGCCCTGCTCGATAATATTCTTGAAGAAATATCACCTCTCATCCACCAACACCAACATCGTTTTGACATTGAGCGCCCTGCGCAAGTAGGGATGATCGTGGCTGATCTGAATCGGTTACGCCAGATCTTAATCTATCCGCTGCGTTTTGCTGCCACGACCACGAAGCGCGGTGTGCTCACACTACGTGTACAGCGATTGAGTGGCGACGAAATAGACACACTCGAAGTCATAATCACCGATACTGGACTATCACTGAGTTCAGAGCATCTGAATGCACTACTTACGCCTTTCGCCGTTCCCCCAGACACAACACGCCAGTTTGATGAAGGATGTGGTCTGGCGCTGAGCCGTCAGTTGTGTGGGTTGATGGGAGGGACATTTGAGGTAGTTCCTCGTACTGCAGGTGGAGTCAGGTTCACTATTCGTATCCCTCTTGGCACGCTACGCAATGCTGAGGAAGTGTCACCGCCGGCGTACCTCCCTCAGCCTGATCTGGTGTTGATTACGACAACGCAGGCACGTGTGCTACAGGCAGCATTAGAACAATTTGGCTGGCAGGTGCAAAGCGAAGCCAGTCTTGCGCATGTGCTAAATCGTCTCTACCGTCCGCCTGCTGTCATTCTGATGGATGTACCGGAAAATCGTGATCTGGTGGTAGCGACCTTACAGGCTGCCGGCTGGCAAGATGTGCCGATCATCTGGTTGACCGATAACGTTGAGAGTACCGGTAGCACCGATTATGCAGTATGGCCGGGGGAGACTGAACAGGTGATTCAGACGGTGCAGGTCGTGTTATCTCGCCGCTCAAGAACTGCAATGTCGCGCACCATTTTGGTAATTGATGATGAACCTCCAACACGGCTGATGATCCGTCGGGCATTGGAGAGTGATGGTTGGGTTGTATTGGAAGCAAACAACGGGCAGATTGGGGCAACCATCTGGCGTACCAATAAGCCACAACTGGTGATCATGGATATGACATTGCCGGACGTTGATGGTCTGGTACTCTTACGCGAAGTACACGCCGATCTGGAAGCACCGGTGATTGTGGTATCAGAGCGGACACTGCGGCGCGAGGAGCTGGAACTTCTTGCCAGTATTGGCGCTGTCGTGTTGCAGAAGGGGCGTTATCGACGGGGTGATCTCCTTGAGCTGGTTCGCAAACTGATATGGGAACGGCTGTGAACCGCATTCTTACTACACCGGCGGGAGCACTGATGCAGCGTCAGGGTGATGGTTGGGTAGCGTGTCATGCATTCGTTGCTACCAGATGTGAAATCATACAATGTATTCGTGAGAAACTGGTATGAATAGCCACTGGGTCAGGGAGATCGCCGCACCAGCTTCGCCCATAACAGGATGAAATACCAACAAAAAACCCCCTGTCACATCGTGACAGGGGTAGCACCTGGACAGGCAAGCGTGATCCATCAGCAGCATCGTAGCAAGAACAATCGTGATAGTGGGATAACT
>NZ_DAOUBI010000166.1:0-12362 GCF_034432675.1 Chloroflexus sp. | reverse complement strand
CACGTACCGGCACGGGCGTCCGCTACAATCCGCGCCGGATCGTAAGTACGGCTGGCGCGGCAGCCATGCTGTCGCACTCCAAACCGTGCGACACACGTATGACGAACGGGTAAAACAATTCATCCAGCACGTGCTGGCACGGCCGGAGCAGCGCACTGTCACCTGGCCAGTCGCCCACAACAGCACTCCTGGCGATCATACCCGCTGATACACCCATGGTTGACACCAGTTGTGGGTAATTGCATAGTCCACGCTACGGGAGATGAGAGATCGAGAGTTCGATCTATGGCTTCCCGATACGGAAGACGTTATGTTAACTCATATTTTCTTGCCGGGGCGTCCTGATGCGTTAGATGTTGTGTTGGATCGCGCATATCCTGTCCGCCCTTGAAAGGCACCCGATAGGGACGCACAGCGATACATTGGACACGGACGACAAGCCGTCGCCGTGCGGAAGCGCTGGTTGACGCTTCCGCGCTCAGGTGCGGTGACGAGAGATAGCCGGATAGCGTATTACGCTTTCTCTTCACCAGATGTAACATAACCAACCAACCGGGGCGGCAGCTCCGCTACCGCCCCGTACAACATCCGGTGCCAACCGATCATTCCTGATCCGCCAGCAACCGAAACCCGGCACGCAACCGAATATCGGCAGCCGAGCGCCCGATCAAAACGTGGAATTCGCCCGGTTCGGCAATCCAGCCCGGTACCGCTGGATCGTAATAGCTCAACGCCTGCCGATCAATGGTAAACGTCACCGTTGTCGTGGCTCCCGGTTCGAGTTCGACCTTCGCAAAACCCTTCAGCTCTTTGTCGGGACGCACCAGACGAGCGGCAACGTCGTGAACGTAGAGTTGTACCACCTCCGTCCCGGTTCGCGAACCGATATTTGTTATGTCAACACTTACCGTTAGCGTCCCGTCGGCATACATTGACTCAGAGGAGAGGCGAAGGTTGCTGTAGGCGAATTCGGTATAGCTCAATCCAAACCCAAAGGGGAAGAGAGGCGCACCCCCTTTGCGATCGTAGTAGCGGTAACCGACGAACAACCCCTCCCCGTAGAGCACATGACCGTTTTCGCCGGGATAGTTGATGTAGGCCGGGTTGTCGGCCAGGCGCCGGGGGAAGGTAGTCGGCAGACGGCCACCCGGATCGGCATCGCCGAACAGTACAGCGGCAATCGCGTGGCCGGCTTCCTGCCCACCGTACCATGCCTGAACCACGGCAGCGACCTCATCGATCCAGGGCATACTGAGCGGTGAACCGGCATTGAGCACCACAATCGTGCGTGGATTGACGGCTGCCACCCGACTGATCAATTCATTCTGACGGCCAGGCAGCTCCATGTCAACCCGATCAAAGCCCTCGCTCTCCCATTCTTTGGTCAGACCGGCAAAGATGATAGCGACATTCGAGCGCACCGCCAATGCTACCGCTTCTTCGATTAGATCGCTCTCACTTGCTGCTAGCAAGCCAACCTGCCAGCCTCGCCAGTTACCGGCTCGCGGCCAGCGGAATTCAACGCGCAGACGATAGCGCCGGTTGGCCTCCAATGCCACCGTCTGCCGTTGATCGGCACCATCCATCAGGTCTTTCGCCCACAGATCGATCACCAGTTCGTCATCCAGCCAGAGGCGCACCTGTCCCACGCATGCCAGCCCCAGATGATAACGACCACTCTGCGGCAGGATCAGATCACAGGTCGCACGGGTCGAGAAGACCGGCGTTGTGAGATCGGCAATCTGGTCGCCAAACCAGCTTGCTTCCAGCGTGTTCAAGTGTTCGCTACGCACTACTGGCCCTTCCAGATCGGGATTGGCAAAGTAGTCGAGCCGGGCACCGGGCCGGTCGGTGTCGGGCAGGCGGAGCCAGCCGGTTTCAAGGTTGGGGAGGCGACGGAAGATCGGCCAGCCGATGGCATACTCAACGACACAACCGGTACCGGCTCGCTCCCGAATACCCTGGAGCGGAGTCACTACATAGTGGGGGGTGACTTCAGAACTACCACCACCCATGATAGCCGCCCAATGCGCATTCGCACCGATAACGGCAATTGTTTGAGGTTGATCAGCGTTCAGCGGCAAGATATGCTGTTCGTTCTTCAAGAGCACCATCGACTCGACGCCGACCCGTCGGATCAGGGCACGATGACTGGGGCGATCAACACCCTGTTCTGCTGTCGGGGTAGGATTGGCAAAGCCACCGACCCGCTCGATAGTGCGCAAGAGACGCCGCACCTTATCGTCGAGTTCAGCCTCACTCAGATCACCCCGTTCGAGGGCGGCTATCACATGTTCGCGATTGAGCCAGCGCGCCGGCCCCGGCATCTCGATGTCAAGCCCGTTGTAGACCGCTCGCTCGCTATAGGTGCCGTACCAGTCCGAAATGACCATACCGTCAAATTGCCATTCGCCCTTCAGGATTTCAACCAGCAAGCGCCGATTTTCGCTGGCCCACACCCCGTTGATGCGATTGTAAGCCGACATCAACGTCCATGGGCGCGCGCGCTGCATCGCCATCTCGAAGGGCCGCAAATAAATCTCGCGCAGTGGACGCTCGCCAACGTCAGAGCTTATGCTGAAGCGCTCGAATTCTGAATCGTTGCAGACAAAATGTTTAATACAGGCACCCACGCCCCGGCTTTGCAGCCCGTTGATGTAGGCAGAGGCCATCACGCCGGTAAGGTAAGGGTCTTCGGAAAAGCACTCGAAATTGCGCCCGGCCAAGGGTGAGCGATGGATGTTCACGGTTGGGGCGAGCAAAATATGCGCCCCTTTGTCTCTAGTCTCTTCGGCAAGTGCCTCACCAACCTGCCGTATCAGTTCCGGGTTCCAGGTTGCGCCCATGGCAACACCAACCGGAAAACAGGCTGACGTCGGAACACCATTACGACTGGCACCACGGGCACCATTCGGGCCATCGGTAACCTTGATCGAGGGAATACCAAGACGCGGTATTGCGACGGTGTGCCATGCATCGGCACCGGCAAGCAGGGCAATCTTTTCGTCAAGGGTCAGGTGAGCAAGCAGTGTTTCTGGATCAACGAGTGTAGTCATAACCTTCCTCTGAATAGGCCGGCTCACGAGGCCGCACCAGCCTGATACACGCGCACATAATCAACCAGGAGCTGCTGAGGAAAGACGGTTGTTTCGTCGGGGGACCCCGGCCAGTTCCCGCCGACGGCTAGATTGAGAATGAGAAAGAACGGATGATCAAACACCCATTCACCCGGTACCTGTTCACGACGAAGGGTGTGGTAGAGTTGATCATCGACGTACCAGCGGATCTCGTCGGCCTCCCATTCGACAGCGTAGATGTGAAAATCAGCCGACAAATCCACTGCACTGACAAAGGACTTTGTGATCGCATTTCCACCAGAATAGCCTGGGCCGTGTACCGAACCGTAAACAACGGTTGGATTACCAATGTTTTCCATAATGTCAATCTCGCCACAGTTGGGCCAGCGCGCAGTAGTGATGTTATCGCCCAACATCCAGAAGGCCGGCCAGATACCTTTACCACCAACCGGTAGCTTCATACGCGCCTCGATCCGACCATACGTCCAGCTCTGAAGATAATGGGTCTTGATGCGGGCAGAAGTATATTCCCAGGCCATGTACTCTTCATTACGGGCCTCGATAATCAAGACACCATCTTCAATGCGGACATTCTCTGGCCGGTTGCTGTAGTACTGCAATTCGTTATTCCCCCATCCCCCGGCACCTTTGTCGAACAACCAGTTCTGCGGGTTGAGCGTCGCGCTCTCAAACTCATCACTCCAGACGAGCGTCCACGGTGATGGGATTGGTGTCGGTTCACCGATCACAGGCGTCGTCGGCATAGCAGAGCATCCAACCAGGAATAGACACACTATTCCCAGACACACTATCTGTCGCCTGATCATAGGTGACAACAATGTCTGCACGATCTACAACCTTTCCAGACCACCAACGTTTCACATAAAGACCGGCTCGTTATCAGTAGAGGGCAACATCGCCGGTCAGGGCGTCAATCCGAAACCGTAGGGAAAGAGCGGCTGCCCATCACCGCTTCCTACCGGCAACTGATCAAGGCTGCGCGGCCACGTAACCGGCAAGCGACCACGAAACGGCTGATCGCCAAAGAGCACATCGGCGACTCCGGACCCTTCGCTACCGGGGAGCCATGCCATCACCAGCGCATCCCACTTTGGCAGATCATCGGTCACAAGCAGTGGACGTCCGGCGACCAGTACCACGACCAAACGGGCACAGGCTTCCTCCATGCGCCGTAGCACACGGTTCTCGGCAGGGGGCAGACTGAGACTGGCGCTATCGCCCCGCCCTTCAGCGTATGGCAATTCACCAACGACAGCGATGCAAACTGCGTCGGCTGCACCCGGATCACCGGTGAAGCGACCGTGTTGGTTATATTCAA
This sequence comes from Chloroflexus sp., assembly GCF_034432675.1. Lineage (GTDB taxonomy): Bacteria > Chloroflexota > Chloroflexia > Chloroflexales > Chloroflexaceae > Chloroflexus. Next base: position 7,946 of record NZ_DAOUBI010000166.1, on the reverse strand, counting down.
CGACCGTTTGAGTCGATACCGCGGCCTGAATGCCTTCCAGAATGGTTGTGCCCGGAATAATCGGGCCGGTACGCCCCTGCCATTCGATTGTCCAGCCCCCGGCCTGGATGCCGAGATCGTGGGCTGCCTGACCGCCAATATAGAGATGACCAATATCCTTTGGCAGCGGAAGCAGATTGGCGTCATTCTTCAGCAGCACCAGCGACTGCGCGACTGCAGTCCGGGCCAGTTGACGATGCTGAGCACTCCCGATCTGAGCGGACAACGCTGTATGCGCGAATGGCTGTTCAAACAGACCCATCGCGAATTTGACGGTCAGAATGCGGCGTACCGCGTCACCAATGCGCTCTTCGCTGACGGCCCCACGTTCCACCGCTCGCGTCAGCGAGGCGATAAAGCGTTGAGCATCGTAGGGCACCATATTCATATCGATGCCGGCATTGATCGCCGTAATAACGGCCTGATCGTAATCGGGACTGATCTGATCGATAGCCGCCCAATCAGAAACCACAAAACCGGCAAAGCCAAGTTCCCGTTTGAGCACATCGGTCAGCCAGTAGGAGCTGGCGTGCATCTTCTGCCCATCCCAGCTCGAATACGAGGCCATAATCGTCTGGGCACCTGCTGCAATTAGCGCCTGATAAGGTGAGAGATGGACGGCTCGTAAAAAGGCTTCGTCACCGAAGGTTTCTCCCTGGTCGAGTTGATAGTTCTCGGTTGTAGACGATCCCCAGGCGGTACCGCCATCGCCGAGGAAGTGCTTCGGGGTGCCGATCACACGATTTGGGGCTGCGATGTCAGGTGCCTGCAAGCCACGCAGAAACGCGCTGGCCAGCGCAGCAACGTGATCCGGTCGCTCGGCGTAGCCTTCATAGGTGCGCCCCCAACGCACATCCTGCGGCACCATCACTGCCGGTGCATAATTCCAAAATACCCCGGTGGCGGCCATCTCCAGTGCGGTCGCCCGGCCAATCTGTTCCATAAGCTGCGGATTGTTGGCCGCGCCCAGCCCAATGTTATGCGGAAAGATCACCGCCCCGTAGAGATTATTGTGCCCATGCACCCCATCAGCACCGTAGATAAGCGGAATGCCAAGGCGCGTGCTGAGCGCCGCCTGCTGAAATTCATTGACCATCGCTGCCCAGGCTGCCGGCGAATTCTCTGCTTGAGGATAGCCGCCACCACCGCTCAGCACCCCGCCAATAGCCAGATCGCGCACCAAATCGGGCGCCAGACTATTCTTCTCGATCAGCGTCATCTGCCCGATCTTCTCGGCCAGGGTCATGCGTTGGAGCAGATCGTTCACCCGTTCAGCAATTGGCACCGACGGATCGCGGTAGGTTACCACCGTGGCAGTTGGTGGCGGTGAACCTACCGGCACCCAACCACAGGCAGCGATAAGGATTGGCAGCAGCACAAGCACAAACACTGAATGGAAACGCATACTACTTCTCGAAATTGGTAATCACCACACCTTCAAGGAAGATACGTTGGGCGAAGAAGAAGACGATAATCGGAATAACCGCCGAAATCAGCGACGCTGCCTGAATCAGATTGGTCGATTGCGAATACAGATTGTTGAACGCCGTCAACCCCACCGTAATCGGAAACTTATCGGGATGGCCGGCAAGATAGATCAGGGGGCCAAAAAAGTCATTCCAGGCCCAGAAGAAATGGAAGAGAGCCACGGCAGTCAGTGCTGGTCGCGACATCGGCAAAATGATCGAATAAAAGATGCGGATCGGGCTAGCACCATCGATCATCGCCGCTTCTTCCAGATCGCGCGGGATCGAGAGGAAGAACTGGCGCAAGAGAAAGACGTTGGTGCCCCACGAAAAGAAGGCCGGAACAATGAGTGGGAACCACGTACCAACCCAGCCAATCTGCAAAAAGACGAAGTAGGTTGGGATCAGCGTAACTGCACCTGGCAGGATCACGGTTGAGAGCATGATCATAAAGAGGATTTGCTTACCGGGAATACGGAAGCGGGCAAAGCCGTAGGCAACCAATGCGGCCGATAACACCGCGCCAAAGGTTGTTATACCAGCATAGGTTATCGTATTGCGCAAAAGATTGGGAAAGTTGATCGTATTCCAGGCCCGGACAAAATTATTCCACTGAATAGCAAGCTCCCACGTGCGCTCAAGCTGTCGCCACTGGCCTTCCCACTCGATCACACCCGCCTCTGGATTATTCGGATCGATAAACTGACTCTGCTGCCGACCGGGCCGGTAGAGTGCCAGTTCACGCATCTCACCATCGATGGGCACGAGATAGACATCGTAGCTCTTCCCTTCATACTCGAAGGTGCGTTTACTCGCCGGCCACCAGGGTGCGCCACTCTCAGAGATTTGATTGTCGGTCTTAACGGCGGTCGTGATCCCATATACCATTGGGATGAGGAACAGGCCAAGCACGATCAGAGTCAGGCCGGTAAGCGCAATGCGGTTCAGGGCGAGGCGGGCCTTTTTAGAAAGCGAACGCATGGGAACGTATTGTGTGCGTACCATCACCGCTCCTCCGTTGTGTAAAAGACCCAGAAGCGTGCCGTACCAAAGAGCACAATCGTGATAATCATGGCGATGACCAGCATCAACCATGCCAGGGTCGCCCCATACCCCATACTGAAGAAGGTGAACGACTGCTTGTAGAAGTAGACCATGAAGAAGCGAGTCATCCCTTCAGGAAAACCGGTACCACTGTTCAGCACGAATGGTGCAAGGAAATACTGCAATGAGCCGATAACACCCAACACAACTTGATAGAAGATAACCGGTGTTATCAGAGGAATAGTGATGAAGATTAAACGCTGAAACCAGTTCGCCCCATCGATCTGAGCCGCTTCGTAGAGTTCACTCGGCACGCCCTGTAGACCGGCCAGGAAGATGATCATCGCATTACCGACACCCCACAACCCAAACATTGTGTAGGCATAGTAGACCAGATTGGGATCGGCCAGCCAGCGCAACCCCTGCGTGCCGGTTGCCCGAATCCCGGTCAGACGTTCAATTATGACATTGATCCAACCGGTCTGTTCGTTGAGTACGCCATTCCAGATCAAGACGGTAGCGACCAGCGGGATCATCGTCGGCATGTAGAAGAGCGTGCGATACACACTCTTGCCCAGCACGTGCTCCGAATTGAGCAAAATCGCCAGAAACAGCGCAAAGAGGAGCGAGATCGGTAACGAGATGGCGGCAAAGTGGATGGTACGGCGCAGCGATAACCAGACTTCCTGATCTTGAAACAATGCCCGTTGCCAGTTGGCAAAGCCAACAAATCTGGCCTGATCAGGAACCGCCGGATTGAAATCGTACAGCGAGAAGCCAAACGATGCGATCATCGGCAAGAAATAGAAAGCCAGAAAGCCGATAATCCACGGACTGATAAAGAGGAGACCCCAGCGGATCTCTTTCTTCTCAAGCTGGCTTAACTTCCGCCGCTTCGTTCTGGCAAAAGTACCCCGTAGGGCTTCACTTACATCAGGAACAATCGCCATAACAACCTCCTGGGAGAACCATCGATCCTGGCTCAAGCCAGGATCGATGGTCTGTAAGCAATACCTACTTCGCCGCATCAAAAATCTTCTGTAAGTCGGCCTGCAGTTTAGCTACTTCAGCCTCGAAATCGGCATCAGGTGTATTGGCAAGGTAGTTCCAGAACTCGTTATAGCGATCCGTAGTCTCCTGGAAGCTAGGCATCCAGCTCTCGTGGTTCGGATTATCGGCGTAGCTCATCGCTTCCACCACGACATCCCAGTTGATGTCGGTCTTGTTGGGGAAGCTGGTCTGGTTGTACTGGGTGAAATAGTCGGGTTGGAGCGAGAGCCGGGCCGGCATACCGCCGTAAATGGTGAGCAACTCACTCACGTGCTCTTTGCTGAGCATGTAGGTCAATACCTCGAACGCGGCATCAGGCGTGGGGCAACCTTTCAAGATACCGAAGGTATCAGCATGCATCTTGGCCGTAATCGTCCCGTTGTAGCTCGGCGTGGCCGCCAGATTCCAATCGAAATCGACATTCCCCAATGCCCACGGTGCCACGTACCACATATGGATGTGGATCATCGCCAGATTGCCCGACGAGAAGGGACCACCAGGGCCTTGCAGGAAGTCGGCACCACCGTAGGGGCCATTCGGAATAAACCAGTCTTTCCACCAGCCGTCATATGTCCACTTCCAGGCCGCCTTCCAGGGATCGGGAATCTGCGCATTGCCATTGTCATCGACCAGCGAACCGGCGCCGAAGAAGGTGCCAATGCCACGGGGGTCAGTCCATTGATTCATCCACCCGAACTGAACGATCTTCTCCGGGTCAAAATCGGGCGAGGTAGCATCATTGCCATTGACATCGACGGTCAACTTCTTTGCCAGTTCGGTCAGCGTGGTCATGTTCCATTCACGCTCGACACCATTCTCATCAACCCACGGCGCACCATGTTCGGCGGGTGGATACGGCAACCCTGCCTCGTCAAACAGGTCTTTATTATAGATGATGAAGGAGGGAAAAATTGCGAACGGAATACCGAGCTGACCCTCTTCCTTCACCTGGTAGAACTTCACCAGGTTGGGATCGAAGTCGCTCAGGTCGTAGTTGTACTTGTCGATCAACGGCTGAAGATCAAGCCAGGCGCCCTTAAAACTGTCGCGTCCGCGAATACCCACCGGGCCGACGAGACAGGGAGCGTTACCGGCAGCAATCTGGGTGGCCAGGGTATCAAAGGCAACGTTGTTGTCAACAATCTCGATCACCAGTTCAATCTTATCCTGACTGGCATTGAAGCGCTCGACAAAAGCGTTCTGCGCCGGAATTGCCCCCTCATCTGAACCAGCTCCCAAACCAACAAACCAGCGCACTTTGGTACGCCCACTGGTAGCAGCCTGGGTGGGAGCAGGCGCCTGGGTGGGAGCAGGCGCCTGGGTCGGTGCCGCAGCCTGGGTCGGTTCAGCAGCAGGTGCGGTGGTGGGCTGGGCAGCGGGGGTTGAAGGACTGCTGCCACAGGCAGCATTGAGGATCGTGGCGAGAATAAACGTGAGGCTAACGAGCAGGACTTTGAACGACTTCATCTCATTTCCTCCTTTGGAACTACTGCACCATTGTGTTGGACACAGGTCGGGGTACGAGTTTTTGCAATGTAGCGGTATCTTCACCCCCTTTCCGAGTCGCGAATGCAACTTTCACGAATGATCAGCTCGGTAGGCAGAATAACCCGCTGTGGTGTAGGTTCGGAAGAAGCGATAATCAGGTGATCGAGTAAGAGCCGGGCCGCGGTCTGACCCAGTTCATTGATCGGCTGCCGAACGGTCGTTAACGCCGGTGTCATTGCTGCGGCGAGCGGAATATCGTCAAACCCGGTCAACGCAATATCACGCGGAACAACGAGATCGGCGGCACGCAAGGCTTTAAAAGCGCCAAGCGCCATCATATCGCTGGCCGCAAAGACGGCATCGGGCAGCGGATCAAGCTGCAAGAGCATCTGCATCGCCGCAAAGCCACTCTGTTCGCTAAAGTTGCCCTCGACGACGAGTTCAGGTTGTACCGGTAATCCGGCAGCGGCCAGCCCTTCACAATATCCGGCATAGCGATCTCGTCCGGCAACGATATTCATTGGCCCGGTAATGGTTGCGATCCGGCGGTAACCTCGTCGAAGCAGGTGATCAACCATCATGCGCGCACCGTGACGATTGTCCACATCAACATAGGGAATAACCGGATGCGAGCTGATGTGCCCAACCGACACCACCGGAAGCGTTTCTTGTTGTAGCCATTGCGCCAGAAATTCATCTTCGATTGCCGATGCTACAATCGCACCATCGAGAAAGCCGCGCCGACCAATATGACGGTAGGGATTACCGGTTGTATTGGTCACCAGTCCCAGCATGATCGAAAATTCCCGCGCATTACAGACATACGCAATGCCTTCGATCAAGAGCGGAAAGTAAGGATCGGCGAAAAGGGTATGGATCGACTGCGGAATAATGATCCCAATCACCTGCGACCGACGACTGGCTAGTGAGCGCGCAGGATGGTTCGGTTGATAATCGGTTTCGCGAATGGCTTGCCAAACCCGCTCGCGCACTGCCGGGTTCACATGCGGGTGATTGTTGAGAACCCGTGATGCGGTTGATCGCGAGACACCGGCCCGCCGAGCAATTTCGTCAAGGGTGATATGCATATCTGCCACCACTCACTGGGAACGCTTCCAACTGACCGTATAGTACAAAAAAGGGGCGGGCTTGGCTTTTCAAAAAGCGCGAAGCACTTGTACAAAACCGTGAAAGCGCTTCCAATCATGCGTTTGCCGAGTCGTTTGCGGGTAGTGTGCTGATCTACACCATCGGGGTTGTGGCAGTGCAACGGTGAGTAGGATGGATACATCGCCCTGGCCGGGGCGGGGATGTGGGTTGGCGCAAATTGGCGGGTTGAAATCCTTCTCAATTTTTGGCAAGCCGGTAGGGCTGATTTAATAACAGGGAGGGGGCTGCTGGCGCACTCTTGCCTGGTCCTCTTCCGGGGCTTGCACACCATCAGACAGGGCTGTGGCCCCGAGAAAAGTCCATTGCTCGTAATCCCACCATCCCCTGGCGGCAGGCCGGGATCGTAGGGGAAGAACGGATTGGTAGCGACGGTGCCGGTGATGTCAAAGGTCAACTCAAACTTTTCGTACAGGCCGACGGTGTCCGCATTGGTGCGGATGTCCAGAATCTGGAGCGCGGGAGACTGCGCCAACGTCGAGCGCAAGTGAACAGTGGGGGGAACAGGAGTGCGACAAGTCCCGCGAGGAAGAGAGATAGGATCAGGAAGGGCTTTCTGGTCATTGTAATACTCCCGATAAATAGACATTATCGGAAATAACATGGTATGCTTCCATCGTTGAGCAGAGCGATGGGAGGTAGAAGCATGGGGCTGACGGACGAGGCGGTGAAAGAGGACCCAACACGGCTACGAGCGTGTACAGGGATCGACCGGGAAGCGTTCGAACGCCTGCTCCCGACGTTTACACTCGCCTGGGAAGAGCACCAGCAAACACACCAGCAGGCGCCAGAGAGCCGAAACCGAGCCGTAGGCGGTGGACGGAAAGGACACTGACGCACGCGCGAGGCCAAACTCTTCTGCATCCTTTTCGACTGCAAGACCTCCCCCTTGCTGGAGGTAATAGGCAGGAGCTTCGGGATGAGCCACAGCCAGGTGCATGCGTGGGTGCATCGCCTTGGCGCAGTGCTCCGCTCCACCCTGGGTGCAAACCGACACCGACCCACACGCGACCCGGCGCTTGGCAGAGGTTCGTGCCGCGTACGCGAGCCTGGAGTTTCTGATGGATGGCACCAAGCGGCCCACTCAGCGCCCGCGTGACGAGCGCCTACAACGTCAGGCCTATAGTGGAAAACAAAGACGCACCCGATTCAGCACATCCGCGTCATAGCCTTCGCCCAAGCGCAGGTTCGCTATCGTAGCCCCACGGTGCCTGGTTCTGTCCACGCCAAGCCTGCCGCAGACCAGGCCCAACGCTCCTTCCCCGCAGGTAGCCAGTGACATCAGGATAGTGGCTGCCAAGGCTTTGCGCCTCAAGGTGTCATCCTCTATTATCAGCCGAAGCAGAACCCGCGTGGCCAGGACCTCCACCCTGCACAGAAGGGGCGCACCACGCGGCTCGCCAGCCGCCGTGTCACTGCCGAGCACGTCATCGTCGGCGTCAAGCGTTGCCGGATCGTCAAAGACCGCTTTCGCAACCCCAAGCCCCGTTTCGCTGACCTCGTGATGCTTGTCGCCGGTGGCCTCCACAACCTCCGTGCGACCGTTCGCCGTTACGGTGATGCCCGTCGTCCTGCCCTCCGCCACTGATTCTTATTTCCGATAATGTCTACTATGCAGGATGCCTAAGAGCTCGAGTTGAGACAAAATTGGGGGCGGCTTTGCCCTTGCGCAAAACCGCCCTTTGGTAAAAA
>NZ_DAOUBI010000165.1:0-23480 GCF_034432675.1 Chloroflexus sp. | reverse complement strand
GGGGGACGCCATTCAATCGTCTGTCAATGGGGGTCAACCGGCTTACTGGTACGTACCATCTGGTTGAACAACCCGTCACACGTTGGGCCGATCTGTGGGAACCGGATTTGAGAGAGAAGATTGTGCTCTGGCCAATTCCCCACGATACAATCAATGTGTTATTAAAATCGCTTGGCTATTCAATCAATATCATCGATCCCGGCCAACTTGCTCTGGCTCGCGAACGGGCTGCCGAACTGGCTCGCCGGGTAACCCTGACCCAGGCAGGGGATGAGGTTGTGACGCCCTATCTCCTGTCTAACGAGCATGTGGTTGTGCTCGGTTGGACGTATGACGCATTTGATGCTCAGGCGCAGGACGAGAATATCGCATATATCATACCTGCTGAGGGTACCATTCTCTGGTTTGACAACTTTGTCATTCCGACCACTAGTTCAAACAAGGCACTGGCCGAACGCTTTATCGATTTCGTGTTACGACCCGAGATGAGTGCACTTGTAACGAATGAACTGGCGGTAGCAACCGGTAACGAAGTAGCCTATCCACTGATTGATCCTGCACTCCGTAACAACCCGGCTATTTTTCCATCCGGTGATGCCTTACAGAACGCTGAGATAGAATTGCTACTTGACCCTACAACGCAAGCAATACATAATGACATATACGCAGTCTTCATATCAGCAAAACCGTAAATGTATGATACGACCACTAACACTATGTTTGTTGTTACTCACGTTGGTTGCCTGTAGCACATCAGCATCTGCGCCTGTAGCAGACAGATTGGTCATTACGAGTTGGGCCGGCTATATGCCGCAGGCGATTCTGGATGCCTTCCAGGCTGAGACTGGGGTTAGATTTGAGCATCGTATCTATGAAGAACAGCCTGCTGTTATTGAGCAAATGGGGCCGGTGCTGATTACGCCCCGGTAGTAATGGATAGTTTTCCTGGGCTGCAATTGATCAGGGATAGCATGCTTGCATCGATCGATGATCGTTAGATTCCCAATTTCTGCTACGTCAGTGCAAGTTTTCGCGATCTGAGTTACGATCCCGGTGGGAAACATTCAATCGTCCATCAGTGGGGGTTTGATGGATTGGTGATACGTCCCGATTTACTTGGGCGACCGGTGACGCGCTGGGCCGATCTGTGGTATCCTTCTCTGGCCGGTAAGATTGCCATGTGGGTGACAGAAGATGACTTGTTTGCTATTGCCCTCAAATCGATCGACCAGCCTTTGGACACAACCGATCCAGCCATCCTGGATCAGGCTGCCGAACGCATTCGTGATTTACTACCTGGTATTGTTATTATTGCACTCGATCCCACGATGCCTAATGCCGCAATATTGTTGGCTGATGGCACCTATCCGATTGTGTATGGCTGGGCGTTTGATGCACTGGAAGCAAAGTCGCTCAATCCGGCGGTTGAGTTTGTATTACCAGAAGAAGGAGTCATGCTCTGGATCGATACATTTGTTGTGCCGGCCAGTAGCACTCGCAAGTCACTGGCGTGGCAGTTTATCGATTTTGTCTTGCGCCCAGAAATGAGTGCCCTGATTACCAACGAGATATTTGTTGCTACTGCGAATGAATATGCGGCGCAATTCATCGATCCAGCGTTGCGTGATCATCCCTGGATCTTTCCCAGTGGAACCGATCTGATGAACGTCGAATATCTGGAAGAACTACCACCGGCCATCCTCTCTTATCGTCATCAACTCTGGCAAGAATTAGAGAGTATCACTACGAGGTGATCTGTGCACTCCCTGCGTCGTCGCCTACACCACTTGTTTACTCACTTTAACACCAGCTTGCAAGCCAAACTGGTGCTCTTTACGAGCCTCATGCTAACGGCAATTCTCCTGATCGCCGCCTGTGGTCTTTTTCGGTTTATCGAGTCGATTGAACAAGAGGGATGGGCGGGTCGTCAACGCGAAGCGGCGCAGAATGCGGTGCGTATCATTGATGATTTTTTGCTGCGGGTTGAAGATACGCTGGTACTGCTCGGTTCTCTCTCGGCTGAACAGATCCGCCAGTCGCCCGACCTGGCTTCTGATCTTCTCAACCGGATACCGGCGTGGGTGGAAATTGTCCGGGTCGATCCAGATGGTCAGATTATCGCCTCGGCGACACGTGATCGCGCACTGCTGGCTGACCTCGTCACCATACCACTCTCCAACTGGTTTCGCGAGGCACGCAGTGGTAAGAGTTATCTTAGCCCTCTCTACATCACTGCCGATAGCGAACCCTATCTTATTATGGCAGTACCGGCCAGTGATGGTGGTGTTGTTGCCAGTCGATTGCGGGCAAATTTGCTCTGGGAAACGGTAGCAGCGATTCGATTTGGGCGCACCGGCAATGCGTATATTGTCGATGAATATGGCACCATCATCGCACACCCTAATCCGCAACTTGCCCTCTCGTATACATCGATTAGTGATCGCCCTGAATTTCGTAGCTTTCCTCCTGATGGCGTACAACGGTTCTATATTAATCTCTTCGGTGAGAAGACGCTTGGGGTAACACTTGCTATCCCCGGCACACCGTGGCAGTTGTTTGCCGAAATTCCTGAAGCAGAAGCTACCGAATTGTCAACCCGGGCTAGCACTATCTTTACATTTAGCTTGATAATCTTTGGTGTCGTTATGGTGCTCACCGTCAACTATCTGCTCAACCACTTTGTTTTCCACACATTGGCGGAGTTACAGCAGGGGGCTGAACGGATCGGAAGTGGTGATTTATCGCGCCCCTTACCTGTACCACCTGAACGTGAACTGGCTCAGGTTGCCCGATCCTTCAACACGATGATGCACCAGTTACGCACGCGCAATACGGAGATTGTCCGTCAAACGGCAAATTTGAAAGCTGAAATTCAGGAGCGCCGTCGAATCGAACAAGAATTGATCAAGGCGCGTGATGCTGCTGAGGCTGCTTCGCAGGCCAAAAGTACGTTCCTCGCTACGATGAGCCATGAGTTGCGTACCCCGTTGACGGCAATTATTGGCTATAGTCAGCTTCTGGAACAACTGGTGAGCAAAGGGATATACGACACGGTGGCGCACGATGTTGAGCGTATTCGGGCAGCCGGTACTCATCTACTTGCCCTTATCAATGATATTCTCGATATCTCGAAGATCGAAGCCGGTCGGATGACAGTGAGTGTCGAGTATGCGGATGTGGCCGATCTTGTACGATCTGCCGTGAATACGATCATTCCTCAAATCGAGAAAAATCGTAACCGGTTACACGTCCATTGTCCACCGGATATTGGCATCCTCGGCAATGATGCCACCAAAGTGCGTCAGGCTCTCATTAATCTCCTCAGCAATGCAGCCAAGTTTACCGAAGACGGTGAGGTAACCCTGAGCGTCAGCCGGTATCAACAGGATCATCAAACCTGGTTCCGGTTTGTAGTTACCGATACCGGTATCGGTATTCCGGCTGACAAGCAAGATAAGTTATTTAAAGCATTTTCGCAAGTCGATGACTCGCCAACCCGTAAATACGGTGGTACCGGCTTGGGCCTGGCATTGAGCCAGCGGCTCTGTGAGCTTATCGGGGGCCGGATTACGATGGAGAGTACTGTTGGTGTCGGTTCAACCTTTACAATGGAAATTCCTGCTACCCTCTCCAATTCTTTCATAACGTCTACATCGGATATAGATGAACTTTCTTCTCAAGTGACGAGTGAGCAACCGGTTACCATTGACAAATCGGTACCAGTAGTGCCGATAAGTAATGCCATCATTCTTGTCATTGATGACGATCCGACGGTCGGCACGATGATTCAGCGCCTCATGGCGCCGGGTGAGGCGCATGTTGTGACAGCGACAACCGGCATTGAAGGCTTACGCCTAGCAACTGATCTTGTGCCCGACCTGATTATTCTCGATCTAAAACTGCCCGATCTTCATGGTCTGGAAGTTCTGGCCCGCCTGCGCGATAATCCTGAATTAACCAACATTCCGATAGTTGTATTGACTATCGATGAGCAATCACGGCGCAGTATTACCTTTCCCATTGCCGAGTATCTCGTTAAACCAGTTGCACTTGAAACTCTCCTGGAGGTGGTTAAACGCTACTGTCGACCTCAAGCCACATCCGCTGCCGATCACATCCTGCTGGTTGACGACGATCAGCGGTTGGCTGAACTGCTGGAACGAACGTTACGCACTGCTGGCTGGTCGGTTGAAGTAACCTTTGATGGCGAGGTTGGTCTTGCCGCAGCTCTGGCTCGACCACCAGGATTGATCCTGTTAGACTACATGTTGCCGAAACTTAATGGCTTGCAATTCCTTGCTCAGTTGCGCACTGATCCGGTTGGTCAGACTATTCCGGTGATCTTGATGACTGCTCGTGACTTGTCTACCGATGAGCGACAGCAACTGGCGGCAAGCGTGGATGCCATTCAGCATAAGGCTGAGTTAGATATAGAGACGCTCATTACTCATATTCGCAATATGTTGACGCACGTTCGCTCAACCTCTGCTGATAGTACGATGTCGGGATAATCTCTTATTATCACGGTGTTACCGAGGAAACCTATGGCAAAAATTCTGATAGTGGAAGATGATAGCAACAATCGGGACTTGATCGCACGTATTGTTGAACTCATGGGACATCAGCCAATCTTGGCAACCGATGGTGCGCAGGGCGTTGCCTTGGCACGTAGTGAGCAACCTGATTTGATCGTCATGGATATGGGTCTGCCGGTACTTAATGGCTGGCAGGCAACTCACCGCATTAAATCGCAACCGACAACTAGACACATTCCTGTTCTAGCGCTCACAGCATACGCGATGAATGAAGATCGGATTCGATCTATGGTTGCAGGTTGTGATGATTTCGAGACTAAGCCAATTGATTTCAACCGCTTCCGTGAAAAGGTGGATGCATTACTTGCACGGCGTTTAGACTAACGTTTGGTATCCTTACCTGTCATTGACATATTATGATATCGTCGGATGCATTCAATCAGATACCCGTGTGCTGATGGCTATGCACCACAGAGACACGGAGGGCACAGAGGGGTGTCGTGGTGACCCCGCTTTCTGGTCAGAGGGGGCACTACTATCGCACTATCATCACATCGCACAAGTTGACAAATACCGGATGCTATGGTATCTAGGTGAAATGCATGAGACCCACTGTGACGGATCAGGCAGCCAATCCTTATCGGTATACCTGTCATGTTCCGCTCGAACAGGGTCTGTTTCACCGGTAGAAAAGGGCAGGTCGCATAGTTGGTCTAGTGCGCGGCACTGGAAATGCCGTACAGCGGCAACGCTGTCGTGGGTTCGAATCCCACCCTGCCCGCCATATCTTATGAGGAATACAGGGAACACAATCCAATGTGCTACCTGTATTTATTTTTACGGGTCATTGGAGAAGCCTTCCAACAACCATTCCCTCGCTTGTCCGACATCTGTACCACTGCTCCCCGATCCGCATCACCGCTCACGCGCAAGCTCATCACGGATGGATCAGCCTGATGGACCTGCTCTTTACGCATAGTGCCTCTGTGTTCCGCGCCTGATCGTGAGCACGGCTGGCGCGGCAGCCACGCTGCCGCACTCCACACGTTGCGACACAGGAAACCCTGTCTGGCAATGGTATCTGCTCTGAAACGTGATCTCACCCCTCAATAAAGCATGTGCCACATCGCACAATGAATTATCGCAAGCTGGATCGTCTGATGACAATGTTTGTGTTGCCTTATCCCCCGTTTCGCCACCGTGCTGCCGTACCGGTCGATCTGCTGTATAATCAGGCAGCGTCGCCGGGGCGCACACATATGTCCACCGCGGAGGAGTTTGAGAGAAGATGCCAAAGCGCACCGATTTACATACCATCCTGATCATCGGCTCTGGCCCAATTGTGATTGGTCAGGCCTGTGAGTTCGACTATTCCGGCACCCAGGCTTGTAAGGCGTTACGTGAAGAAGGGTATCGTGTCGTTCTGGTCAACTCGAATCCGGCTACGATCATGACCGATCCCGGCCTGGCCGATGCAACGTATATTGAACCTTTGACTGTTCCCAGCCTTGAACGGATCATCGCCCGTGAACGACCAGATGCGATTCTGCCTACTGTTGGTGGGCAGACGGCGCTGAATCTGGCAGTGGCTCTCCACGAGGCCGGTATCCTGGAGAAGTATGGCGTAGAACTGATTGGCGCCTCTGTCGAAGCGGTACGTATCGCCGAAGATCGGCAACGCTTCAAAGACAAAATGATTGAAATTGGGTTACAGGTGCCACGTTCAGGGACGGCGACCACGCTTGAGGAAGCGTTAGCCATTGTGGCACAAACCGGTTTTCCGGCCATTATTCGCCCCTCGTTTACGCTGGGTGGTGAAGGTGGTGGTATTGCCTACAATATGGAAGAGTTCCGCGCCATTGTTGAACGCGGACTCGATGCCTCACCGGTATCACAGGTCTTGATTGAAGAGAGCGTACTGGGCTGGAAAGAGTTTGAGCTGGAGGTGATGCGCGACCGGAACGATAACGGCGTGATCATCTGTTCCATTGAGAACATCGACCCGATGGGTGTCCATACCGGTGATAGCATTACCGTGGCGCCGGCGATGACGCTCACCGACCGCGAGTATCAGCGCATGCGCGATATGGGGCTGGCAGTGTTGCGGGCGGTTGGCGTGGAAACTGGTGGCTCGAACGTACAATTTGCCGTGTCGCCAACCGATGGGCGTATTTACGTGATTGAGATGAACCCTCGTGTGTCACGCTCGTCGGCGCTGGCCTCGAAAGCGACCGGCTTCCCCATCGCCAAGATCGCGGCCAAGCTGGCCGTTGGCTATACCCTCGATGAGCTGCCCAATGACATCACCCGCGAGACACCAGCGTCGTTTGAACCGACCCTCGACTATGTGGTGGTGAAGATTCCGCGGTTTACGTTCGAGAAGTTCCCCCAGGCCGATCAGACTCTCACTACGTCGATGAAATCGGTCGGTGAAGTGATGGCAATTGGGCGTACCTTCGCTGAAGCGTTCCAGAAAGCCTGGCGTTCGCTCGAACAGGGACGTGCCGGCTGGGGTGCAGATGGCCGTGATGCGATTGAGCCGGAACGGCTGCGTGAACGGTTGATTACCCCGCATCCTGACCGCATGTTTTACATCCGCTACGCCTTGCAGAGTGGGATGTCGGTGGAGCAAATTAGCAATCTGACCAAGATCGATCTATGGTTTATCCGTCAGCTCGAACAGATTGTTAATCTGGAAGGACGTCTGCGGGCGTTCGATCTGGCAACCATTCCGCCCGATCTGCTCCGTCAGGCCAAACGGATGGGATTCAGCGATGCGCAACTGGCTCATCTCCTGCGCGTGCCTGCCGGCCCGCAGCGCTGGTCTGCCGAGTTTGCTGTTCGCCAACGCCGGCTAGAGCTGGGCATCCGGCCTACCTATCACCGGGTAGATACCTGCGCTGCTGAATTTCCAGCCTTTACCCCCTATCTCTACTCATCGTATGAGAGTGAAGACGAGGCTGAACCGACTGATCGCAAAAAGGCGATCATTCTCGGCTCCGGCCCCAATCGGATCGGCCAGGGGATCGAGTTCGATTACTGTTGTAGCCACGCCGTCTTTGGTCTGCGTGCCCTTGGCTATGAGACCATTATGGTCAACTGCAACCCGGAAACCGTTTCCACCGACTACGACACAGCAGATCGGCTCTATTTCGAGCCGCTCACGCTGGAAGATGTGCTCAACGTAGTCGATGTTGAACGTCCCGACGGCGTCATCATCCAGTTCGGTGGTCAGACACCGCTCAAACTGGCGCAGGCGCTCGAAGCAGTTGGCGTGCCCATCTGGGGTACCGCACCTGAAGCGATTGATCTGGCCGAGGATCGGGATCGCTTTGGGGCGTTGTTGAAGGAGTTGAATATTCCCGCTCCTGAGCATGGCAGTGCGACCTCGTGGGAAGAGGCATTAACTGTCGCCCGTCGGATTGGGTATCCGGTCGTGGTGCGTCCGAGCTATGTACTCGGCGGACGGGCAATGGCAATCGTCTACGACGATGCCGCACTCGAACGTTACATGCGCGAGGCCGTCGCTGCCTCACCGGAATACCCCGTCCTCATTGACCGTTTTCTTGAGGATGCCTTCGAGATGGATGTTGATGCCATCTGCGACGGTCATACGGTCGTGATTGCCGGCATCATGGAACAGATTGAGCTGGCCGGTGTTCATTCCGGTGACAGTGCCTGTGTGATCCCCACATACATGGTGGCGGAAGAGCACGTCGTGACCATGGGGTATTACACGGAACGGCTGGCGCGGGCGCTGGGAGTGGTCGGGCTGATGAACATCCAGTACGCGATGAAAGACGGGGTTGTCTACGTTCTGGAAGTCAATCCGCGCGCATCGCGCACTGTACCCTTCGTTGCCAAGGCTACCGGTGTGCCGTGGGCGCAACTGGCTGTACAGTGTGCAGCCGGTGCCCGGCTTAAGGTTGATCAGGATCAGGTGTATGTTACGCATCCCGTCCTGCCTGATCCACCCCGCTATCGCCTGGACATCAGCAGTGAGCAACGCTTTCATGTCAAAGAGGTGGTGCTGCCGTGGTCGCGGTTTAGTGGCGTTGACACACTGCTCGGCCCTGAGATGAAGTCGACCGGTGAAGGGATGGGCAGCGGGGCGACCTTCGGGGAGGCATTCGCCAAAGCCCAGATGGCCTGTGGTAGCCATCTGCCGCCGAGCGGTAACGCTTTCTTGAGTGTCAATGATCGTGATAAAGCGACATTGCTACCGATTGCCCGCGAACTGGCCGCACTCGGCTTCAATTTGCTGGCAACCAGTGGTACTGCTGCGTACCTTCAGCAACACGGCCTGAAGGTCACACCGATCTACAAGGTGAATGAAGGCCGTCCAAATGCTGTCGATTACATCAAGAATGGCGAAATTGCGCTGATCGTCAACACCCCGCTCGGCAAGGCAAGCTTCTTCGACGAAGCGGCGATCCGGCGGGCAGCGATCACCTATGGTGTGCCGACGCTCACGACACTCTCTGGGGCGGCGGCGGCTGTGCAGGCCATTCAGGCGTTGCGGGCCGGGCAATGGACGCTTCAGTCGTTGCAGGAACGGTCGGCGCTGGTGGTAGACGAATAATCTGGTAGGGGTCAGTTAAACGAGCAGTATCAAATCCTGACCGACGCTGTGCCTCGTTCAGGTGGTCAGACCCGTGCCGGTGCGCTGTCGGTGTGTTCCCGGCGTATTACTGGTGAGTCGGCACAGGTGCACGAACTGGTTTGCGTACTTTGCCGGCATGAAGTGTGGCGAGCGTGTCATGGTGATGCTGCGTCCAGTCGTAGTATGCGACACGCCCCCACCCTCACCTACTCCCCTATGCATTACCCACATGTCACGCTGCGTTAGGCCGGGCTGCACGCGCTCCCCGTGACGCGGGCTTCCAGCCCGCGTGGAGGCATCATCGCCACCGCCGGCAGGGGCTGGCCGTGGCCGCTGGTGCGCAGGCACGAATCGCTTGCAACATACCCGTCTACGCGTAGGGATTGCATTTATGCCTGACCGACTCGATGATCGGCACGATCTCATCCAGCACCCCCATGACCAGGATGGGGAACGATGTACCACGCGCCGGATCGCAAGCACGGCTGGTGCGGCAGCCATGCTGCCGCACGCCAAACTGCGCGACACGCGCAGGACAAGCGGGTAAGGCAATTCATCCAGCACGTGCTGGTACGACTGGAGCGGCACACTGCCACTGGGCCAGTCGCTCAAAACAGCACCTATGGCGATCATACCCGCTGATACGCACGTGGTGACACCAGTCGTGGGTAATGCATAGCCCACCCCCGCTGGGAGCGGGAACCAGCGGCGCTGGATCGCTTCCGCTCAAGACCTAACCTCCCGCCGATCTCTCGTTCGCCGCGTCCCTCGTGTGGCAATGTGAACGGGCACATGCACGTCCGTCCGTAGGGGCGGGTTGTGGAGGGGCGGGTTGTGGAGGGGCGGGTTTAGAACCCGCCCCTACTCCTATTTCCAACCTTCTACTTCCTCCCAACCGGCACTACGCCGCATCCCTCCGCCCGGCGGCCTCAATATATTCGATGCTCTGATGGCGAAAATAGGTGTTGTAAAGCTCGGCATAATGCCCGCCGGCAGCTAGCAACTGATCGTGGGTACCCTGTTCAAGAATGGTGCCATGGCGGAGCACGATGATCCGATCCACTTCTCGCACAGTGCTTAGCCGGTGAGCAATAATGATCGCGGTACGTCCGCGCATTGCCTCATCAAGCCCCTCCTGGATCAATGCCTCGGTGAGCGGGTCAATACTGGCCGTTGCTTCATCAAGGATCAGAATCGCCGGGTCTTGCAACAAGACTCGTGCCAGAGCAACTAGTTGCCGTTGGCCCATACTCAGGCCACTGCCACGCTCGCCTACCGGCGTGTCCAGACCGGCTGGCAGGCTACTCAGCCAGTCGCCGTTGCCGACACGCTGTGCAGCAGCCATCACCGACTCATCGTCAGCATCTGGTCGTCCGTAACGAATATTCTCGCGCACCGTACCGTCGAACAAGAAGGGGGTTTGGGTCACCATCCCAAGCTGACCACGGTAGGTATTCAGATCGAGACGACGAATATCGTAGCCATCGATCTGAATCTGACCACCTTGAAATTCGTAGAAACGAGCAATCAGCTTGGCAATGCTACTCTTGCCCGAACCGGTGTGGCCCACCAGTGCCACTCGTTCACCCGGCTTAATATGCAGGTTGAATTGGCGCAATACCGGTTCCCCCGGCTTGTAGGCAAAATCGACATCGGTAAACCTGATCTCGCCGCGGAGATGTCCGGGATCAACCTGGTCAACCTGCACTACCCGCGGTTCAGCATCGATCAGGGCAAAGACCCGCTCGCCGGCTGCCAGACCGAGCTGAAACTGGCTCCAGAACGAAGCGATACTGGTTAGCGGAAACCAGAAGCTTTGCAGACCTTGAATGAACAGGAACCAGCTTCCGGTGGTGAGTTCACCGGCATATACAGCCTGTCCACCCAGATAGACCAGTAATGCTGTCCCAACTGCTGCCAGCAGGTTGAGCAACGGAAAGATGCTGCTAAAGGTATAGCGCGTGCGGAGATTGATCCGTCGACTCTTCTGATTCACATCGAGGAAATCAGCGTATACGGCTTGCTCCTGGCGAAAGGTTTTAGCCACGCCAATACCACTCACCGTCTCTTGAATGTGATTGCTGACTTCAGCATTTACCCGGCGCGATGCGGTGATGACCTGGCGGGCAATGGCGCGAAAGGCCAGTGCTGCGCCGATGATCAATGGGGCCAGCCCCAGCAATATCAGGGTCAATGACCAGCTTACACTGGCCAGATAACCGATTAGCACCACGACCAGCAAGAGCCGACTGAGCAAATCCATTGTCAATGTCATCACCTGCGCAAACGCGGCAGTATCGGAGTTGACCCGACTGACAATCTTCCCGGACGGAAACTCATCGTAGAAGCTCAGATCACGGGCCAGAACTGCATCGGCGGCATCGCGGCGCATTGCTAGCACCACTTCACCAATCGCCCGTACCGACATCGTCTGGCGGATCAGGTTAAATACCCACGAGAGACAGGCAATCAGAGCCAGTGCGCCGGCCAGGATACCCACCCGATCCAGCGACGTTGCCGTCTGTATCTCATCGATACTGTACGAGATAAAGATCGGGATCAGCGCCTCGATCAGCGCCGTTGCACTGATCATGAGCGCTGCGGTGATAATACGGGGCGCTTGTGGGCGAAAATAGCGCAGAATACGCCGCACCAGTTCACGATCACTGTATTTGCGGTCGTAACCCTCGGCGTCGAGACCATCAAACAGAAAACCCATACTATGCAGCCCCTTCTGTTAAACGAACAGGATCGGTCAGCGTAGTGGTATGGTCGTAGCGGGCAAAGATACGACGATAGTGGGATGATGTATGTAACAACTCTTCGTGAGTGCCGGATGCCACCAAACGCCCACCGTCGAGAACGAGGATTTGATCGGCCCACCGAATCTGAGCCAGGCGATGAGTAATCAGCAATACGGTGCGGCCCTGTTGTGCCTGACGAATCGCGCGTTGAATCTCGTCTTCAGTCGCACTATCAATCGCGCTGGTGCTATCGTCAAGGATGAGAATGCGCGGATTGGCAAGGAAGGCGCGGGCGAGCGCAATGCGCTGGCGCTGACCACCAGATAAGGTAACGCCACGTTCGCCGATCACTGTCTGGTACCCATGGGGCATGCGACTGATAAACTCGTGGGCTTGTGCAGCCCGTGCTGCTGCTTCGATTTGCTCCGGTGTGGCATCCGGAGCGCCGAACGCAATATTCTCGCCGATAGTGCGCGAGAAGAGAAAAATATCCTGCTCGATTTTTCCGATCTGCGAACGTAGCGCATCGAGATTCCAGTCACGCACATCAACCCCGTCAATCAACACTCGTCCGGCGGTAGCGTCGTAGGTGCGGTTAACGAGTTGGGTGAGTGCACTCTTTCCGCTGCCGGTCTGGCCGACGATGGCGACCGTCTGCCCGGCAGGAATATGGAACGAGATGTCGTGGAGCACCTGATGGGTTGCTTCACCAGGGTTGGCAGCAAAACTGAAGCTGACATGCTCAAAAGTGATTTCGCCACGTAGTGGTGCCTGATAGCCATCCGGGTTCTCATCGAGATCGGTTTCAGCGTTGATGATGGCGAGAATACGTCGCGCACCAGCCAATCCGGCCTGAAAGACCGAAAAGGCGAAGAGGGAAATAAACGTTGGAAAACGCAACACATTCATCAAGCCAATGACCGCAACCACCTGCCCTAAACCGATGTCACCTATGCTGTATAGCCAGAGAGCATGGAAGAATTGTGCCCCCAAGGCAATGCCAAACAGCAACAATGGTAAGTAGCGAGCCTCGATCCGACCCTGTTCAACAAACAGATCGCGGAAGCGTTGCGCATTGCGGAGGTATTTCGAGCGTTCGAGCGCCTCGCGAGCGCTAGCCTTTACCACTTCAATACCGCTGATAGTCTCTTCCAAACCGGCATTCATCAGCCCATACTGTTCGCGCTGACGCTGAATCACCGGCATCAGGCGGCGCAAGTAATGGTGCGCCGTGATGATATAACCGACCACAAAAATCAGCGGCACAACCATCAACCGTGGCTCGGTAAAGAAGATAAAAGTGAGGGGAACTACAATTCCTAACACTGTTTCTGAAATCAGGGTTGCACCGGGCACGATCATATTGGCCACCAGATTGGTATCGTCGGTGGCGCGGGCCATCAAATCACCGGCTCGTTGCCGATCATGAAACGCTTTACTCTTCGCGAGAAGGCTCTCGTAGAACTCTTGGCGCACATCAGCTTCAACCCGTGCTGCCACATTCTCGGCGGACAGACTCCCGATCAGGGCGCTGATGCTATCGGTAACCATTAACGTCAGCACTCCCAAGGCCAGAGCAGTCAATGCAGCATAGTCAGGAGTGCCGCTGAGTACATCAGCAGCCCGACCAATGACCGCCTGTGCACCTGAATAGGCGGCCCATGCCGTGATGAAACAGAGATAAAACCCTAACACAAACGGCCAGTAACGAGCAGCATGCGAGAGGAGCCAACGCGCAACACTGCGTCGATCATAAGAATAGGCAGAAGCCACAGAAAACTCACTACGCTGCACGAGGATTTGCTCCTTTCGCGGCTAAATAGAACATGGTTGCTAGTATATCTGATAGGCAACTGAAAGAGATCGGTCAGAAGGTGGAATGTTGCAGGCCGGTCAAAGTTCTTTACGAGAAGGCGCCGGCCGGGTTCAATCCGCTTCATTTGCTCTATCGCAACATTGCTTTGGAGCCAAGTAAAAAAGATGTTCACCAGATGTAACCTTTTCCCTATATCCAACGTATTGATAGCGTGCTACAATGCGAACGCATCTGCGCATCGTCACGGAGAAATAGCCCTATGACAGCACGTGTCGTTGCGGTAAGCGGTTCCCTTGTGGGTCGCTCTATTCCGCTCGGTGAAATTCCAATCACCTTTGGTCGTGCCCCCGAAAACATGGTCATCATTGCCAGTCAACGTGCATCCCGTCGGCATGCCGAGATTCGCCGTGAAGGCGAAGTATATCTTCTGATCGATCTGGGAAGCTCCAACGGTACTTTTCTGAATGGCCAACCTGTTCAGCGCCAGATATTACGCAACGGCGATACATTTACTATCGGTGATGAGAGCTTTCGGTTTGAAGAATTAGCTGTCGGCCTCGATCCGACGGTGCCGGTCGGCTCATCACCACCCGCAGCACCACCGGCTGCGCCCGGCTGGTCGGTGCAACCACCACCTGCGACGCCACCAGCTGCGCCCGGCTGGTCGGCGCAACCACCACCTGCGACGCCACCGGCTGCGCCCGGCTGGTCGGCGCAACCACTACCCGCAGCACCGCCATCTGATGGTGGTTTTCGCTTACCACCCACCCCACCACCTGCTGCCCCACCCCGATCACAATCTCGTCGCTTTCCAATCTGGTTACTGATAAGTGGATTGTTCACCTGTGTCATCCTGTCCGCAGCCGTGGTCGGTGGTGTCATGTTTCTTAACCGTGGTGGAACGATTGCCGGTGGTGGTAACAATCCGGATAACAGTGGTGGGAGCAATATTGTTAACACGTTGCCTACTACAGCCCCGCCAACCGTTCCCACTCGCGAGCCACCACCTGATGCTGCCGTTTGGACAATCCTCGTCTACCTTGATGGCGATAATAACCTGGAAGCTGATGCCATTGACGATTTTCTCGAAATGGCACGAGTAGGATCGACGGAGCAGGTTCATATTATTGTCCAAATGGATCGCATCCGCTCACCGGAAACATGGGACGATAAGCGTTACAATAATTGGGATGGAACACTGCGCTTCCGGGTTGAGAGGGATATGGAGCCTGATCCGGCAAATGCGCTCGCTGATATTGGCGAGCAAAATATGGGTGATCCGGCGACACTGACCGACTTCCTGATCTGGGGGATCGAGACCTATCCGGCGCGTCGCTACGCGATCATTCTCTGGGATCACGGTGCGTCGTGGTTGGGCATTGCCAGCGATGATACCGATGGTGATGTGTTGAACTTACCTGAGATTAGCTCAGCGTTGCAAAATGCACTGGAACGCACACAGATCGGCGGTTTCGAGCTGATCGGGTTTGATGCCTGTCTGATGGCACAGATTGATGTATTACAAACGGTGGCACCATATGGACGAGTCGCAGTGGCTTCAGCCGAGCTGGAGCCGAATAGCGGTTGGGCGTGGGATGCCTGGCTCGAACAACTGGTCGCTAATCCCGATCAGGAGGGTGCGGCGATTGCATCGGTTATTGTGCAGACCTATATGGATTCGTTCCGAGGCAGCCGTGCCGATGAAGTAACCCTCTCCGCGTTTGATCTGACGCGCATCAATGATATTATCAGGGAACTCGACGGATTGGCACAAACGCTCCAGCGTGATGTGCAGCAGAGCTATACTGCCATCGGCCAGGCTCGCTCATTCACCAACGTCTACGCACCCACCTACTCAGAAGATTTTAATGCCATTGATCTGCCGCATTTTCTCGATCTTCTCCCTCAGCAAGGCGCGAGTAGTGCTATCGCGGAACAGGCAGGGCAGCTCTTGAGTGCCATTGAAGCAGCGCGAATTGCCAACGGCGTAGGCCGCTATCATCGTGAAAGCGGCGGTCTTTCGATCTACTTCCCGCAGTTGGCCGATCTCTATGCTGAAGCCTATGAACGGGTGTCGCCATTACCACGGGCTACCGCATGGGAAGAGTTCCTGAACGCTTACTATCAGGCCGGTAATGTTGTTGTCCAGCGGCCAACCATCAGCGACTTGCTGATCAATCGAGAGGTAGTGAGTATCAATGAACCGGCCAGTCTCACCGGGACAGTTGCCGGGAACGATATTGCTTATGTCTTCCAGTTCATCGGCATTCCCAACGACCGGCGTGATACGGTCGATCTGATCCTGGTTGATTTTGTCTATCCACCTGGAACGATTCCCGGTAACCAGGTTCCAAATTGGGACGCCGGCGAGTATAATATACGTCTGAACTGGGATGCGACGAGCTGGTATCTTAGCAATGGCAGTGACGTGATTGAGGTCTTACTCGGCCCAATCAAGTACGGTTCAGAGTTCTACGGCGTCGAAGGCATCTACACCTCAACGGCAACCGGAGAGCAGATCAACGCTGGTCTCATCTTTTCAATCCAGGGCAACGAAGCCCAATTGGTGCGCATCTGGGGCTTTCCCCGGGCTGCCGGCAAGCAAGAGCCACAGCCGTTCGAGCTAATCCCGCGCGCAGGTGACACCTTTACTGCCTATTATCGCTCGTACACCGATACCGGCAGCGGGTTGGAGGCGAATCGGTTCGAGGGTCAGACTATCACCTTCGGGGATGCGCCGATGAAGGCGCTACGCGGCCCCACACTCAACGGGAATTACGTGATGGGCTTTCTCGTGCGCGACATTTCCGGCAATTATCACTATGATTACGTGGATGTCACTGTAGACAATACCGGTGTTCCGGTTGATTCAGGTAACGTTGTTGTGCCAACACCCGGGACATCGCAGGCCGGATTCCAACGCTATGAAGGCACATTAGGCTTTACCATCGACTACCCGCAGGAGTGGCGAGCATTTGATACCGGTGATGATCGTATCATCTTCTCACACCGCGAAAATGATGACGGTGTATACGTCGTTGTGGATGTATATAAGTTTATAGACAGTGACCCGGCTGTCGCTACCCGTACCCTGATGGAAGAACTCAAACGTCTGGTCGGGCAAAATGGCGAGCTACGTGTCGATACAACCGATTTTCGTGCTGCCGGTATCGACGGTCTGAAGATCGAGTATGTCTACCCCAATCAGCGGGGTGGCAACAGTTATGTGGTCGCAATCGTGGTCACCAGTCCAAATACCGGCTGGACATATCTGGTCATGTTTGAAGCACCAGAGGAGAATTTCGACCGTCAACTCGATCTTTTTAATCAGATGCTTAACAGCCTCGTAATAGGGTAGTTCAGGCCAGACTACGCAGCGAGGAAGGAACGAACCGTGGGGGGGCGCAATCAACGTGAACTCGGTGGAAGGCAGGCAGAGAAGACGACGCCAGATATTCTGGAGCTACGCGCCTGTCTTCGCATGGGGGTAGCAGGCGGCTATACCCCAGCGGCTCTTATTCAACTGGCACAGGCATTAAGCTATACCACACTGAGCGAAGGCGGTTCGGTGTTAGTGGCAGGTGCCGGTGGTGGTCATTGGGCAGATCTGGCACTCCAGGATATCCATCTACCGGTTCAGCGCAGCAATCTGGTTACGTGCGGCAAAGGGGTGGCGCTTATCGGTTTAGGGCCACGGTATGGTTACGCATTGGCCGCGATACCGATGGAACCACTCGAAGGTGATGCCGATTTGCAGTTGCACGATGCACATTGGAGTTGTGCGCCAGAAGATTTGCTGGCAATTGGTGAATTGCTCGATGGGGCCATTCCAATGATGCAGCGCGCTGCACTCCTGCGACTCCAACCTCCACCATCCAGCATCCTCTTGCAGATTGCTAACCAGGCACTCGATTTTGCGGCACGCCAACATATCACGCTCGCCCTGACCAACCGCTCACTGAGCGAGCGTTTACGGAACCACGAGGATCAAACGCGCATGGTCGTACACGATATGCGGGCACCGCTGCATACGCTGCTGATTAGCCTGAAAGCACTGGAGCGACAGGGGTTTGATGCCGGTGCTCGTCAGGAGTTGTTGGAAGTTGCCCGGGAAAGTTCCAACTACCTGCTCGGTCTTATCGATACCGTGCTGGATACGGCGCGTCTGGAGACCAGTAGCTGGGCTTTGCAATTACAGCCGACCAATCTGGTTACTCTGATTAAGACGGTGTGTGAACCGTTCCGACAACTGGCGCATCCCGATCAACCGACAGTACGGGTGGAAATACCGGCAGAGTTGCCAACAATTGTGCTGGATAATCATCTCATTGAACGGGTTATTGCCAATCTGGTCTCGAATGCGATCAAGTTTACGCCGGCAGGTGGTGAAGTCAGGATCATGGCTCAGCTCATCAACGATGGTCATACAGTTGAAATTCGAGTCAGTGATACCGGTTATGGAATACCACCTGAAGCGCAACATCATATCTTTGAGCGCTTCTATCAGGCTCGCGAACATGATCGGCGCCGTGGTACCGGGCTGGGTCTCTATTTCTGTCGGCTTGCTGTCGAAGCGCATGGTGGCAGTGTTGCGCTAGAGAGTGAAGTGGGGCGCGGGAGTACGTTTATTGTTCAGTTGCCGGTGGGAGGGTAGGTTGTTTGGAGGTAGATAAAGAGTGAAGTAGATATCGCGCAAGGTGAGTATTCTATGGCTATTTAGGGATAGCTCAGGCAAGAGCCTGGGCTACTTTGTTATGTTTGTGGCCTGGCGGGGTGCAACAGTTGGCGGAACCATATCCTTATACCAAAATCCTGACCAATCCTGTGCCTTATCACTGCGACTATCAATGCTCAGCCCCTTCGCTAGATTGTCGGCGCTACACTAGTGCAATTCTCCCTGGGGCGGCATTCCAGCCCGCGTTCATGCTTCCTCTTCACCAGGGTCACGTACCGGCAAGGTAAGCCGTTACAACTCGCGTCTGATCGTGATCACGGCTGATGCGGCAGTGTGGCTCGGCACTTCATGTCACGCGAGACGGGCAATCCGGTCTGGTAACGGTATCCTCTCCGAAACGTGATGCCATCGCGTGCGCAGCGGGAATGCTGGTTCGGTGCATTCGCGTTCAGGTATGATACCGAGGTGATTGTCGGATTACGGGTTGTGCACGCTATTACAACAGATTTGATATGACGTAGTGTGTTCTTGCAAATACAGGAGCTATGATTGCGTAGCCATCGTGTAACTGCGCCAAACCTGTATCATCAACGACCGACAGCTCCTCGTGCTGCTACCATAGGAGCATGAGGAGCTGTAGACTCAGACAGGTAGTATGTTCCTGTGCTGTGGCACACAGTTTCGGCTACGCGGCAGGATTTCTCGTTGCATACTGTGCGCCGGATAGAGCCCTATACCGGTTCCCACTGAAGATCGCCGGCGTACTTGTGGGTGACGACTCCCCGCTCATCAAGGGCAAACATGTAGAGCCAGCCGTTATCGAGCAGGTGCCGCACCTGCTCGTGTTTGGCGATAATAGCTGTCATCGCCGAGATGGGGGCTTCAATCAGAACGTGGAGCCGCATCGGTTCGTGGACATAATTTTCTCCGTCGTGAACTGACTGCCAGGGTAATCCAACCCGTAAGTCACCGGCATTGCCCTCAAGTACGCCGAGTGTGCCGACAACGTTGTGCAACGTTTTGTTGCCACTGCCGAACAACCGGTTATCGACGGTCGAGCCGTAGTACTGGAGGTTGATCCAACTGGCCACAATCATCGGTGCCGTCATGATTAATTCCAGGACGCTGAAGTCGCTGTCCTGCTGCCAGGTGTACGAGTGAAGGAAGGAACGGCCATCGAGTTTGATCCCGGCAGTGTGATCCCGTGGTGCGGCAATAAATGCCGCACAGCCGGCCAATCCCCATTCGGGTCGTACCTGCGACCAGTCTTTGCTGCGTTGACGCACGTGCCGATCAATATCGGCCTTGCGATCAATCTTGAGCAGAGCTGCACGCTCGGCACGTGCCAGGCGACCGGCGGCAGCCAGGTCGGTCTCTAACCGCTTGAGATCGTTGGCATGGCTGGCCGGGATCATATGCTTATCGAAGATGGTGATGTCGTCGGTGGTAGTGTCGTGCAGGGCAGCCACAAATACGGTGTCGTTTGGAATGACAATACCCTGCTCCTTGAGTTTGGTCCGTACTGCCGGATCGTTCAGAATACGCACGGCAACCCGCACATTCGCTTCACCGGTATGACCACCACAGGCACCACAATCGAGACCGGTGGCGTGCGGGTTGTTGACCGTTGTTGAGCCGTGTCCGGCCAGTAAGACAATGCGGGCAAAGTTGTCGGTCAGCGACATTGCCTTGAGCGCACCGGCGGCGGCAGCGACCCGCTGTTCCAGCGTCATGCCAGTAGGTCGGTCGCCAATCAGACCCGGTTCGAGACTGGGTGCCACGTGCTCGCGCGTGCGGGCATCGAGGCCAAACTGAGCAGGGTGCGGTACCGGGCGGGTGATGCCGAGTGTATCCAGCACCAACTTGCGCAGATACGCCAGTCCCACCGGGCCAACGAAGCCAAAACAGGAGATCGGAGCGAATTTGAACATGCGCCATGCCTTGGCAACCTGCTGCCTCATGGCGCGTCGCTCTCTTATCGTTGCCACCTCGTTCGCCGATGCGCCATCGACTGCTTCCGTGATTACAAACTGAGGTGTCAACAATACCGGACATTGGGCACCACCGTGGACTTCAGCCAGTGGCACATACTCGATGGGAAAGCCGAAGAACCCGGCGAAACCAATAGTTTCGATGTCGTTGGTAACCGTTTCAAGGGTGCGTCGGAAGATTTCAGAGCGTACATCGATACAGAATGCTGCCTGCACTCGCTTGCGCTGCGGGGTCGTTACCGGTCTGGCACCGAGACGGGCAAATAATTGCCGCTGATACGACTTCTCGAAGGCACGTTGGAGCAGCACGTTGCCGGCCAGCGCATACTGAGCTGTTTCCGTCAGTTGTTCATTACTCAGTTCATGCTTGCGCTTGTGCCACGCCTCGGCAACACCCCGGTCGGCAAAACTGTGCCAGAGTGCGACCTCCCACGCCAGGCGAATCGCCAGCAGGTCGGTCAGCGTATGATTCTCACCGCCATAGAGCTCTGCGTCCCAGCGCAGATAGCGGGCATAGCTGGCCCAACCGTGAATAGTCAGCAACAGTCGGTGCAGATACGCTTCCAGGCCATGCTCAGGGATGTTAAGCATCTTCACCGCAGTGACAATCGTCTCAAGCGCTGTTTCGGGTAATTCGCGGAGTGTCCGGCCCATGCCATGCACGCCACGAGTCTGAGCGGTGCGGTCGTGAGTGACCTCGGCCCGCCAGGCAGTGTAGGCAGGCAACTGTGCCCACGGTGAGCGCCAGTAGGACTGACCCAGATCGAAGTACGCGCCGGCCCACGTGGAGATCGCATCGGTGACAAAATCGGCCCAATTGATATCGGTAACAGTAGTTGCAACATCAGCAATGGTAGGAAGTGGTGCCGTTACTGGATCGGGGTCTTTACTGAACGCGAATTCCTTCAGTGCAGCGACACTTGCTGGGGCCGGGAAGGTCAGCTTCTCGTCGGTAATTGCTGCGGCAAGATCGGCATCGGTGATGCGCCCACTCTTGATTGCCTGCGCGTAAAAATCGCGGGGTGCCGTCATGCGGGCATCTGCTCGTCGAGCCAGCAACTGCGCAGCATCGGCAAAGGAGTGATCGATCAGCCCTAGATAGGGATTGACTGCCACGAAGTAGCGTAATGGCCATAGCGGAGCAATACGCTGCTCGGCGCGCTTTGTTGCCGCGATAATCGCATCAGTCGTGAGGTCGTGGATTGGCTTCGTGGTCACCGGCAGCGAGCAAGGCTGCGTTTCAATGAGAGTCATTGATATTACCTCCATTGCAAGCGAGTATTCACCATTCAACGGTTAACGGGCCAGACGAAACGTATCGATGAAGCGGTCAAACAGCGTGTTAGCGTAGAAACCATTCTTGAGATGGACATAGAAGGTGCGCCAGCTCGGGCGATCCTTCAGGATCGGCAGGTAGATGCTGAGGATCATGACCAACGCAAACGCGATTACCGACGCAATCACCATTGCGAAGGCAGGCGGATTGAGTGGTGGATAGACAGCAACCGCCGAACCGAACACGGCTTCAGCGACCACTTCGAGGATGAAAAAGGCGATGGTAACCAGGGTTGCCATACCAATGGTGCGACTCGCAACGTACAGTGGAGCCTGACCGGTCGTGCCTTTGACGATCAGATAGGCAACAGCGATCATGAAGATCGTGATCATCGCTGTCTCGGCGGGGCGTTTGGTAACATCAATTCCCAGTGCTGTCGCAACTGTCAGGAAGATGGCAATCGCCAGCACGATATTCACCAGCAACTGTAACGGATTGGGGACTTTGTCGAGTTTTTGGATGCCGGTGTTGCGAACGTATTCAATAATGCTGCCCGACGACAGGAAAGCGTGCGCCTTGTAACACGAGTGTGCAATTAGGTGCATAATCGCTACTGTGTGTGCACCAAACCCACACAGCATCAGCATAAACGCCATGTGTGCAGCACTGGAATAGGCCAGTGAGACCTTCACGCTGCTCTGCGTTATCATTGCCGATGAAGCGAAGATGGCGGTAAAGCCACCAATCACGATCAGCAGGATCAGTGCCGGAGTAGAGAGAAACACCAGTTCACCGAAACGGACAACCAGGAAGGTGCCCGCATTCAGTAGACCGGCGTGCAACAGTGCTGAAACCGGCGTAGGTGTCTCCATCACCTCAAGCAGCCAACCGTGGAAGGGAAACATCGCCGATTTCAAAGCTGCCGTGATGACGATTAAAATGGCAGCAATGGCTGCTCCGGTCGGAATAACGCCCGTGGAGAGCGCTGAGGCCGCGGCAGCCCGGATCATGCCGATGTCAGTCGTACCAAAATCCCAGACGAGGAGAACTGCCGCAATGATAAGGCAGATGTCGCCAATTCGCGCTACGATAAACTTTTTGTGGGCGGCCCGGATGGCGCGTGAACGTTCGGGGTAGAATACCAGCAATTCGTGCAGGGCGAGACTAGTGCCAATCCAGGCCAGCACTAGTTGCCAGAGATTACCGGCTGATACCATCAATAACACTGTACCAATTGTTAGATAGAGACGAAGAAAAAACACCTTTTGGCGTGGATCGCCATCGAGATAATTGCGGCTAAACTGGATCAAGAGCGTGCCCAATACAATGACCAACCACGACATCACGACGCTCAGTGCGTCAAATCTGGCGACAAGCCCAATCTCACCAGCACCGATGAGCGGACTTACTATTGGCCCAGAAGTAAAGACAACGATCCCAATACCGAGGAGGAGCAAGAATGAACCGATCCCGATCAGCCGTCCGATCTGAAATGTTAGATGAGCCGACGGCAACAAATTGATGGCTGCGAGCAGTGCCACGGCCATCAACAACAGTGGTGGGAGATACCCCAACAGCGCTAGGTTATTGACCAACACGTCCATACTGTCGTTCCCTCCTTCACAATATGATCGATATCTCGATAGTAGCATGTGTTAAATAATCAGTAAAATATATGTATTTGCATAAAATGTTCTATTAAAAAGAACATTTGCTGACCTGATCTGACCATCATCGGGATGGTATAACCAGGCGTTTTTGCTCTGTTGCCCATATTGATAAGATGTGGTAACAATAGCTTCTGAACACGCGAGCAAGCCGTTCTGGCAACGTTGCGCGT
>NZ_DAOUBI010000164.1:0-6095 GCF_034432675.1 Chloroflexus sp. | reverse complement strand
CTCACCCGCGTCCATCCGTGTTCCACCCCTCCCCCGTCGCGCTCAACGACCCGCACCGCGGTAGTGACGTAAGGTGGCAACTTGGGTTATCTTAATTTCACGAATCGGCAACCGGTGCTGCCCGAACGATCAGGCGGTGTGAATAGACGCCGATTGGCACACAGGTGATCAGGGTCAGGGTTTCGCGACTGGTCGGCGCCAGAACCCACGTCTCATCAGGAAGCACCGTGAGCACTTCGCGCACAACATAACGCCGAATATGTCCATTGACGGTTAGCAGAACCTCATCGCCAACTGTGATGGCGGGCAATTGATTGAAGATGATGCCCCGGTAGCCGACATGACCGGCAATCACAATATTACCGGTCGTACCAGGATAGCCGCTGATCGGCCAGTAATGAACAGCCGTGTAGCGTGGTACATCCCAGGCTCCGAAAGAAAAGCCAGCGCTCACGACAGCCGTATCAACTCCGATCCGTGGCACCTGGACACGGGTAGGGCGTACCACCGACCAGGCTGCATCAGGGGTAGCCACCGTCTGCATAGCCCATTCTGGCGCCGGACTGGCTGCCAGCCATTCGCGTCCCAAATGACCGAGCAAGACTTGATAGCGGGGGGGATTCTGCGGATGCCACTCGAAACGGGCACGCTCAAAGAACTGCACCAGACGAGGCTGACCGTTGTTGTCGGTGTATTCAAACGGCTCTGAAAGCGGAAAGCCAAATGTCGGTAAGCCACCACTCGCCCACCAGAACGAACGGAACGCACCACTCAGACTGTGACCGGTCTCAGGAAAGAAATCGGCATTGGGTGGAGGGGCAGAAAGTGGCGCAAATGCCGGATGTGTCGTCAGCGCCGCCGCTGCCCACCGACCGAGATGCCCAACCTGCACCAGCGCCAGTTCAGCGTGCCATTCAAACCTGGCCCGCTCGAAGTATTGCACAGGGCGGCCATCTTCGATGAACACCTCGGTGAGGGGATAACCAAAAATCGGCAACCCTCCCTGTCGATCATAGAACTCACGAAACGCATACGCCAGCGTATGACCAGTTTCACGAAACAAGATCGGTGTGCCGGCAGCAGTATTCGCAGTAACCGGCACGGGTGAGAGGATCAACACCATCAGGAGAACAACGAGCAGTTTACGCATATGTATTGAATCCGCATCCTCATCATATCGTGTCAAGAGTATTTGCTGCCAGCGACAGCAGAAGTAGCGCCTGCATTCCCCGACTCAGATTGAACGGCAGAATATACTCATCGGTACGATGGGCATTGCCGCCATCGGTCAGACCAACACAAACCGCAGGCATCCCCAGACTCAATGGAATATTGGCATCGGTGCTGCTCTGCTGAAATGAAATCTGCGCACCGACCATTTGATAGGCTGCGACTGCGGCCTGAACCAGCGGATGTTCACGAGGAATAGCACCTGAGGGCCGATCTCCCACTTTAGTAAGCTGAATGTGCACATCCGGGTACCCAAGCGCAACTTCTTCGACCAGACGGTACACTTCATCGACCAGATCGGTGAGCGCTGCCGACGATACCGAACGTAGATCGAGGAGCATGCTGGCGTGCTGGGCAATTGTATTCACCGACGTGCCACCACTGATCGTACCGATGTTAAACGTCGTACGGGGAGTCGATGGCACCTGCAATTCGGTTAACTGGGCAGCCAGCCGAACGAGAACGTGAATGGCACTCGGGGTACCAAAATTTCCCCACGAGTGACCACCAGGGCCGGTAGCTTCAATCCGAAACCGACGTACACCAATTGCCTGATGGTGGAGCGAACCGAAATCGCAACCTTCAATGACGACCACCGTACTCAGATGGGTTCGCAAGCGCTCAACCACCCTGCGCATACCGCGGAGATCGCCCAGACCCTCTTCACCAACATTGGCCACGAACCAGATATCGCTGGTATTTGGCAGATCAAAGCGCTGATACATCTCGGCCAGGCGCAACAAGCCGGCAACACCTGCGCTATTGTCACCGATTCCGGGGCCATATACTCGTTCACCTTCATAACGAATTGAGAGATCGGTATCGGCTGGAAAAACGGTATCAAGGTGAGCCGATATCAACAGTCCTGGACGTGCGGTACTACCCGGGCGGCGGCCATACACATTTCCCAGATCATCAACCTCGACATCGTGCAGACCGAGGGCTTGCATACGCTGACTGACAAGCAATGAGCGTGGTCGTTCAGCAAACGTTGGCGCCGGAACCTGTTGAATTTCAATTGCTGTAGCTAGTGTTGGCCGGTAGTCGGCAAGATCAGTCAAAGCAGCCCGCACAGCGGGGTGAGTATACCATTGCTGAACGACAGATTTCATCGCCTGATCCTTCTGTTGTTCGATAGTTCACTCCGGATATAGATCATCTTTTGGCTGCCACGGGATGTTTTTGTCGCAAACATTATCCGTTCACGACGTATTTCCGTCGCACTTCACGCAGCATGTCGGTAAATCGCTTTGCGCGAAGAAACTGCCACTTGCGCTGCATAAGGCTCAACATGATAACCACACTCGGAAGTTGTAACACAGACGAAAGGTGATATGGTTGTTTTGTTCAGCAAAGCAGTGCATCTTCCAATGGGTAACGGTCTGAATTGCTTAGCCAACAATCTTTACCTGCGTCGTTGCATATCAACGCACACTAGCATATATCATCATGACGTTCCCTCGGACTATGTTGTTATCCCGAGCCGGCCACCGTCTGGGTGTGGTATTTGATTACGATAGTTGCCGTTGCACCGCTTTGCACTGCTGATTTCTGGATTGACAATATAGCACAGAATGCCAACACTCGCAAAGGTGTTCGACAAGCGACACCACGCTGTCAGTCTTGCCCGAAGCTGAACAAATCATAGCCCAAGTTGCTACCTTTATCACCACAGAGGTACGGAGGACACAGAGGATAGGCATAACTCGAGTTGCTACCGTAAGGCGTGAAGGAGCGTGTCTGAGGGAACTGGCTGCTATCCACATGGTTTATACAGTTCAGTTATGCTGCACGGTGTTGTGCGCAGCGTCGTGCTGTACGTGGCATGATCACAGTGTAGGTAGCAACCTGGATTATCATTATCATACCATCAGCACTAACCACGCTTCACCGACCGGATTTGACCCAGCAAACTATCGGTCAAAGGAATCTAATCACATTCGCAACCTACAATTGTGGCCTGGGCGAACACTTGCCGATCAATTTGCCAGCTATGCCAGATCGTGGCATACTGACGCTGTAGAAAGACAAGACAGATAGCGATAAGGAGCGTCTATGTCGCTGTTGCCAACTGCAACCGTTGCGACCATTGCCCGTTACGTTGGTCAGCGCGTTACTCTGGCCGGCTGGGTCTACCACAAGACCGAGAAAGGCAAATTGATCTTTATTCTCTTGCGCGACGGTAGTGGAACAATTCAATGTGTCACATTTAAGAAAAATGTCAGTGAAGAGACCTTTGCTACCGCACAATCACTCACCCAAGAGAGTTCTTGTCGTATCACCGGCAGCGTGCGAGCCGACGAGCGAGCACCGGGAGGGTATGAACTTGACGTTGAGTCAATTGAACTCATTGGCCCTAGCCACGAATATCCCATCACTCCCAAAGAGCACGGAGTTGAATTTCTGATGGCACACCGCCACCTGTGGGTACGTTCAGCGAAGCAGCACGCCATCCTGCGGATTCGGGCCGAAGTTATTGCCGCTGCCCAGGAGTGGTTGAACGAGCAGGGGTTTGTGCGCTTCGATACCCCGATCCTGACCGCGACTGCGGCTGAAGGCACCACAAATCTGTTTGCAACCGACTATTTCGATCTGGGCAAAGCCTACCTGGCCCAAACCGGTCAGCTTTACGTTGAAGCCGGTATGATGGCGTTTGGGAAGGTATACTGCTTTGGCCCAACCTTCCGCGCCGAGAAGAGCAAGACTCGCCGGCATCTAACCGAATTCTGGATGATCGAGCCGGAAGTAGCCTTCGCCGATCACGAAGACAACATGCGTCTTCAAGAGGAATTTGTCAGCGCAATTGTGGCCCGCGTGCTAGAGCGGCGACGAGACGATTTGCAGACTCTAGAGCGTGACACGACCCTGCTCGAACAGGTACGACCGCCGTTTCCACGGATTACCTACGATGAGGCTATCGAGTTGATAGCTGCGCACCAGGGGGAAGTGGAAGGTGCCGACCCATTGCCGTGGGGCGAAGATTTCGGTGCCCCTCACGAAACCTTGATTGCCTCGAAGTTTGATCGCCCGGTCTTCGTTGAACGTTTCCCATCGGCGGTTAAGGCCTTCTATATGCAACCGAACCCGGAACGTCCAGAAGTTGCATTGTGTGCCGATCTGTTGGCACCGGAGGGATACGGTGAGATTATCGGTGGTTCACAGCGCATTCACGACCCGGTCCTTCTCGAGCAACGAATCCGTGAACACGGTCTGCGTATTGAAGACTACGAGTGGTATCTCGATCTCCGCCGCTATGGGACAGTGCCACACAGTGGCTTTGGCATGGGCATTGAGCGCGTCGTAGCCTGGATTACCGGCACTCGCCACATTCGAGAAACTATCCCATTCCCACGCCAACTGTATCGCATCTATCCATAAAGGAGATACGACCGGTAGAGCTGCTTCCATCAAGCAACCAGACACAATAATCAGCGCGGAGGGGAACACTTCTTTTTTCCCCTCCGCGCTGACTGTTTTAGCTTGTACTGGAGAGCTAGATCAAACCGGAAATGTTACTGCCGTACCACCGTTCGCCGCACCTGCTCGACTGCACGTTGAGCAGTGGTCAGGTATGCCGCATAGACACCAGCCCGATTGAAAGCCAGTGGCGTCGCTGCACCAACGGCAAGAAGTGCCGGCACCCAGAAGAGAACGAAGAACTGCGCCAACCAGGCAAAGAGCAGACCACCACCGATCAGGGTATTGAGCAACGCGGTGCTTCCACGTTGAGTATACCCGTATCCTAGCAATTCACGAAGGTTAGCGATCAGGAGTAACAGCCCGGCAAATGCGCCAAAATGCATCGTTAGGCCGATGTTAAAAAACCGCATCAGAAAATACACCAGCAAGCCGAAGACAATTACGCCCAGAATGATCAGGTATACCGGCTTGACCGGATAGCCGCCGATCACAACATACGGGCGTCGAGGGCCATTACCATAATTGCCGTACATCGTCGTATCCTTTCGTAATGGATAACATCATTATTACTGCCGGTACGACGTTCACCCACGGGCAAAAGTTGCACCTGCTCATTCGTCAAACACTGCCCGTACCCGAAACATACCATCTTGCTGATCGGGGGCATTTGCCAGGGCCTGTTCCTGGGTCAACATCTCGCCTACCACATCAGGTCGCCAAACCGTCGTTAATCCGGTGACCTGCGCAGTTGGTGGCACATTGCTGACATCGACTTCCTGCAACATCTCGATATAATCAAGGATCGCCGAGAGTTGCGCCTGCATCAGAGCAATTTCTTCATCGGACAGCGCAATCCGGGCGAGTCGGGCCACGTGACGAACTTCTGCTTCAGAGAGCGCCATAGGAACCTCTATATGTTACAACTAGATAATCCCAGATTCCTTTCGCAGTTTGGGGTCGCGAGCCGAACCAACCAGCATCTGACGAGTGTGTAACAGGCGCTGTACAGCAGTAATGTGGGATGCAATACCCACTGCAATAACCGCCCATTCCAGCACCGGTCGATCAGGAAAAAACGGCATCAATATCAGACCAATGAGCAGCAGACCGAGCTTCTCCTGTCGTCCGGCAAATCCAACGTTGCAGGAAGCAAGCTTCCCGGTCGCCTCTGCTCGAGCACGGACGTAGCTAGCCATCACCATTCCAAAGATCGCAAACAGCGTCCAAACCGGTGCGACCACTCCCGATAGCATCAGCCCTCCCATGACAAAGGCCTCCGCGTAGCGGTCGGTCACGTGATCGAGCACTGTACCATACTCGCTGGCCATCCCACTTGCGCGAGCAGTTGCACCATCCAGCACGTCAGCAAATCCCATGAGCAAGATAACGACAATGCCCCACCAAAACTCACGTTGCGAGAGCAGATAACCGGCCAGCACACTGAA
>NZ_DAOUBI010000163.1:0-21928 GCF_034432675.1 Chloroflexus sp. | reverse complement strand
CACTTCGCATCCGAACCGTCCGCATCATTCCCCCTTGCCTCAGGTGGCGGCGTGCGTGCGGCTGATGGTCTCCCTGGACCTCAGCTCCAGCGCCATGGTAGCGTGGCTGTTGGCTACGGATCAGGTTCGCCAGGTGGTGGACCTGCCCAACGTCCCCGATCACCCCACCGTGCAGCGTATGCACGAAGTTGCGCATGGTGGACGGTGAGCAGATGAAGAACCGGCTGCTGGAGGAACAGGGTCAATATGTTTTGCCAATTTGCAAAAACGCCGGAATCCAAGCAGTTGTTCACTTGACGGTATTGATATCTGCGAGTCTATAAGCAATGTTACGGTTGTCTTTCGGTTGTACGTATTGGTTATAGCTTTAGAACCTATCCGAAACATCGCTTCTGAGGCACGTTTCAGCATGTACCGCAGGCTTTAGCTTGGAATGCACCGCCTGAAGCCGGCGGTACGAAATCCAGCGCAGGCTTTACCCTGTACCGCAGGCTGTAGCTTGGAATGCCCCACGTTTCGGATAGGCTCTTAGGATCAACACTTGTTTCTGTGTATCATGACCATGTGTGGTACGATGCTGCTACAAGCAGGCGCAGGAGTGGTGCTACGGTTAGCAAGATAATTGCATTGTGTTGTACGATGTGATTCGTGTGTATCGTTTCGAGATCGTTTTGAATGTTGTCAGGTGTAAAACATATGACCCTCACACACGAAGAGACAATTATCTTACGCCCGGCAGTGGCGGTAGGTACGCGGCCGACGTTACTGGCGGTGTTTGCGCATCCTGATGATGAGAGTTTTGGGCCGGGTGGTACCCTTGCCCATTATGCCTGGTCGGGTGCCGCCGTGCATTTGATTTGTGCAACCGGTGGCGAAGAGGGAACAGTTGACGCCGAGCTGTTGCAAGGGTACGAGTCGGTGGCGGCGTTGCGACGGGCAGAGTTGCTGCGCGCCGCCGAGGCGTTGGGGTTGAGTAGTGTGACGCTGCTTGGGTATCGCGATTCGGGTATGGTCGGTAGTGCAGCCAATCAGCACCCGGCGGCTCTTATAAATCAGCCACGCGAGCAGGTGGTTGAGCAGTTGGTGCGTCTGATCCGGCACTTCCGGCCACAGGTGGTGATCACGTTTGATCCAATCGGTGGTTACCGGCATCCCGATCACATTGCCATTCACGAGGCGACGGTTGCCGCATTTCACGCTGCGGGTGATCCGGCAGCCTTTCCGGCAGCTGGTACGCCGTATGCGCCACAAAAGCTCTATTACACGACCTTCTCGCGGCGCCTGTTGCGTTTGCTGGTCAGGCTGATGCCGCTCTTCGGGCGTGATCCACGGGCTTTTGGCCGTAATCGGGACGTTGATTTGACTCAGCTCGCCAATGTTGAGTTTCCGACCCATGCCCGGATTGATACCACCGCGGTGCAGGTCCAGGCGCGAGCCGCGGCGCAGGCTCATGTTAGCCAGGGAGCCGGTGGGCCACTGACCCGTGGCCCGCTGAGTAAGGTGTTGAGTTTGCTGGGGCGGACAGATACGTTTATGCGCGCCTATCCGCCGGCGACGCTCGATGTGCGTGAAGACGATCTGTTTGCCGGTGTTACGTGGTGATGATCGCCGCCGGTGGTGTTGGGGCGTGGTAGCCAGTGTTCGGCGACCGGTTGGAAGCCGGTGCTGCGTTGATCAAAACGGAGATGCTGAACACGGGCGCCATCAGCTTCGATAGTGATTAGATTGCAGGTATTCGCGCCGTGCTCGTCGCCGTAACCACGGCGCGAGGTCGTTGTACCGCTCTGTACGATGTAGGTGCCATGCCGGAGTTCGGGCAGAAAATCACGGGTATTGCCGACAAAGCTCAGATGGAGATGCCCACACAGCAACAGATCGACGGCAAATTCGGCGAGAAGCTGCATCGCTTCGCCGGCATTGGCAACCAGGGGACGTTTACGCCGGTACGCAGGCGGAAAGCCAACCGGATGATGCCAGACCACAACTTTGTAGGTGTCGGCGGTAAGACCGGCAAGCTGGCTGCGTAGTGTCTGCATCTGGTCGCGATTGAGCCTGCCGCCGTCAATCGTCCAGCCATGCGCGGTGCATGCCCCGATCACGGCGATGCCGGGTGCGGTGAAGACCGGGTTCAGATCAGGGGTGATATAACGGCGATAGCGGTCGAGTGGTCTGAACAGCCGCTCGTGGAGCAGGAAGAGGGGAACATCGTGATTGCCGGCCACGACCAGTTGTGGCTGCGGTAGACGACGGCGTAGCTCACAGGCGGCCTGCCATTGGCGAGAGAAATCAGCGCGTTGCACAAAATCCCCTGAGATAACGAGGAGATCGGGGTTTAGCGCGTGAGCGTCGGCGATCAGCCGTTCAGCGGCAGCGGGATTGAACGGTGGGCCGGTATGGATGTCGGAGATGTGGAGAATGCGAAATGGCATAGTTTACTCTCCGGTGGTTGTGGATGCCGTATCGGTCGAACGTGCCTTTTCGCGGGCTAAGTTTACAATGGCGCGCACGATAAGCAGGAGTTCAATAGCGACTGCCAGTACGAAGCCATACTTGAGTAGCGTTGGTATGATCTCCACGGCGGTTCCTTTCTTCTTGCGCAGATCAGGTTAGTTCAACTTCAGGAGTGTCTCTCTATCCACGCAGTTCCCAGCGGCTACCGAGCGGCGTTTTGCGAATTTCGAGCGTCGCCGGGAAGCGATCCTTTAAATCATCAATATGCGTAATCACGATGATGCGAGCAAAATCGCGTTGCACAGCGGTAATTGCTTCGACCATGCGTTCACGACCATCGGCATCGAGCACGCCAAACCCTTCATCAATCACGAGGGTCTCGAGCCGGGCACCGGCCCGGTGGGCGAGCAGTCGCGAAAGAGCGATCCGAATAGCAAAATTGACCCGCATCGCTTCACCACCGCTAAACGCGGCGTAATCACGGGTGCCCAGGGCATCGGCGATCCGTACCTCCAGCGTCTCTACCGTGTCCCCTTTTTTGGTGTCACGCTGCATCTCGAAGCGCAGATGCATCTGACCATCGGTCAGGCGGGCCAGTAGCCGGTTAGCCTCGTCTTCGAGTTGGGGAATGGCCGTTTCGATCAGCATGGCCTGAACGCCCTTTTTGCCGAAGGCTTCCGCCAGCTCGGCAAAGAGGGCGGTTCGTTCGCTAAGCTGACGTTCCTGGGTCTGAAGCGACTCAACCTCGGCTGCCGCCGATGCGGCCTGCCTGTAATAGGCTTGCTTTTCGGCCAGATCGCGTCCGGCGGCCTGCAGGGCCTGTTCGTTCGCGCTGAGTTGCTGTTTTAGCTGATTGACCGTTGCCTGGACAGTCGGTAAGACTCGTAGCTGATGGGTCAGGGCTTCAGCTTCGGCGTGCAGGGTTTGCCGTTCGCGTTCGGCGTGATCGCAGAGCTGTTGGGTCTGTTCGCGTAGTTTGATGTCGGTGGCGTAGCGTTGCTCGGCCAGAAGCAGATCGCGTTCTGCCTGTTCCCAGCGGCTGAGGCTGCGTACTAGCGCACGTGCCGCTTCGAGGTCTTCCGGTCGGTAGTTGAGGGATTCAAGTTCGGCAACTACCTGGCGCCCGGCAACCCGAATCTCTTGGGCAAAATCATTTTCGGCGATCTGGCGTCGCAATTCGGCTACGGTCGCTTCGGCAGCCGGAAGATCACGCAGTGCATGCTCGATGCGTTCAATGTCGTTCTGGCAGGTGCTCAGTTCGCCTTCGAGCCGGCTGTGTTCGCGCAACTGCTGCTCAAGTGTCATCATCTCGTCGTTGAGCATGCGGAGGTCGTGTTGCACACTCTCAATGTCACCCGCCGCTTGCAGGTCAGCGATCAGTGTGTCCAGCTCGGCCTGTATTGCCGGATTGATGGAGTCGGTAGCCAGTTGTTCGGTAAGGGTGGCAATGTGCTGCGCCAGTTGGTCGCGTTCGGTTTGCCAGGTGGCAGCCTGATTAAGCTGGTGGTGCAGGGATTCGATGGTTGCAGCCTGTTGCCGAAGGCTGATTAGTTCCTGTTCTGTGCTGGCCAGGGTGCTGCGAATCTGTTTCAGCTCTTGTTCGGCGGCCCGGATCGCTGCATTTGCCTGGGAATCCTTGGCGTACAGGCGTTCCAGTTCTTGCCGATAATGATTGTACACGTGCTCGGCTTCGTTGGCGGCCAGATGACGCCGACAGACCGGACATTCCCCTTTGCCGGTGGCGAGTAATGCCTGATTGGTCTGCAATGTCTCGATATCGTGGCGGGCCTGAGCAGCCTCCGCCCGTGCGACACTTAACCAATCCAGCACAACTTGCTCTTGCTGGCGCCGTTCAAGCTGTTCGGCTTCAAGGGTTTGGACCCGGGCCTGGGCATCCTGTGCCGCATGCAACG
The DNA here is from genome assembly GCF_034432675.1 of Chloroflexus sp. Taxonomy (GTDB): domain Bacteria; phylum Chloroflexota; class Chloroflexia; order Chloroflexales; family Chloroflexaceae; genus Chloroflexus. The sequence continues at coordinate 17,564 of NZ_DAOUBI010000163.1, read as the reverse complement.
CATTTCGCCAGTTCTCGATGTCACCGATCTGACGGTCGAGGCGGGCAAGTTCCTGACGCGAACGGGTTAACGCGCTTTGCAGCGCGTTCCGCTGTTGTTCGAGTTGACTCTGGAGAAGACGCTGCCGCGTGACTAGTTCACGAATGTGGTTCAGGTGTTGTTCAAGTGCAGTGCGCTGGTGCTGACACTGCACCAGCCGTTCGTGAACCGGTGTCAGTTCGCGTAGGCGCTGATGAATCGCCGCCACCCGCTGCTGCAACCCGACGAGGCGTTGGGACTCGCCGTACAACCGATCACGTTGCTGAATGGCGTGTGACAATCGCTCGTTGAGCAGGTTGAGTTCAGCCTTTAATTCCTGTTGTAATTCGCGTTTGCGAGTCATTAGTTCGTCATAGCGGTTACGGAGCTGCTCAAGCCGCTCCAGGTCGGCACGAGCTGCCTGCAATTCGGCCAGGCCGGCCTCGATGAGCGGACGTTGGGCAATGGTCTGTTCAGTCTGGGCAATACGTGCATTCAACTCACGTAGCTCGTGGCTGTAACGTTGAATCTCACCGGTCAGGATGGCAATGCGGTTTTGGACTTCACGTTGCCGATGCGCTTCTTGCTCCAGTTGACGCAGTTCTTTGGAGGCGTTGGTGAACTTTTCTTCCAGCGCTGCACGTTGGTGTTGGAGTTCGTGCTGTCGTTGTTTGGCTTCAGCGACGGCTTGCTGCCAGAATGGTAACTGACTGGCCATTGGTTGGAGGGTTTCGAGCTGGCCACGTACCCGAATCAGATCGGCTTCGAGGTGGCGTACCCGCTCACGGGCACGGCGTTCGAGTTCGACGTACTCGGCCAGATCGAGGACTTCAGCCAGTACTTCCTTGCGCTCGGTCGGGGTTTTGCTGGTGAACTCGTCGGCTCTGCCCTGCAGCAGGAATGAAGCGTTGACAAAGGTGTTATACGACATGCGCAACAGTTCGGTAATTTTGCGCTGAGTCTCACGGATGGTGTTTTCACCCATGGGGCGCCAGGTGCTACCATCAAACTGTTGCAGATCAAGCCAAGTTTTGCCAGCGCCTGTACCATGCCTACTACTGCGCCCGCGTTGACGCTGGCGAATAACTCGGTATTTGCGTCCATCAAGGGCGAAGACCAGCTCCACCATCATCTCCGTCTCGCCCTGGGTGATTAGGTCATCGTCGGGTCGGCGTGCTTCACCCCACAATGCCCAGGTGATTGCGTCAAGCAGGGTCGATTTCCCGGCACCGTTTTCACCCGATAAGCAGAGGACATGCAGGCCGTCGAGGTCGAGGCGGAGCGGATCACCAGCTTCGGTGGCGCGGTAGCACATAAAGTTACGCAGGGCCAGTTGCAGAGGGATCATAGCGTGATTTCAGTAATTATCGTATTGAGCGTTATCTGCGCTCAGCAGGCTTTTCGGGAATGAGTTCTGGCTCGACGTTCAGGGCTTCGGCGATGCGGCGAATACCCTGATCGCTGAAGCTAATCAGATAAAATGGCACCAGTGGTAAGCGTTCTCCCGAACGAAGGGCCAGGAGCAGCCGGTATTGTGCCCGGCGCAAGACGCGAACTTCTAACCCTTTAACATCGGCGAGCTGACGTTCTTGGCGCCTACGCCCAAGCAGCCCATACGAGGTGACGGTCACCAGTTTGCGACGATAGTCAATCTGGCAAATTCCCAACTGACCACCGGTGATCAGGGTAAAGAATGCCATGCCGACGAGCAGAGCGACGGCGATGGCTATACCGCCGGTCAGTGGTTGGTTACCGGTAATGATTGGCTGCACGATGGTGCCTACACCGTAGGCCACCAGACCAACAAAACTCCAGGTTAGCCAGGGAATAAAGTGAATGGATAGACGTTCGGGTTTACGCTGCGCTAACTGCCAGGTCATACTGTTCACCTATGTGTACTATCGCTATTGCCATTATAGCAGGTTGGCGCTCGCATATTGACCAGACTATTGGCGAGTGTTACTATTAACGCGATGTGCATTTCTTTCGGCATGGGTAAGGATATGGAAGCAATCTTTGCGGTCGAAAACCTGTTGGCGCTGGTAACGTTGACGATGATGGAAATTGTGCTCGGTGTTGATAATATCATCTTCATCAGCATTCTGGCCGGCAAATTGCCCACCGCGCAGCAACGTCCGGCGCGGCAGATCGGTCTGTCCCTGGCGCTAATCACCCGACTCCTGTTGTTACTCTCGATTAGCTGGATCGCCGGTCTCACCCAGCCGTTGTTTGAGATCGGGCCGTGGCACGTTACCGGTCGTAGCCTGATCATGCTCGGTGGTGGGCTGTTCCTCATCTACAAGGCAACGACCGAGATCCATGAGAAGCTGGAGGGTGTCGAGCATTCTGAACAATCAGCGGCAGCGATAACGATGCAGGCAGTGGTCTTTCAAATCATCTTGCTTGACATCGTCTTCTCACTCGACTCGGTTATTACAGCGGTTGGTATGGCCAATGCGCTGTGGGTGATGATAACCGCAGTGATTATTGCGGTGGGGGTGATGCTCTTTCTGGCCGAAGGGATTGCAAAGTTCGTCGGCGAGCATCCTACGATCAAGATGCTGGCGCTTAGCTTCCTGTTGCTCATTGGTTTCTCGCTGGTCGCCGAAGGCTTTGAACTGCACATTCCGAAGGGGTATATCTACTTCGCGATGGGCTTTTCGGTGATGGTCGAGTTGCTGAATCTGCGGGTTGCAGCCAAGAAACGTCAGCCGGTGCAGTTGCATCAACGCTACGACACGACCAAACTGAACCTTTGATTGTATGCTGAATACCGTCTATTTGCAAACCTTTCTTGCTGTCGTAGAGACGGGATCGTTTTCAGCCGCTGCCAAGCAGCTGCACCTCTCGCAACCAGCGGTGAGTCAGCAAATTCGGGCGCTAGAGGAGCAGGTTGGCGGTGTCCGGTTATTTCGGCGGAGTGGGCAACAGATGGTGCTGACGCTGGCCGGCGAGCAGTTGCTGACCAGCGCTCGTGAAATGGTAGCCTTGGCCGAACGCACGGTGCAGGCAGTCAGTATGCTACGTGGTCAGGTTGGTGGGCGGGTGGCGATTGGTTGTGTCGCCGGGGGGGTTGAGGCATTTCTTCCGTATCTGTTGATGATGGTGCAGCGTCAGTATCCGGCGTTGACGGTAAATATCGAGTTGCAGCAGGCTGAGCGTCTGTTTGAAGGATTGGCTGAGCGGCGCTTTGATCTGGCAATTCTGAGCGATGCACCGCGACGACGTGGTTTCGAGACGCGCTTACTGGCCGGTGAACGGCTGGCATTGACGGCGGCGATTGGGCATGATCTGTTGCAGCAGGAGCAGGTGCCGGCAGGCATGCTTCGTGAATATCCGCTGGCACTGCCGCGTGTCGGCCATCCGTTGCGTCGTTCTATCGAAGATGGTTTACGGCGGCGTGGCCTTTCGAGCGGTGAATTGCGGGTTGTCTGTGAAACCGATAGTCCGTTATTGCTGCGGGCAGCAGTAGAGGCCGGCCAGGCGTTGGCCTTTTTGCCGGTCAGTGTGCTGCCTACACGCCTGGATCGGTTGGGGGTGGTGGCGTTAGCCGGTCAGCCGCTAGTACAAGAGTGGTATCTGGTTCGGTTGCGTGAGCGAACGACGGCCCGGATTGTTGATTTGTTGGTCGAATGCCTGTTGGGTGAAGAGTCGCGTGCAACGCTCCTGCGACTGGGATTGTCGGCGTGATGACGAACATCTGATCGGCGTGCGTACACGCTCTCACCGATGAAGGCAGGGCGGGCAGAAGCGGCGCAGGTTACCGCGCCTGGTGTGCAAGTACGCATTGAATTTCATCAAACCCCATATCCAGTGGAACTGTTATGTACGATGTGCTAGTGATTGGAGCGGGGATTGCCGGTTTAGCCGCTGCCTATGCGTTGCAGGCTGCCGGTTTGCAGGTGATCGTGGTTGAGGCACGGCAGCGTATTGGTGGTCGTATTTGGACGGATACGCGCTACGGGCCGGTTGAATGTGGGGCCGAGTTTATTCACGGCCATCGGGCGGCAACCTGGGAGTTGGTGCAGCGTGCCGGCTTACCGACGTCGCGGTGGGGCCGTGATCGCCTGTTCGCTGTTGGTAACCAGATTCTGGCAGCCAATCAGTCGTTGGGGCAATCGGTAATCGCGCTGTACCAGCATATCTGCAATTATCGTGGTCCTGAGTTGAGCGTTGCCGAACTCCTTGAGCAGTCAGCGGCGGCGCCAGAGGTGAAGATACTGGTTGGGCGCTGGCTGGCCAATATCGAGGGCGCCGATCTCAACCAGTTGAGTGCGACCGCGCTGGCCCGCGAACGGCGATTGAGTACGATCGGCGAAGATAATTTTCACATCGATTGCGGGTACGAGCGCCTGTTGGCGCCGCTCAGCGTCGGTCTGAGGATTGAACTGGGGGCAGCGGTAACACTGGTGCGCTGGGATAGCGATCAGGTTGAAGTCGGGCTGGTCGATGGACGACGGCTGCAGGCGCACTATCTGGTGGTGACGGTACCCGTTTCATTGCTGCAAGCCGGTATTCCGGCCTTTGATCCGCCGTTGCCGGCAGAGAAACAGGCGGCGATAGCTGCAATTCCGATGGGGCATGTGACCAAACTTGTAATTTGGTTCGACCGTCAGTTTTGGCCGGATTTTACGGTGCTCAGCACCGATGGCGAGATTGCTACCTGGTGGCCGGTGCTGAGTGCCCATACACCCACACTGATGGGCTATATGGGTGGTCGGCAGGCATTGATGGTGGCCGATTTGGGGCAAGATAAGGCGATTACCGTTGCGTTGTGTGAGTTACAGCACCTATTTGGAGTGGATGTCAGGCCGTACTATCGGGATGGGTGTCTGATTGACTGGTCACGCGACCCGTGGAGTCGGGGGGCGTACAGTTTCAGTGCGGCCAATACGCCGGCTGCGCGTGTCGCGTTAGCAGCACCACTTGGACCTATTCATTTTGCCGGTGAAGCAACGGTAACCGGTGCCGAGATTGCGACGGTGCATGGTGCCTTTGAGAGTGGGCGAAGGGCGGCGCGGGCAATCCTGCTGGCCCAGGGGTAGCAGATTCAAACATACCTCTAACGTACCACTAGTGTATCGTTGGCAGAAAACAGGTACACTACACATAGATACGACAGCCCACAGGGGACACAACAACATTGCAATGGGAGGCCAGTAATATGGGCAAGATTGTAGGAATTGACCTTGGCACGACGAACTCGTGCGTTGCAGTCATGGAAGGTGGCGATGTGGTCGTCATTCCAAACGCGGAAGGCAACCGCACAACGCCATCGGTTGTAGCATTCGCCAAGAATGGTGAGCGGCTGGTGGGCTTGACCGCCAAGCGGCAGGCGACCATCAATCCAGAAAACACACTGTATTCCGTGAAGCGCTTTATCGGACGGTCATTCGACGAAGTGACCGAAGAGCGCGAGCGTGTGCCGTTCAAAGTGGTAAAGGGGCCACGCAACGATGTACGGATCTTCGTACCACAGACGAACAAAGAGTATGCGCCGCAAGAGATCTCGGCAATGGTTTTGCAGAAGCTGAAAGCTGATGCCGAGGCATTTCTGGGCGAGCCGGTGACGCAGGCCGTGATCACGGTGCCGGCTTACTTCAACGACAGTCAGCGCCAGGCAACCAAAGATGCCGGTAAAATTGCCGGTCTGGAAGTACTGCGTATTATCAACGAGCCAACGGCCGCTGCGCTGGCGTATGGCCTTGATAAGAAGAAAGACGAGACCATCCTGGTCTTTGACCTCGGTGGTGGTACCTTCGACGTGAGCATCCTCGAAGTTGGTGATGGTGTGATCGAGGTCAAGGCGACCAGTGGTGATACCCACCTTGGTGGTGATGACTACGATGCAGCTATTGTCAACTGGATCATCGAGGAGTTCCGCAAGGATCAGGGTATTGATCTGAGCAAAGATCGGCAGGCGCTGCAACGCTTGAAAGAGGCGGCAGAGAAGGCCAAGATGGAACTCAGCTCGATGATGGAGACCGAGATCAACCTGCCCTTCATCACCGCCGATGCGAGCGGGCCGAAGCACCTGGCGATGAAGCTGACACGGGCAAAGTTCGAGCAATTGACGGCACACCTGACCGAACGGCTGCGCGAGCCGGTGTTACGGGCGTTAAAGGATGCCGGCCTGCAACCTAGCCAGATCGATGAGGTGGTGCTGGTCGGTGGTTCGACCCGGATGCCGGTTGTGCAGGAATTGGTGCGCAAGATGCTCGGCAAGGAGCCGAACAAGAGCGTGAACCCGGATGAAGTAGTTGCCGTCGGTGCGGCAATCCAGGCCGGTGTGTTGGGTGGTGACGTCAAGGACGTGCTCTTGCTTGACGTAACGCCACTCTCGCTCGGTGTCGAGACGCTTGGTGGCGTGATGACGAAGCTGATCGAGCGCAACACGACCATCCCTACCCGCAAGACCGAAATCTTCTCGACAGCGGCTGATGGGCAGACGGCGGTTGATATTCACATCTTGCAGGGTGAGCGTGAGATGGCAGCCGACAACATCACGTTGGGTCGGTTCCGCCTTGAAGGAATCCCACCGGCGCCGCGTGGTGTACCACAAATTGAGGTGACCTTCGATATCGACGCGAACGGTATCCTGAACGTGAGCGCACGTGACAAAGCGACCGGTAAAGAGCAGCGGATCACAATTACGGCCAGCACGAACCTCTCGAAAGAGGAGGTAGAGCGCATGATCCGCGACGCCCAGGCTCATGCCGCTGAAGACAAGGCTCGCCGTGAACTGGTTGAGCTGAAGAATCAAGCCGATAGCGTGGCCTATCAGGCCGAGAAATCGCTTAAAGAGTTGGGTGATAAGGTTGACGGTATTGAGCGCAGCCGCATTGAGGGACTGATCAAAGATCTGCGCGAAGCGATTGCGCAAGAGGATCGCAACCGCATCCAGCAACTCTCGAACGACTTGCAGCAAGCGATGTTCAAGATCTCGCAGGCGGCCTACGGTGATGGTGCTGTGCCGGGTGCCGGTAGCAGTGCTCGTAAAGACGATGGCGTGGTAGAGGGTGAGTATACCGTGAACTAAGTGCTCTATCACCTGTTACCTGCAAGTGCGGCAGCTTTGCTGCCGCACTTTTGCATGGGCGATAATGGGTGGGGGGTTATTCAGGGCTCATGTCAAATCTTGCCTGACATTGTAGATCATTCAGATTGTTCTGGAAGTGCGCAAGCGTGACCAGGTGTTCCGCTGGTGCGTCGGGCATACCGCGATACCGCGGTACGCCCGACGCACCCGGTTGGGTGTAGGAGCGGGTTCATAACCCGCCTCCACACTCTGCATGGCAGGCGATCCGAGCCGTACTCTGTAGCGGTATGATGCGATTGCTCTTGTCTCAACCCGCCCGCGCTGGGGACAAGAATTTTCGGTGTAGCACGTCTCCCACTTTTGCTCACCGGTTCAGGGTGTCATACCCTGGCGGAAGCAGGTTGCCAGAGGCGCATGCTTCCAGGGGCAAATCAGCTCTTGCGCACTGAAGTGAAATGCTTAAGGGTGTAGCATGAGGGTGATGGTAGATAGTGTACCTGACTTCTGTTAAACCAGATTTGATGTCAGATCTATTCCTCTTCTCGTCTGCCGCTATCTTCTTGCAATGCCAGTGGGAAAAGCAGTCCAACCTGCCAACGAATCATGCGTGCCATCCAGCGTTGCCTGGGCGAAAGCGGCATAGAGAGCAAAGCTCGATAACTGCGGATCAGATACAAAGCCGGGGGAGGGGCACCGTTGATCTGCTGAAGTGCCTGCACGGCCAACTCATGGGCCTGCTGGGTTTCACCGCTCATCAGAGCGATACGAGCGGCCAGAATGGTGTGCCAGATCTGATCGGCGCGGCTGATACGGTTTGCATCGGTGAACAAATTACTCGCGGTCTGCCATTCGCCCATTGCTGCGGCAACATCACCGTTCGCCAGATAGAACTCGGCAGCGCTTAAACGACTCCATACCTGCACCTGATGATCGCGGCTGCGCTCGCTACGCATAGCAATTTCGCCGATGCCTGCTAGCGCTTCAGTCACATAACCGAGTCGTAACTGTACCATTGCCAGCAAAGCACGACATTCGAGCCAGCGTCGCGTTTCGCCGGTTTGCTGAGCAATGTTCATTCCGAACTGAAGAGCCGCCTGGGCCTGACGCCAATCACTGCGGATAAGTGCTGCCAGGCCTTGCATCTGGGCTACCCAGGCCATTGTCACGGGATCGTTCAGGCGTTTCGCCAGTCTCATCGCTTTGCGACGGTACAATCGGGCCAGTATCGGAAAGCGATTCAGTGCTATTTCCAGCATAGCGTACGAACGCGCCTTGATTGCCGGTAGATTAGTAGTTTCGGCCAGATTCATTGCGAACAGTAGTCTATAGAGCATCGTCAGTGGGTCGTGCTGATAATAATCGATCTGTACCAGCAGATGAGCGGCACGGGCAATCTCTACCGCATTCTTATCTGCCGGTAAGTGCCGTTTGGGGATACCCAGTAGGATGAGAGTCTGTTGAATGCCCTCGATGAATAGCGACCAGATCAACCTGCGCCGGCCGACAGGCAGGAGGTACCCCAGGTGACGGAACGCACTCTGTAACAGCCGATAGCTTTCAGCAAAGCGCCCCTGACCGTAGTAGGCTTCTGCCAGTAGCCGTTCCCGGCGCCCAATAACCGAGGCTTCTTCATCGATACCTATCTGGTGAGCCTTGCTCAATAGATCAATTGCACCGGCGTAATCACCGGTATGTAGCGCCAGTTCTCCCGCCTGTTCGAGAAACGGTTTAGCGCGCAGCGTTTCGCCGGCAGCCTGCCAGTGGTGAGCTATCGTAATGGCGCGCAGAGGATCGTGTCCGGTATGTTGTTCGAGGTATGCTGCGAGGCGAGCGTGTAATTGACGACGCTGAGCAAAACTCATCAGATTGTAGATGGCTTCGGCGATTGCTACCGGGCGGAAGGCGTATTGCAGGTGTGGTTCAAAGCGTTCAAGGACAATCAATCCGGCCTGTTTAAGCGCGAAGAGCTGGCTAGTCAATTGGGCCTCGCTAAGCCCGGATGGATGAATCGCCGCTAGTGTCGCCGGATCAAATTCGGCGCCGATAATACTGGCTGCTTTCAGCGTCAGTTGCTGCTCAAGGGTTAACTGATCGAAGCGGCTCGTGATAAATCCCTGTACTGTTGCCGGTAAACGAGCCATGTGAAGGGCCGTTTTCGTTGCTCCTGGCACAAAACGACACATCTGATGCTGACGCATTAACAGACCGGCATCGCGTAGTGCTTTAGCTAGTTCGAGACTGAAGAATGGATGCCCTTGAGTCTGATCGGCAATCATGCGCCAAATTGCTTCATCAACCTGATGCACATCTAGCGCATAGGCGATCAAATCATGAATCTCTGGCGGACTCAGGCCCTGGAGCTTGATATGGTCAACCAGGGGGTGATACAGGAAGCGACGCTGCTCCTCTGTCTGGTTGAGTGGTGGTCTTCCGGTCATGATCAGCAAAATGGGGACTGGCTGCTCGATCAGATTGATCAGCAAGCTCCAGGTTGGTTCATCGAGCCACTGCACGTCTTCAATTGCGATCATCAGCGGTGCGTGCTCGGCGGCTTTGCTCAAGACTGCAATTAATCCATCATGGACACACCCGGCGTAACCCTGGTTAGGTGACGCTGTGGGGTTAGCTATCGTGGTCAGGTTCGTGGGCCACAACTGACGGCTAACGTGGTAAATATCATCGCTGAGGCCGGCCAGCCGTACATCGTTGAGTAATTCGAGTAAACCGCTATGAATAGTATGGTAAGGGCTACGGTCGATAGCGTGCGCAGTTGCGGATAGGACAACCGTATTCTGGGCACGGGCCTGATTAATAAACTCCTGTACCAGATGTGATTTGCCGATACCGGCTTCACCACTGATCAGCACACCGCCACTCTGCCCACGTTGCAAGCGGTCGAGGCGGTCGAGCAGCAAAGCCATCTCACTGGTGCGCCCGACGAAAGCGTGGTTATAACGTGCCTTGCTGATAAGCTGGCCATTGGTATCATCAGTGATGTTGAGCACCGGCTGGAAGACGGTTACTGGATCGCTAATGCCCCGCAGGTGTAATGGCGGCAGGGCGTTGAAGGTGATCCGATCGCGACAGGCTGCTGCGGTTTCCCCATCGCAGAGGAGTGGTATCTGCTGTTGACGAGTTGCCTGCATCAGACGGGCTGCGCGATTGACAACCGAACCCATCATAGTGTATTCGCGCCGTTCCAGACCGCCCACCGAACTACAGAGTGCTGGTCCACTCGTCAGGCCGATTGTGCAGGAAAAACCCAGATTCGAGAGCGTATTGACAATATCGTGGGCAGCTAACACCCCACGCAGTGCATCATCTTTGTGAGCAAAGGGAGGAAGGCCGAATGCCGCTAACAACGTTGGCCCTTTGTTATCGATGCCCAGGCGATTGATGCTACCTTCGTAGCGATAAAGGCAGGTTTGCAGCGCACGCACTGCCGCTTGAGCTGCCGGTAAGGGGGTGGTGGCATTTAGATCGCCGAGATGCGCAAAGAGCACGGTTACATAACGCTGCTCAGCCAGCCATTCGGTCTGGCCGGCATCGATACGACTCAAGATCGCTTTCGGAACATACGAGCGTAATAACTCGATTTGCTCTTGATCGATAACCGGTATCGAGAATGCGCGCATCGGTACATCATCGAGCAGGGCGGTCAAGCGCCAGTGACCGTCAGATAGAGGTACGGCCTCGCACCATGGACGAGCCAACTCCCAGGCATCGGCGGTAAGGGCAACCTCTCCCGGTGGTGCGGTGGCTTCGGCTGCACCGGCTGCGCGTACTGCATCACCGACAATCAGGAGTTCCCAGCGGTCGTAGATGCCGCCAAGATGCATCAGGGTGACATCGCCGGCCCCGATTCCTACCCGTGCGCGTAGTCGTCGTGCTGCTTCGTCGATAACTTCAGTGCTCCAAACCGCAGGCGACATCATCATTTGAATTGCCAAACCGCATTGGATTGCCCGGCGAGTTAAGACAGGTAATGGTTCATCGCCGTACCAGAGCGCGATCAATCCATCACCGGAGAACTTGATCACATCACCACCGTGGACGGTCACGATCCGCACCAGATGACCAAAATAGAGTTCAAGAATCTGCGTCAGCTCTTCAGTACCGGCCGGATTGGTGTGGGTTAGATATTCGGTCAGCGCGGTAAACCCCGAAAGGTCGGCGAACAGGATCGCTGCCGGAAACGTCTCTTTTGCCGCTTCAAGGCGGCCATCAGTTCCGATATTTTGTAACCGTCGCCGGATCAGGCCGGGAAGGTAGCAGGCCAGTTCAGCGAGATTTGCGAGCATCATGACGAGAGTCCATCGGTGGTTTGATAGCCAACCGCTGCGTCTTAAAATATCCGCGATGATCCTATTATAGCTGATAGAGATTGTTGAACGATCATTGATCAGCTTTCGGTGTGGCGCAAGTTTTGTTGAAGGTATTGCTATTCACCATGTTTCTGAAAAAAAGTTTTTGAAGACTTTCTGAAGTGAATATTGAAATATGTTAGAGGGGATTGATAGAAGATATTGCATGCCCGTGCCGGGCACGCTGCTGGCCTGTTCTATTGATTTCCGGTTCCAGGGGATTGCTGAGTTGGAAGTGTGAACGGCTATCTGTGCCGATGCTGTACGAGGATCAGTGCAATCCGCTCCAGTTCAGCACAATGCCGTTGCCACGAGAATTCGGTAACCACGCGCTTGCGGGCACGACGGCCCATGGCAAATGCTGCCTGTAGATCGCTCAGTACGCGCTCGATTGCTGCGGCCAGATCGACGATGTCGCCTTCCCGAAACAATGCGCCTTCCTGACCTTCCCGGATGACGTCGGTGAGCGGAGGAATGGCAGTCGTGACCACCGGTAGTCCGGCTGCCATGTATTCGTAGATTTTGAGTGGTGACCAGAAAAACCCGGCAGTACGCAGTGCCGGATGAGGGGCAGTGTTGAATGGAGCCACACCAAGATGGGCTTGAGCTAGGAGTTCGGGTAGGCGTTCGTAGGCCACGGCACCGGTAAACGTAAAGCGATCAGCATATTTTGCGGCGAGCGTCTCCGCCGTAGCGCGTTCAGGGCCGTCGCCGATCAGGGTGAAGCGATAGTTGTGTCCCCGCTCAATCAACAAGCGGGCTGCACGTACGAAATCACTTACGCCGTGCCAGGGACGAAAGGTTCCCATAAAGATGATATTGGGCGGGCCTGGCACCGGTTCGGTTGGCGGCTTGAATGCCTCCACATTGGCACCCCACGGTAATTCGACGATCTTGGCGCGGGGGATGCCGGGTGGCACTGTGGTGTGCAGTGGCGTGACGATCCGATCTGCCCAGTGACATTGCTGTTCCGCCCAGCGCCGGAATGGACTACCGAAGGCGTCGTCAAGGCGGCGCTTGAGGACTGTCGGTGGATCGACGATCAGGGCATTTACTTCGAGAATGGTTGGAATCTGCAAACGGTGAGCGGCAATCATCCCGGCGCCGGCAAAGTTGTAGTAGCGTTCCATAATCAGATCAGGACGAAGCTGACGCGCTAGCCTGATCACAGCCGCAGCACCGAGCAGGCTCAATGCCTTGGGTATATCTTGATGATAAAGCGTAAACCCGGCGTATGGTCGGGCTGTAAGCCTGAACAGTGATCGCAGGCGAAGATGATGCAGCGGTAGTTCGCGACTGGCTGCAACCACGTGGACATCATGGCCGAGATGGGCCAGGCCACGCCCTACCTCCAGGGTATGGATACTGCCGCCTACTGTACCTGGTGTCGGGATGCCGGAAGCGATGTACAGGATGCGCACGATAGCCTATAACCGTTCGTATCGCTCAAGATCCATCGTGATCGCCAGTGTTCCTGGGGCTGCGCGCTGAATGATCTCGTGCGCACGCTCAACCTGATGGTCTTCAACGCCAACCAGCAACGTCGTATTGCCACGGCGCAGGAAGCCACCGGTTGTCGCCAGCCGTGTCACTCGAAAACCGGCGGCAACGAGAGCATCAACCCCGGCATCTGCATGTGCATCCTCGGTTACGAAGATGATTAACTTCATACTCGCCCTTTCGTGATCTCGTAACTGTTGCTGCCGAGATTATACGGAGAGCAGCCCCGCTCGTCAATCTTTCGCTATTGTTGGTGAACGATTGGTGTGCTATGATTCGTGTGACGTGATGATCTGCGTTGATAGGCAGATACTGGATCGATGCTTGCCTGCCGTGGTAATCGTCGGTATTAATCGTGCAGCGAGATCGTCCGTTCGCTTCAGGAGGCTCTTATGCCGGTACCAGCGAGTTTCCATCGCTTCACGGATCGCCGTGCAGCCGGACGGGCACTGGCCTGGAGTATGAGCCATTATGCCGAACGTCCTGCGCTCCAGGTGTTGGCCTTGCCACGAGGTGGTGTGCCGGTGGCATACGAGGTCGCCAGGGCACTGTCGGCACCGCTTGATGTCTTGCTGGTACGCAAGCTGGGTGTGCCCGGTCAGGTCGAACTGGCGATGGGGGCTATCGCTGAGGGTGGGGTGCGGGTGCTGAATCACGAGATTATCGCCGAGTTACGGATTCCGCCCTATGTGATTGAAGACGTGGCTGCCCTTGAGCAGGCTGAAATTGAGCGGCGTGCCCAGAGTTATCGTGGACAACGTCCGCCGCCTGAGTTGCGGGATAAGACGGTAATCATTGTGGATGATGGGCTGGCAACCGGTGCTACCATGCACGCTGCAGTGGATTGTGTTCGCTTGCAACACCCACGCTGGATTGCGGTTGCGGTGCCGGTCGCCAGTACAGAATCGGTGCAGATACTACGGTCGGTTGCCGATGATGTTGTGGCAGTATTGGTCGTTGAACCATTTTATGCACTCAGTTACTGGTACAATGACTTTCGACAGACTAGTGATGATGAGGTGCGGCAATTACTGCAAGCCGCGCAATCAGATCGAGCTGTAACTAACCACGAGGATGCATGATATTTGTACAGCTCTTAGGACCACCACGCATTGCGATTGCTGATCAAGTGCTTGTATTGCCGCGGCGACGTAGCCGAGCTTTGCTCTATTACCTGGCTGCTCATTCCCAACCGATACAACGTGAGCAGGTGCTTTCCCTCTTCTGGCCTGATCACGAGCGGAGTGCTGCGCAGCAGCTTTTACGTTCTACCCTCTACGCTATCCGCAAGACAATCGGTGAGGCATTGGTGGCAGATGAAGAATGGTTATCGCTGGAAGCCATGGTTGATCTGCGCCAAATACAGACGCTTATCACTGCTCCGCATGGGGATGCGGCTGCATTGATGGCTGTGCTGCCGGTTGGTCCGGTTGAGTTGCTGGCCGGCTTTGAACTACCTGATTGCGAGCCATTTCAGACATGGTTGGAAGCTGAACGTGAGCGTACGCGTCTGCTTCTTGGCCGTGGCTGGCTATGCCTTGCTCGCCTCCACGAACAACGTGGTGCAGTGACGCCAGCATTGGCCGCGCTTGATCATGCTCTGGCCATTGATCCATTGCAGGAAGATGTACAGCGCGATGCAATGCGTCTGGCGTATCTCAGTGGTGATCGGGTAGGGGCGATTCGTCGGTTTGAGCGTTTACGGGATCTGCTTGATCAAGAGTTGGGGGTCCCGCCGATGCGTGAAACGCAGGCGCTCTACGATGCGATTATTACCGATACAATTGTAACACCTGCCCTGTCACCAATCTCTGTTCGATCAATGTCTCCCAACGGCCTACTTCCCTTCTGTGGGCGCGAATCTGAACTGATGGAATTGCACAGCGAAGTCAAGCCTGGTCGGCTGGTCTTAATCGAAGGGGTGCCCGGTATTGGCAAGACACGCCTTGCAGAAGAGTTTCTGGCTCAACGAGGAGGTCTAGTTATTACCGGTGCTGCTCGTGAGCTAGAACAGACCATTCCCTACTTCTCTATCAATGCAGCGTTACACGCCCTGATTGCCCATCCTGAGTGGTCGCAGCTGCGCACTCAGGTGCAACTTATGCCGGTCTGGTGGAATGAATTAGGTCGTTTGTTGCCCGATCTGACCCCGCCACCTGCTGATCCACCTAATGAAGCACGGCTCTGGGAAGCGGTAACCCGCCTGTTGATGGAACTGGCCCGTCAGACCCGCGTAAGCCTGTTGCTTGATGATCTGCAATGGGCTGATACGAGTACACTAGGACTACTTGGCTACCTGTTACGACGCAGTGCCGATGTCGATCTGGTTGTACTGGCAACCAGTCGTCCGCCCGAGCCACGGAGTGCACTGGCCGGTCTGATCCGTGCGCTGGTGCGGGAAGATCGCTTTTTCCGCCTGACGATAGATCGCCTCCCCACAACGGCAGTACTGGCGATTGCCCGTCATTTAAGTAGGTCTTTTGCCCATCCGCTGGCCGATTGGCTGGAACAAAGCACTGAAGGCAACCCCTACATGATCGCCGAGTTGGTACGCTATGCGCGCACGACCGGCTGGCTCACTGCCGACGGTATGGTTGATCTTAGAGCGTTATCGTCGCAGCCGGTAGTACCGCAGACGGTGTACCATCTGATTGAAACGCGCCTGAACCGGCTTTCCGAACCGGCACGGCGGGTGCTGGATGCAGCAGTGGTTGTTGGGCGAGATTTTGATTTTAACGTTGTGGCAAAGGCCACCGCTTTATCAGAAGAAGCGGTATTAGATGCCCTCGACGAATTGCTGGCAGCTCGCCTGGTGGTACCGCTCTCTGCTACCTGGTTTCGTTTCGACCACAGCCTGACGATGGAGGTGGTTCGGCGTGATGTTGGTGATCTACGCCGGCGCATGCTACACCGGCGGGTAGGTGAAGCTATCGAGACTCTCTACCGTGATCGGATCGATGATGTGGCCGGGCAGATTGCTTTTCATTTTGCCAGGTCTGGTTTGGTTGAACGTGCAGCAACGTATGCGCTTCGCGCTGCGGAACGTTCGGTGACCTTGGCAGCGTGGCCAGAGGCGGCAGAGTTTTATACCCAGGCCCTGGCAGGTCTGCCCGCGAGCCAGCGTTCGGCGACACTGGTCAGACTTGGTGAGGCACGTTTACAGGCTGGCGCATCGGCAGCCGCAATTGATGCTTTTCGTGATGCGGTTGCGGCGGCACAAACCCCGCAGGAAGCACTCACGGCCCGTCTGGCCCTGGCACGGGCCTTGATCCCGCAGGGACGCTACGCTGAAGTGATTGCGCTGGTCAGTCAAATTGAACCGAGCGCGCATCCACACGATCAGGCCACGGCACTTTTTCTATGGGGGACAGCCCTCTCGCTTGAAGGTGCCGATCTCGTCGCAGCCATCGAACGGCTTGTGGCTGCCAGGCAGATACTGGGTGATGGGGCGATTGTGCAGCGGGTGGCACTGGCGCAGGTTACGTTTGAACTCGGTAATATTGCGGCCCAGCAAGGCGATCTCGATACCGCCATTAGCCACTACGAGCGTGCACAGGAAATTGCTGACCAGGCCGGCGATGAGGCGATTACCTGGCGTATTCTGGCTCGTAATAATCAGGCGTATCATCGCCTGCTTCGTGGTGAAGTCGATGAATCAGCCACGATTATCAGTGAGGCTATGGCTCTCGCCGAGGAGCGGGGTATGCTGTCGTTGCAACCATACCTGCTTTCGACGGCCGGTGAGGTGGCGCTAGCTCAGGATGATCTGGAAACGGCATCTGCCCGCTTTCAACAAGGGTTAGCTTTAGCGACGCAGTTGAATATTCCCGAACGAGTGGCTGGTATCACTGCAAACGTGGGTCTGGTCGCCTTGCGGCGCGGTGAAACAACGTGCGCTGTCCACTACCTCTCGTCGGCTCTGGCGCAGGCCGATACGTTGGGGGCGCGTCATCTGGCAGCCCAGATTCGGATCTGGCTGGCGCCACTGCTACCACCCGCCGAGGCGCGGGTGATACTCGCCGAAGCGCAAGAGATTGCCGAGGTTGGTGGCCGGCGTCGCTTGCTGGCGGCCATCAAAGAAGTTCGGGCACGGATGGTGGAAGAAGTCATGGCTCACGGACGGAGCGATTGACATAATGTTGCGAATAATAATGAGTGGCACGTGATCCAGGATGTACCCTTGCGCCATACCCTTGCCGCATCCCTAGTATAGCAATGTGAACGGGCAGATGCATCGGGGCGGGTTGGGCACCGGTCGGGGTGGGTTTGGAACCCGCCCTTATTGGTGGTCATATGCGACACGTCCCACTTTCACCTGCACCCGATGGGTGTGAGAACTGGCGGTGCCGGATGGTCATCGCTATCACAAGCTGCGCTAGGTTCAGTGGGGAGTGCGCCGGAGGTGTGCGCTCCCAGGTGTAATGACACCGACGATGGTCGTCAATGCACGTTTAGTGCTCGTGCGAGATGCTCTTCACCTTGCTGGCATCGGCAGTAATGCGTGTGGCCGCAGGGGCAATAGCGTGCCGTGCGCCTGGCACGAAGCACGGCTGGTGCGGCAGCATGGCTGCCGCACTCCAAACGCTGCGACACGCGCATAACGAGCGGGTAAGGCAACCAATCCAGTGCGTGATGACACCGAC
>NZ_DAOUBI010000162.1:0-5568 GCF_034432675.1 Chloroflexus sp. | reverse complement strand
CGGAACCCGCCCCTACGGAACCCGCCCCTACGGAACCCGCCCCTACGGAACCCGCCCCTACACACCACCGGTACTGGCACGCTGTGGGGCAGGCTGCCGACCTGTGTTCAGCCATCGCCATCATCAGGGGCACGTACCGTCACGGGAGTCCGCTGCAATCCGCGCCAGATCGTGAGCACGGCTGGCGCGGCAGCATGGCTGCCGCACTCCAAACTGTACGACACGCGCATGACGAGCGGGTACGGCAATCCATCCAGCACGTGCCAGCACGGCTGGAGCGGCGCACTGCCACCGGGCCAGTCGCTCACAACAGCACCCATGGCGATCATCTCCGCTGATACGCACGTGGTTGACACCAGGTATGGGTAATGCATAGCCCGCTGGGGGCGGGAACCGGCGGTGCCGGATGGATGCCGTTGGCACGTGCTGGTGCTGGGAGTGCGCACGCCTTCGGCGTGCGCACTCCCAGCTACTGCTCCGACGCTTGCTCAGCAAACTGGAGGTGCGCACTCCCAGGCGATGCCGGTGCCTGCTGAGTGCGCCGGAGGCGCACGCTCCCAAGCGATGCCGGTACTTGCATCTCCGTGGAGTGCCGTAACGTAAGGTTAACGGTAGATAGCCTGCCATGATTTTGGTTAAACCAGATTTGATATTACGTCCAGGCTATCAAGCCTGACCGATTCTGGCAAGAAATATATTGTTAAGAACAATGTTCCGCCCGCTTCCTATCTGCTACCAATAGTGCTACCATGCGGTATATACACGCACAAGATATATCAGTAACTGGATTGTATTTAGTGTATAATAGCGGTATGATATGTCAAATATATGTCCAGACAGGAGGCGAGCGATGGATCTCTGGATTATGATCGGTATCGTCATCTTCGTCTTTATTGGGCAGGCCATTCTGTGGTCGTGGGTCATTATTCGGCGAAATCAGGTGGCACCTGATGTTAAGATCTTCAACTGGCGTGAACTCTCGCAAGCCTTTGACCGCTGGCTGGCGGATCGGCAGCGCCGACGCCGTTCGTCGTACCGTTAAGCTGTTGTCAATATCATGTACGGTGCAGCAGTCAGATGTTGCACCGTACATGTCTTTCGTGCACCAAACACGGTGACACGAGAATTGCTGTTTAGAGGGGTGATTGAAGGTTAATAAGGGTGAGGTTTTACCTTGCTTCAAGCTGCCAGCACTCTCTCGCCATACGGTGTGTGCCGGATTGGTGACGGGCATGTATACGCGCAATGGTACAGGAGACTGACATAAAGCCTATCAACGACACATAACACAAGACGATAGCGGGTGTGAATAGATCTGGTATCACCCACCGCGTAAGGGGTGTAGCCAGTACATACCTGATGTGCGAAGTAATTCTTATAGGAACTGAGTAAGCGCAAGCAGTATGTGCGCTTGTGCGTTGCTTTCAACCGGTGCCTACACCGTCACCTGCTGACGCCGTAGCGCTGACGCCAGATCGGCTGCGGTCGTTACCTCAGACAGGTCGATCCCCAGCGCCACAATCGTCTGCGCAACTTCTGGACGCACCCCAACCAGGGTCACCGTTGCCCCCAACAAGCGGGCCGACTGCACCAGTTGTATCAAACCGGCAGCAACCGTTGTGTCAACAAATGGCATCCCAGTAATGTCAAGCACCAGATGGCGGGCATCGGCCCGATCAATCGCCTGAAGTGCTGTCGCCTGTGCCACCGCAATCCGTTCGGCATCAAGCTCACCAACCAGAGGCATTACCAGGGTTTCCTGAGAAACCGGCAGCACCGGCATACTCAAACCACGGATCAGCTCGCGCTGACGCTCGTTTTCGGCCAGTAGGCGCGATTGCTCGGCCATTTGCCGCTCAACTTCGACCAATGCCTGCTGCAAATCAGCCGTTCGTTGGGCAACCCGTTCTTGCAAACCGGTGCGCTCATGCTCAAGCGCCTCGTTGATCTGCCGCAACTGGCTGATGACTCCCAACAGGCGTTCGTGAAAAATCCAGAGCTGCAATAACAGAATCGCACTGATGCCCAACACACCGGCAAATTGAAACGGCAGTTCCAGAACCTCGGGAATAGGCGGAAAGAGACGCACTTGCGAACCCAGTACTATCGTGACAACAACGGCAATCCAGGCCACGATCAGCAAGCGCCTGAGCACAACTCCGCTCAGAAACGGCAGCATGGTGACAATTGCCAGCACAGGGGCAAATGCCATCAGCGAGGCCACATTCGGCAAGATAACCGCCCCGAATAGCCCATACAGAATGAGGGCAATAAATGAAGTCACTAACGCGACGCGCACCTGACCGCTGCGCATCTGGGACCATGCCTGTAAGAGGACAACCACCAATACCCAATCCAGGATCATGAGCGCAATCAGGGTGGGGGTGCGCCAGATTGCCGCAGACACGGTCGCGACGACTGCAACAATCCCGACAATTCCGGCTACCCAGAGAAAAAAGCGCCGGAGTTGGCGAACCTGTTCGAGGGTAAGGATGGAAATGGTTGACTCGCTCATTGAACTCTTCCTCACGTGAATGAGAGCTGTGTTGTGTGCAGTAATGCTCAGCACGCCATCCTACCATATCTTGACAAACGCATGTCAGTCGGGCTTTTCCCCTAATCCATCGTCAGGCCGCCATCAACATCAATCGTCTCGCCGGTAATGAACGATGCTTCGGCTGATGCCAAAAACACCGCTGCCGCGGCCACCTCTGCCGGTAGCGCAAAACGACCTAGTGGGATCAGGCGCCGCACCTGTTCCCGCAATTCCGGCATCATCACCGACAATAGCGGAGTCTCGACTGGGCCGGGACAAATCGTGTTCGCCGTAATCCCATGTGGCCCCAGCTCACGGGCCAGCGCTTTAGTGAGACCAATCGCCCCCGCTTTCGCGGTGCTGTAGGCAGCACTGCCGAGAATCCCACCGCCACGCTTGCCGGCAACTGAAGCAATGGTGATTAGACGACCGTAGCCGGTCGTAATCATCGCCGGCACAACTGCCCGGCACGTATAATAGATCGCTGTAAGATTGACTGCCAGCGTGCGTTCCCACTCAGCGGACGTTAGATTAAGAAATGGCGCTGAACTGAGCACGGCAGCATTATTCACCAGAATATCAATTCGCCCCCATTGTCGTAACACGTGATTGACAGCGGTATGGACCTCTGCGGCAACGGCAACATCGGCCACGATACTCTGTGCACGCTCACCGAGGCGCTCAGCAGCAGTAACCACTGTTGCGTCACGGTCTAGCAATGCAACCTGTGCCCCATGTTCGACAAATGCGGTGGCAATTGCGTAGCCGATACCACGTCCGCCACCGGTGACAATGGCAGTACGACCTCGCAGATCAAACATTGACAATCCTCTGCATACGGTTATAACGACGTTCCATCATAATTCCAAAAGGCACAGCAGTCAACTTACGGTGGGCGGATCAGAGTGATCAGCGTCGAGCGTGGTTCAACGTATTGAAGTTCGTTTAGCATAGTGTTACGACACGTATCTGGTAACAGGCGCGGTGGATGCTGTACTCCATACCGGTGAGGCAGGGGCTGGTGCTGCGGGTGTCCACGTATCTCCAAGCGATGGCTGTGCGGCAGCATGGCTGCCGCACTCCAAACGTCGCGACACGGGTCGTGCTTGCTGGCACGATCAGTAGGGGCGACGCGTGCGTCGCCCCTACTGATCGTCATCACATCAAATATGGCAGCATAACGTGACACACCAGCCAACTCTTACCCTGATACTGCACCTAGACGAAGCACCGCTAAATGCCAGCGCTAGAGGGGCACGGCATGCCGTGCCCCTCTAGCGCTGCACCGACGACAACCAACCGACCCGCCAGTGGAACACCTGAACGATACACATTGTTGAGAACGATTTGGAGTCAGATTGTGGAATGTAACTACTACCGGGCTACTCCACGGCGGGCAGGTGCGCTCATCTTGCGCTATCGTTTGCCAGAACAGCGTAATCCTGCTATACTTGACACAATTGTTCGGATAGATCACAATGACCGGGTAGAACCGGTCATTCTGTTGTCAGAGGGAGAACTCTGAAATGCAGTTGCTCTACCTCGATCCACATCAGTTAGAAGTTGATCCAACCGGTGTGCGTGAAGAACCGGGAGATATTGCCGGCTTGGCGACGACAATTGCCGAATACGGGATGCTCCAGCCAATAGGGGTGACACCAACCGGCGGTGGACGTTATCGAGTAGTGTACGGTGGGAGACGGCGAGCCGCTGCCATCCAGCTCGGCTTGAGCAAAGTGCCGTGCATTGTGCTCGATAACGATGATCCTGATCTTCTGTTACGTCAACTCATTGAAAATGTGCAGCGGCAGGATTTGAACGACATCGAACAGGCCCGTGCTTTTGCCCGTCTCCGCGAGCATATCATCGCAACTCGCGGTAAATTGCCCGACAACGAACTCGATGAAGCGGTTGGGCAGGCAGTGGGACTGGGAGCACGCACGGTTCGTCGCTATCTCGGTCTCCTGGAACTGCCTGAAGAAGTACAGCAGATGATCCGGCGCGGCGATCTGAATGTAACCCAGGCTCAACATCTGCGCCGGATTACCAATCCAAAGACGCAAATTGATTTGGCCCGCTTTGCTGTTGAGGAGGGGATGTCGGCAGCCGAATTGAGCCGGCTCACCACCTACTTTGCCGCCAATCCAAACCTCACCCTCGACGTGGCTTTGCAGGCGCTCGAACAGGGTGAGGTGTTACGCACGAAGGCCGCTCCAGCCGGTAGCAGTGGCGGCCCACTCAGCCATACCCCGGTGGCGATGGCCGATCTCCCTACACACGATGACACCTGGGACGATGAGGAACAGGGCGACACCTATCTGACCGTAGAAGAAGAGACTATCGAGAACCAGCCCAAAAACAAGGTGCGCGTCTTCCGCATTCGCTCGCTCGATCAGATGGTTGACGAGAGTGATCGGCTGGCCCGGGCTGTACACGATGGTGATCTGCTGAAGTGGATTGAACGCGACGAGGGCGCAGTCTTCAAGGTGCGGCTTTTGTTACGTCAATTAGAAAGCCTGACTCGCGCTTTACGGGAGATTGCCCGCCAACGCAACCTCCCGCTCGATGAGGAGTAGCGGCAATAACCGCCTGCTGGCGTGGCGACCGTCAATTGCGCCATGCCAGTGGTGAGGTAGCGTGCAGTGTTTATACGCTCTTCACTACGGATACCATAACCCAGGTTGATCCCTTTATCACCATAAGAGGCACAGAGAATGGGGATAATCCGGGTTGCTACCATGAGGCGCGACGAAATGCGTCCATAGGAACTGGCTGCTCCCTACATCGTTATGCGGTACGCCATACGGTGTTGAGGGCAACGTCGTGCTGTTCATTCTGATAGTCAGCTTCCGTCGCCTGCTCACAGCATAGGTAAAACCTGTTTCAAAAAACATCTACTATGAGTATCTCATTCATTGCCAACCGATTCCATGCATGATCGAGACGAGCACAGCCGGCATTCGCATGACCAGCCGGGTCAACGACCTGACACGTGCCAGATCGCGAGCACGGCTGGCGCGGCAGCATGGCTG
>NZ_DAOUBI010000161.1:0-6932 GCF_034432675.1 Chloroflexus sp. | reverse complement strand
CGCACGTGGTTGACACCAGTTGTGGGTAATGCATAGCAGGGGCTGGAGAGGGGAGGGCAGACGTTTGATCCAGGGCTTCCTGATAGGGTAGGCGTTGGGTTCGATCATCTGTCCTGGCCGTCCGTGAATGCCGCCAGGGGCGAGAGCTTGCGCCTGGCTTCTCCCTTCAGCACTGGTACCGACACCATGCGCACCGGAGGTGCGCACTCCCAGCTCCCGGCTGGGGAGCACGCCCGTCATCACGCCCCGACCCGCTCCGGCACGCGGGCAATGCAGTATTCGCGTTACGAGTAATGCATAGCCCGCTGGAGGCGGGTGTTGACGCTTTGGCGAGTCGGCGGCTCGTGCGCCCGGGGGACAGCGGTTGTCACATGCCCTGTGTCTTCACGCCCCGTTTCTAAGCTACTACGTTATAATAAACAGTAGCTAAGCAACGTACACGAGGAGGTTATTGCGTGAAATCACTGGTGCAGGCCCGCTGGATAACACCCATACTGGTTGCAATCATTGCCGTTGTGCTGGATCAGGCGTCAAAACGCTGGATCGTTGCAACTCTTGGCCCTGAACCAATGACGAAATTTATTCCGTTGATTGGTGAAGACATCCGGTTGGCCTATTCGCATAATACCGGGATTGCGTTCAGCCTGTTTCAAGGCAAGTCGGATATTTTGACCATCGTTGCTCTGGTCATTATTATCGGTGCTATCTACCTCTACATCACTCAATTACCAAACCGACGGCGATTGATCCAGATCGCGATAGGTCTCATTCTCGGTGGTGCATTGGGAAATGTCATTGATCGTATCCAGCTTGGCTACGTGGTTGATTTTATTCAAGTTGGCTGGTTTCCGATCTTCAATCTTGCCGATAGTGCGATCACGGTGGGGGCAGCTATCTTGATGTTGCAGTATGCACTCGATGAGATTGCATTGCGCCGAGTTCGACAGGCGATGATGTCACAATGATGATACTACGCTCGCGCTGGATGCTACTGGTACTAGTGGCGATACCGGTTTTTGTGATCGATCAGTTGAGTAAGTCCTGGCTCAGTGATATGCTCTTGCGCTACAACCGGCCTATTCCCTTGCTGTTTGATTGGGTGCAACTGGCGTATCACGAAAATACCGGTGTCGCTTTTGGACTGTTTCCCGATCAGGGAGGGTTTCTCTCGGTCGGTGCCAGCCTGGTTCTCTTGTTGTTGGCGCTCACCTACCAGTATATGCTCCCTGCCGATTCGCGTTGGATAACGGTATCGGTCGGTATGATCTTTGGTGGTGGTTTGTCCAATCTGGTAGATCGGATTCGCCAGGGATACGTAGTCGATTTTATTCAATTTGGCTGGTGGCCGGTCTTCAATCTTGCCGACAGCGCAATTACTATCGGGGTCGCAGCATTGGCTTTTCATATTATCTTTATCGGTGAAGAGCCAGCTCCAACCGAACCAGAACCGATTGACGATGAACTCCTCTATGAGTTGTTGAGTCATGATCCCTCGACCCCTGCAGCAACCGATGTGCGCACTTCCGGTCCGGAGTCGCTATCATGAGTGACGAAGGTGAGATTGAATTGCTTGCAGCGGAGGATTGGGTGGTGGTTGTACCTCCAACTCAGACCGCTGAGCGTATTGACCGTTTTCTTGCCGGTGCCATGCCCGAGCTTTCGCGGGCACAAGTGCAACGTCTGATTGAACAGGGCTTTGTGCTCTACGATGGTCGTTCACCACGAGCCAGTCAATTGGTGCGTCCTGGCGCGGTCATTCAGCTTACCATCCCGCCACCGATACCTACTGAACTTGTTGCCGAACCAATACCGCTTGATGTTGTGTATGAAGATAGTGATATTGCTGTGATCAACAAACCGGCAGGAATGGTCGTGCATCCGGCACCCGGCCATCCACGAGGTACGCTGGTCAATGCACTCTTGGCACGGTATCCCGATCTGGCGATTGGCGGTGAGCTACGTCCGGGTATTGTTCATCGCCTTGACCGTGATACATCAGGGCTTTTGGTGATTGCCCGCCACGATCAGGCCCTGCGCTCGTTAGTCGATCAACAGCAGGCCCGTCGGATGCGCAAAATCTACCAGGCGTTGGTGATTGGCCGACCACCAGAGACCGGTACGATTGATGCGCCGATTGGCCGTGATCCGCGTGACCGGCTCCGTATGGCGGTTGTACCCGATGGTCGCCCGGCGCGTACTCATTACCGCCTGCTGGCCGCGTTCGGCGATTACAGTCTGCTTGAAGTGCAACTGGAGACCGGACGTACGCATCAAATTCGGGTGCATCTACGCTATCTGGGCTATCCGATTGTCGGCGATCCGGTGTATGGGCCACGCCGTTCACACCTTCACCTATCGCGTCAGTTTTTGCATGCCGCTTACCTGGGCCTGGTTCACCCGCGCAGTGGTCAATGGCAAGAGTTCACAGCGCCTCTACCCGCTGACTTACAGACAGTACTGCGCCAGTTACAGGATCGGGCATCGTACCATTGAGACTGCAATATGCTACAATGCGCAGGGATGTGTACGACACCGTTTGTCGCATTCCATAGCTGGCGTCGCTTAGAGGAGGAGATAGTTATGCGCAAGAAGATTAGTATTATCGGGGCAGGATTTGTCGGTTCGACGACAGCTCACTGGCTAGCCGCTAAAGAATTGGGTGACATCGTGCTCCTTGATATTGTCGAGGGTGTGCCTCAAGGAAAGGCACTCGATCTTTATGAGGCATCACCAATTGAAGGGTTTGATGTTCGGGTGACCGGCACGAACAACTACGCCGATACTGCCAACTCGGATGTCATCGTTGTTACGTCCGGTGCTCCGCGCAAGCCGGGCATGAGCCGTGAGGATTTGATCAAGGTCAATGCCGACATCACCCGTGCCTGTATCAGTCAGGCTGCCCCGCTCTCGCCGAATGCCGTGATTATCATGGTTAATAATCCTCTGGATGCGATGACCTATCTAGCGGCGGAGGTCAGTGGCTTCCCCAAAGAGCGTGTCATTGGTCAGGCCGGCGTCCTCGATGCGGCCCGCTATCGCACCTTCATTGCCATGGAGGCGGGGGTTTCAGTTGAAGATGTTCAGGCGATGCTGATGGGTGGTCACGGCGATGAGATGGTACCGCTGCCCCGGTTTTCGACCATTAGCGGTATTCCGGTGAGCGAGTTCATTGCGCCTGATCGACTGGCTCAGATTGTTGAGCGCACCCGGAAGGGTGGTGGCGAGATTGTGAATCTGCTGAAGACCGGCAGTGCGTATTATGCTCCCGCCGCCGCCACGGCGCAGATGGTCGAAGCGGTGCTCAAAGACAAGAAGCGGGTCATGCCGGTGGCAGCCTACCTGACCGGTCAGTACGGCCTGAATGATATTTACTTTGGTGTACCGGTGATTCTCGGCGCCGGTGGAGTAGAGAAAATTCTCGAATTGCCGCTCAACGAAGAGGAGATGGCACTGCTGAACGCATCGGCGAAAGCGGTACGTGCCACCCTCGACACGCTGAAGTCTCTCTAAACATACCGGAGCGACGGGCGTCATCAGGGCGCCGTCGCTCTGTTTACTGCGGGTAACGAGTATGACCAGTCCGGCAAAATCATCAACCGCTGCTTCTTCGTCATCGCAACGATCATTGTCTGCCTGGAGTCCGCTGGGTGGTGAGCGTTTCTATGCTGCTGCCCGCTGGGTGTTGATTATATTGCTCGGCGTCGTAACCCAATTTCTGACCAATGGCGGTTTGTGGCCAATTACGGAGGAGATTGGCACGTTAGAGAGCATTTTCTGGTTGTACGTCGGCTTCGCGCTGGTTTTCACCGTCCTGGCCTTTTTACCGTTTGCCGCCGGTCTGGTGAGTATTTCATACCTGTTTGATATTGCATTCATTTCGCTAATGACCTTTTTCGGTGGCGAGCGGATCGTCATCTTTTTCCCCCTGTACCTGGTACCGCTTACCTATGCTGCGATCCGTCAGTCGCTCTTGGTAAGCCTCCTTTCTGGCTCATTAGCTGCGGTGGCATACATTGCTGCCTTCGTCGCGTGGCGGCGGCTGATCGCTCCAGAAGCGTTGATGACGTTACTCGACTACGTTGCGTTGGCCCTGCGCGGATCGACGCTGGCAATTGTGCCATGGGTGACCGGCAATCTGGTGGAGCGGCAGAGCGAAGTCAATCGGGGACGGGTGACTCAGGCTCAACGCGAGGCTGAGCAGGCGCTCAGCGAAGCCCGTGCCTATCGCGATCAGATGCGTTCGTTGTACCGGGTGGCGTTGACGCTGGGCAGCACTGCCGATTATCGACAGGTGTTGGATACCCTGCTGCAAGAGAGTCAGAAAATTGTGCTGTACCGGGCCGGGATCGTTCTGCTTTCTTCGGGTCAGCCAAATGAATTGTATGTCGCTTTCGGTTCAAATCTGGCTCCAGGCGACTTGAATCGGTCGTTAAAAATGGATACCGGTCTGGCTGCGGCCCTCCGTTCCAGTACCGCTCAAGTTATTACATCATTTGCGCAATTTCCCTCGTTGCAACAGCTTGCATCGCTGCGCACCTGTAAAGCGGCTGCCTTGCTGCCGTTGCAGGCCGGTATGCGGGTGTATGGATTGTTTGTCGTGGCGACCGAGCAGGTTCTCGGTACCGACCAGATCGAGATGTTGATGGCGCTGGCCAATTATGCGATTGTGGCTTTGCATAACGCGCAGCTCATCTATGATCTGAAAGAAGAACGCGAAAAGTTGCTCTCGCGGGAAGAAGAGGTTCGCCATCAACTGGCCCGTGATCTGCATGATGGCCCGGCCCAAGCCATGGCAGTGATTACGATGAAAGCTGAGCTTATCAAGCGGCTGCTTGAACGTGACCCGGCGCAAGCGCTGGTTGAACTCGATGAGCTGAGCAGTATTGCCAAGCGTACCAATTACGAGGTGCGCACGATGCTGTTTGAATTGCGTCCGTTGATGCTGGAAACGCAGGGCTTGAAAGTTACCCTCGAACAATATCTCGACCGCTTGCGGGCCAAAGCCGGTAATACGGCAATTGTGCTTGAAGGAACCGATATTGACCAGATTCGCCTCGGTTCAAAAGTTGAAGGTGCGCTCTTTAATGTGATCCAGGAATCGGTAACCAATGCCATCAAACATGCGAAAGCAAACCATATTTGGGTTCGCTTACGGCGCTTGAACGATCAAATGCTTGAGGTTGTGATTCAAGATGATGGGGTTGGTTTTGACAAGGCAGCGGTGCTTAAATCGTATGAGCGGCGCGGCAGCTTTGGCTTGCTGAATATTGATGAGCGTGCCCGTCTGGTGGGTGGCCGGGCTGAAATTGATTCGACACCTGGTAAAGGTACGAAGATCACCATTTTTGTTCCGATTGAGTCGTGAATCCATACCTAAATCCGCAACGTATTCGTGCTGCCCTGCGGGCGCTCAATCTGCGCCCGACCCGTGGCATGGGGCAGAATTTTCTCCTTGATGGTCAGGTACTGGCAACGATTGTGGATGAAGCGAAACTCCACGCTTCTGATACTGTCGTTGAAGTCGGGCCGGGTCTCGGTGTGTTGACGTGGGAGCTGGTGCAGCGTGCCGGGCGGGTGATCTGTGTTG
The DNA here is from genome assembly GCF_034432675.1 of Chloroflexus sp. GTDB lineage: Bacteria > Chloroflexota > Chloroflexia > Chloroflexales > Chloroflexaceae > Chloroflexus. Next base: position 1,345 of record NZ_DAOUBI010000161.1, on the reverse strand, counting down.
AACTGGATCGCCGGCTTGCCGACCGGCTGGCCGCCGAGTTCCGTGAACAGTCTCATCTCTATTTGATCCAGGGTGATGTTTTGAAGGTTGCGCCTTCCGATCTGCTGACGCGGGCTGCTGCTACGCCACCGTACAAACTAGTTGCGAATATCCCATACGCCATCACCGCTCCACTGCTGCGCCATTTTCTTGAGGCGACCGCCCCACCCGACCTGAGCGTCTTGCTAGTGCAGTGGGAGGTTGCCGAACGTATCTGCGCCGGCCCCGGCGATTACAGCGTCCTGGCGCACGCGGTGCAACTGTACGCCGAACCGACGATTGTGGCCCGCGTTCCGGCTGCCAGTTTTTTCCCGGCACCGGCGGTCGACTCGGCAATCCTGCGCCTCGTTCGCCGTCCGCAACTGGCGGTGGCAGTAGACGATGTGAATGCGCTGTTCCGGCTGATCAAAGCCGGGTTCCTTCATGCCCGCAAGCAGTTAGGGAATGCCTTGCCTGGTGGTCTGGCCGCACTTGGGGTAACGGTTAGTCGTGAACACGTTGTGCAGGCACTTCAGGCTGCCGGTATCGATCCGCAACGCCGTGCCGAAACGGTAAACCTGGCGGAATGGGTAAAATTGCTCGCTGTGTTGTCCGAATCGGGGGTATAGTTATAAAGAGAGACCTTTTTGATCGTGACAACAGCAGCGGAGGCACGTGTGGCTGAGCAGACAGTACCATATTTCGCAAACCTTTACCGGCACGAGTACGCAAATTTAATCACGTTCCGTAAAAACGGCCAGCCGGTGGTGACGCCGGTCTGGTTTGCGGAACGGAACGGCAAAATCTATGTGATGACGACCGCCAGTGCGGGCAAGGTCAAACGCATCCGTAACAACCCCCAGGTCGAGATTGGCCCGTCCGACCGGGCCGGGAAGCCGCTCGGCCCAACCGTGCCGGCACGGGCACGCATCCTGCCTCCCGACGAGGCTCGCATCGCCCGGGATGCGCTTGATGATAAATACGGTCTGATGAAGGCGATGTTTGATTTCTTTATGAACATACGAGGGGTTGAACGGGCCTGGATCGAGATCGCGCCGCTGGCAGATACGGTGGTTGAATAAAAGCACGCTTCGGTTCTGTTGTGAGATGGTTTGCTCGCCTCAGATCAGAAGCTGTACGAAGAGTCCCCCACCCCGACCCGCCCCCGCTGGGGGCGGGAGCATGCCCTCACCCCTGGCACCTCTCCCGCAGTGCGCTATGCATTACCCACAACTGGTGTTAACCACGTGCATATCATCGGGTATGATCGCTATGGGTGTTGTTTTGAGCGACTGACCCGATGGCAGTGCGTCGCTCCAGCCGTGCT
>NZ_DAOUBI010000160.1:0-14116 GCF_034432675.1 Chloroflexus sp. | reverse complement strand
TACGGTGTTTGCCCTGACCTACGGCGAATCGGGCACGGCAAGATGAGTATCAAGCATTGTCTTGCGATGTAGGCTGCCAGTGCCGAAGGCTTGTACGAAATGAAACAGGAAACACCGACTTCGCCCCCACTCGTCGAGGCCTACGGTGACCTCGATCACAACGCACTGCTGAAGGCGGTCTACGAGAGATATCCTGCCTATGCCAGGAAGAGCCGCCTAAAACGAAAAAGAGGAGCTACTCATGGAAAGGAATGAAGTGAATACGGCATTCGAGATCCTCCTGGAGGAGATCGAACTCGTTGCGAATCTGCTCAACGAGTCGGGGGCTGATGCTTTTCGTGCCAGGGATTATGACAAGGCCCGACAGGCCATCGAAGAAGCAACCCGGCTTGCCGATTTCCGGGAGAAAGTCAAGGCACTCCAGCGCGAATGGGCAGGTCTTGCGGCCGGTGGGCTCAAAGTACGCCAGCCAAAGCCTACGCGAACCGCCAAAGGGCGGCTTGAGCGCGGCTTGCGCACACCCGAGGAGGCGTTCCGAAGACCGATCCTCGAGGCCCTGGTGGAACTTGGCAGTAAGGCCTCCATCGGCGAAGTCCTTGAAAAGGTTGGTATCAAGATGAAGGGCGTGCTCAATGAGTACGATCGAAAATCGTTGCCGTCGGATCCGCGCTCAGTCCGCTGGAAAAACACCGCTCAGTGGTGCCGCAATTCGCTCGTTCGCGAAGGGTTGATGAAGAGCGATTCGCCTCATGGCGTGTGGGAAATATCCGATCAGGGCCGACGGTGGTTAGAAGGTGAAAGCAAGAAGTAAAGAACGGTTTGCATTTGTTCGTTACTTAGACCCTCAGAACCCAAATTCATCCAAAAAGACCTTCTACAGTAAGGCGATCCTGAATGAGCTGGACAAAGTCTACAGTGCACGGGGTGCCAGAGCGTAAGTCGACTTTGCGCCCACCCGCGCCCTGCGCCAGCTTTCCGAGTACGCCATCGGCCTGTCGCCCAACGAGCCCAACCCGGAAAAGGCGGTGAACGAGCTGGTCTCCTTCCTGCCGGTGCTGGCCTTCGACGGCGCTAAGATGGTGCAGATTGACGCGGGCGGCATTCTCTACATCGCCATGGCGGATACCTCGGCCACGCTGCTGGCCCGCAAGTGGGAGAGTGCCCTGTTGGTGAACGTGGACAACGAGACCCTGCGCCGCATCCTGGACAACCCCGAAGCGATGGCCGCCGTAGAGCGCATCGAGGGCTGGCGCAGCCTGGGCGACAACATCCTCGAGACCATCATCAACAAGAGCGAGAAGATCAAAGAACTGAAGAAAAAGGCGAAGGAAGAGGGGATCTCCAAGAGTGAGAAGAAAGCGCTCACGGACGAGGAAAAGGAGTTCAAGACTAAGCGTAAGCTGGTGCAGGAGAAGCTGATCAAGTTCGCGACGCGGATTCCCGCGTTTATGTACCTGACCGACTTTCGCGAGAACACGCTGCAAGACGTGATCACCAAGCTGGAGCCGGGCTTGTTCCTGGCCGTGACGGGCCTAACGGTAAAGGATTTCCACCTGCTGGTGCGCCTCAAGGTGTTCAACACCGAGCAGATGAACCAGGCGGTATTCGCGTTCCGGCGGTACGAAGACGCGTCGCTCCGCTACACGGGCATCGAGAGCCACCCCGGACTCACCCATTACGGGCTGTACGACACCGTGGTGGCGAGGGAGGAAGCGCCTCCCTATAAGACTGCGGGCTAACAACAGCATGCAGCGGACGGTGCTGCACGCCGCCGCTGATGCTAGGCGTTCGATCCTCCAGTGAGCAGTGCTGCGTGGCACGTGGAGAAGAACTATAGCTCCCGTCCACATTGATCACTGTCAGCGTATAGAACGCACCACTCTTCTGCTCACCGATCGGTTGCAATATAGCCGTTGCAAACTATGCACTAAGGCGTGCTACAATGAATGCGCCATTTGGCAACGTTGCACTATGGGTATAGAGTTAGCTTGTGATCACCACTCGCACATACACCTTTTCCCGCCTGGAAATCTGGTTACCGATCATCTGGTTGGCGGCGGTTATCAGTATGGCAGCGCCAGGATTGCTCTGGTGGATGACACAGTCATTGCTCCAGGTACCGTTGACCATAGTGGGTGGTTTGTTGCTCTTTACAATCCCTGGACTGGCCACATTACGCTGGCTGTACCCTGTACCACTTCTCTGGTTTGAACGGTTAGCCCTTGCTACTAGCCTCAGTTGCGTTGTCATGCCAATCCTGCTGCTGTTCAGTGAGCTAATCGGCTGGCGCTGGCACAGTGGATCGGCCTGGATTCTGCTGGCTGTGCTGGCTGTTGTAGCGTTCTGGCCACCGCAACCCTACCGATTAGCAACGTATTCGCACAGACACCTGATCGGATGGATCGTGGTGTCGCTCACTATCGCTGCTCTGGCCGTGCGCCTCTTTATAGTGCGCACGATCCCGGTGGGATTATTCGGCGACTCATACCATCACACTGTCATCACCCAGCTATTCATTGATCACGGTGGCCTGTTTCACTCGTGGCAACCATACGCACCGGCGATAACCTTTACTTACCACTATGCCTTTCACGCCATGGCCGCATGGTGGCACTGGCTCACCGGCATCTCAGCCGCCCAGGGGGTTATTCTGGTGGGGCAGGTGATGAACGGTCTGGCGGTGCCATTGCTGTATCTATTGACGGCCCGTCTGACCCATTCACGACTGACCGGTGTATGGGCTGCACTGGTCGTTGGCTTCCTCAGTTTTTATCCGGCATATTATGTCAATTGGGGACGCTACACCCAACTGGCCGGGCAGACGGTCTTGCCGGCAGCGGCCATCGCCTGGATGACGTTGGTTGACCGGGCATTGCAGCCACATCGTTCGTGGCACGACCTGCGCAATCCATTGTTCCTGGTCTGGCTAACAAATGTCGGGCTGGCCCTGAGTCATTATCGCGTAGCGGTGCTGGCAATCTGCTTCGTTATCGCCTACACCATTGTCGGCGTTGGATTGCGAACCCCGCTGCGATGGCAGATATTGCTCCGTCTGGGTGCTGTGGGTGCAATTGGTGCGCTGGGAGCGGTGTTGCTGGCCTCTCCCTGGCTATGGCGTGTACAGCAAGGCCAGATCACGCGCATGGCTTCCGCACTCCTCAATACAAGTGCTGAAACCAGTAACCCTATCGCACTCGAGACGATTGGCGCTGCATTTCATGCTGGCCTCTTTCCATTCGCCACACTGGGACTGGCAAGTCTGCTCTGGCGTCGGCAGAGTAGTGGCATCGTCCTGGCAGTATGGGCCGTCCTGGCATGGCTGGTAGCCAACCCACAACTGCTTGGGCTGAACGGGCAGGGGATGATTACGGCATTCACCGTCTTAATCGGCGCATACCTGGCAATCGCTCCGGCTGCCGGTGCCGGTTGGTTTATCCTGATGCGTAGTCTGGCACTGGTATTGCCGGCGAACTGGCAGCACAACGTTGGTACAATCATAACTGCGCAGCTTATCACAGGTCTGGCAATCCTCGGTTGGGGCACACACATGCAGGCAACCATCCTTGATCCGGCATACCAACTGGCAACACCGGCTGATCTGGCGGCAGCGCAGTGGATTAAAACCAACCTGCCGGAGGATGCGGCAATTTATGTGAATGGCTTCCCGGCTTTTGGTGGGTATGTCTATGCCGGAAATGATGGCGGTTGGTGGTTGAGTTTTCTCACCGGTCGTCGCACCAATCTGTTGCCGATGGCGGTAGGGTTTGAAGCCGTCGATCCGCCCGATACCCTACGGAATATCGCCCAACTAAACCAGTCGATCCAACAACACCCAATTGGTAGCGCGGAAGCTGCAACTGCACTCCGTGCGAACGGTTTCACGTTTCTCTACAATGGACCAGCCGCCAATCCGGCGAACGAATACCTCAATCCGGGACAGATCGATCAATCTCCCTATTATGAGGTTATCTACCGTCAGGGCGGAGTAAGCATTTGGAGGATTCGCTAGTGCGTATTGCAGTTGTGGGACCAACATATCCCTTTCGCGGTGGTATTGCCCATTACAGCACCATGTTAGTTCACTACCTCCGAGCGACAGGGCATACCACATTTTTCTACTCCTTCACCCGCCAATACCCGACCTGGCTCTTTCCGGGTCGAAGCGACCGCGATCCAAGCGCCGCACCGCTACGGGTTGAGTGCGAGTACTTGCTTGATCCGATAAATCCCTTTACCTGGTGGCGTTTGGTGCGCCGGGTGCGAGCCGATCAACCCGATCTCCTTTTGCTACAGTGGTGGGTTCCGTACTGGACGCCCAGCCTGACCGTTATTTCGAGTCTGCTTAAACGGCCACCGGCAACGAAGATTGCCATGATCTGTCACAACGTATTACCACACGACGGCGGCGGAGTGATTGATCGGCGGTTAGCGATGACGGTGCTGCGCCGGGCCGATGCCCTCATCGTACACAGTGAACCAGATCGCTACCGGGCGCGGGCCTTGCTCCCTCATGCCCGGATTGTGAAGGCATTTCTGCCCACGTATGAGCCGATCTTGACTAATGCAGCCTCTGCTGTCAATGCCGCACTGCGCCACCAGTGGCAGGTGCCTGATCGACGTCGAATATTACTCTTTTTTGGATTTGTTCGCCCATACAAAGGGTTGGAATATCTGATTCAAGCTCTGGCTGAGGTTCGGCAACAGCTCGATGTTCATTTACTTGTCGTGGGTGAAATCTGGGGATCGCCGGCATACTATCAGCGCTACGCAGCCGAGTTTGGGGTGACTGAGGCAATAACATTCGTTGATCGCTATGTATCAAACGAAGAACTGCCGGCAATTTTCAGTACGGCCGATGTTGTTGTTTTACCTTACGTCTCGGCCACCCAAAGTGCGGTTGTCCAGCTTGCGTTTGGTTTTGGCAAACCGGTGATTACGACCAATGTTGGTGGACTACCAGAAGTTGTGCAAGATGGAGTTACCGGCCTGATTGTGCCGCCACAGGATGCACATGCCCTCGCCCAGGCCATTGTGCACTATTTTCAAGATAATCTGGCACCGTGCCTCACGGCTAATGTACAGGCTTCAGCTACCGAACGGGCCGAGTCCTGGTCACGGTTGGTGTCAATCATTACCGATCTGGCACACGAACTGAACCAAAGATAGATGTTTCTTGCAGAATATATGAATATATTCGCATATATCCGTCAGCAACAGGGGAAATTGCCTGCCAAACGGCGGATCGTTTTTCTCTTACCAATGGGCATCGAGCGTCCTTCCGGGAGGCGTTATCTCAACATTGCGCACGGTCTGGTTCAGCAAGGGTTTCAGGTGCGCATCCTGGCCCTCCATCCTGATCTCGCCAGTTGTTCCCAACGCCGGTTTGTCATTGATGGTGTTGAGGTCTGGTATGTCGGACAGATGCACGCACGCAAGGTCGGTAGCACACCGGTACGATTTACTCCCCTTGAACTACTCTTTGTGCTGCTCTCATCAACACTTGGCATGATGTGGGGGGTGCTGTGCTCGCCGGCAGAGTGGTATCATCTGGGAAAACCACAACCGATCAACGGTATGGCGGCAATGCTTGCAGTATATCTCTGGCGGCGACAGCCATTTCTTGTCGATTGCGACGATGACGAGGTAACGGCCAACCGCTTTACGGCACGCTGGCAACGGGCCGTCTTTGCTTTTTGGCAGTGGCTGTTACCGCGCCTAGCCGCTGGCATTACCGTCAATACCCGCTATCTGGCAGATCAAATGGCCCGACTGCAACGCCCCTACGTCATTGTGCCCAACGGTGTAACCCGTGACTTTTCCCCGCCACCACAACCGATCCGCACAGCGCTCAGGCAGGCTTTGAGACTACCCGCAGGGCCGGTGATTGCTTATGCAGGAACCATAGCTCTCCACAACCATCCAGTTGATCTTCTATTGCAGGCATTCGCTCAGATCGTCGTCCAGTATCCAACGGCACGATTACTGATCATCGGTGGCGGTGAGGATTTGCCGGTTATCCAACACTATGTATCACAACAACCCTGGCACAAACAGGTTCTTTTTACCGGTCATGTTTCACATCAGACGGTACGCGCTTTACTGGCATTAGCCGATCTCAGTGTTGATCCAGTTTACGATGATACCGTAGCACGTGCTCGCTGGCCACTCAAGATCGCGGAAAGTCTGGCTTTGGGTGTGCCGGTGGTGACCGGCGATGTTGGAGATCGCGCCGAAATTCTGGGGTACGGTACAGCCGGGATCGTGGTACCGCCTGGTGATGCCACAGCACTGGCCACAGGCATTACAGAACTACTAGCCGACCCGGTACGCCTGACAGCAATGGCCGCCGCAGCTCAGGTGCAGGCGAAGCAGTATGACTGGGAGTTGCTATCAAAGCGTTGGGCAACGATTTATGAGTTAGTGTCGTACCCCTCGTAGTCAGAACAGATTCTATGCCTACGCTTATATCAGGTTTGTTACTCTGCTCTCCATCACTATCGTTGGGATGAAAGTGAACGGTGCAGCGAATGCTGCACCAACTTACTACTGGCCCGGAATAAAGATCATGTACAGGGCACGATACTCGCTCAATATACCCTGAGAACGACTATCCCCGATGAAATAGATGTTGGTGTCGAGGAGGACAGCATCGGCAGAGATATTCGCTTCCGCCGGCAGCGGAGTACGGTTCCAGACATCAGCTACAATGTCGTAAGTCAACCCCTCACGCCGCTCGCTATCGAAGATCAGCAGCGTACTAACCAGCCCAACCACTGCGGGATGACCAATCGCTTGTGGTAGTGGAGCTACTGCCACCCAGCGGCGATTCGGGTCATTTCCCGGTTCGAGACGATGGCTATCGCGCAGCGGCCCCTGTTCACCCTCGCCACCAATAACAAAGAGGCGGCCAGCAGCAACCGCAACCCCCGCATCACGCCGGGGTTGCGGCAGTGCGGGTGCCATCTCCCAACGCTCACGAACCGGATCGTAGATAAAGACCTCGCTTCGTATTGTGGTACCGTCCCATCCACCAATCAAATAGAGCTGGCCTTCCCAGGCCGTGAGTGCATAGCGACTGCGCGGAGCCGGCAAGGGAGGCCCAGAGTACCAGTTTTGTTCACGGGGATTGTAGATCTCGAGCCGATCAAGGACGGTACCATTACTATCCTCGCCTCCCGGCACGTAAATCAGGCCACGTAGCGTAACGGCTCGCGCATAACTCACAGCGGTAGGCTTATCGGTCAATCGCACCCAACGGTCAATCTCAGGATCGTAGCGATCAACGGCAGCACTGACAACGCCGTTGCGCTGTCCACCAATGACGTACAATCTGCGTTCAAGATCGTAGCCGGTCAGCGCGAAGTGATCGCGAGGTTCGTTCAACGGCTGACGCAGAAACCAGCGCTGCTGAGCATCGCTGATCGGTGACGAGGTTGGCGCAGCGGTCACCGGCATCGTGCCGACTCGTGCATTGATGACCAGGATTGCTACCGCAATAACGATAACGACAATCCCACCAATCAGCCACGGGAGCAATTGTGCCAAAGTCGTCTTTGTTACAGGTGATGCAGGCGAGGATGCGGTGATAGTGACAGGCTCCTTAACCGGGGTTGAAGGTGCAATGTCTGCCGGTTCTGGCGTAGTTGGCGGTTCGGTATTGAGAGCGAGCGGTTCAGTCGACTCAACAATCGGCGCTGCCGCATCAGATACGGTGGGAGCAGTTACCGCCGTTAACTCATCACTTTGTGCGGTTGCTTTTGCAACCTCCGCTTCGTCGACAGCAGTCTGGTTGGTCTCGCTAACGGTCACAATCCCATTGCGAATGGCATAAACGGTTGCCTCGGTGCGCGATTCAACACCGATCTTCGCGAAGATATTGCGCAGATGAACTTTGACCGTGTTGACGCTAATGTTCAACGCAATCGCAATCTGCTGATTTGTGGCACCCGTGGCAACGAGACGGAGGATCTCGCGCTCACGCTCACTGATCTGAGATTCATTCGTCATATGGCGACATACCAGAACGTAACTACTTCACGTTGATCATAACACATACCTGAAAGCGCTATGTAAAGGTCAGACACCCGAAAGATGAATATGACACCTCTCATCCTACACACAAGCCATCATTGATTACTTGCGCTTATGATACAGATGACATGTGACAGTGAACAAGAGCTTCCCGTATAATACACGTAGTCATCCCAACCTCTTAAGCATCGTCTATGATGATACGCCGATTGCGACTTGCTATCCTCGTCTTGTATGCCACACTGAGTTTGCACATAATTCAGTGGGTCTGGTCATCTCCAACCTATGCCCAATCAGGTCTTTCACTTGAAGTATTTACGCCATTCGCCGGTCAGTACGTCGTGGGTGAATGGTTACCGGTACGAGTAACCCTGCGCAACGCCGGTACTACGATTACAGCAACCATCACCGGTAGCCCGACAGACGATCGGGCGCAATACGCTCGTGTTATCCGCATCCCAACCGGTGGACAGGAAACAATCTGGCTTTACATCTGGATCCGTCAACCGGCTCGTGCTGTCACCATTACAGTGTCTGCCAATAATGTAATCCTGGCTCAGCAAGAGCTACCGCTTCTCTTACGTCCAACTAATCGGATGCGGGCTGTGCTAGGCGAATCACCGGTCAGTAACGACCTTTTTGTTACCGGTAGCCTGCAAGTAGCAGATCTTCCTGATCACGTACTCGGTCTGAGTAATCTCAGTGTATTGGCTCTTTTTACATTGAGTGAACCGTTGTCACCCTCGCAACAGTCGGCATTGCTAGGATGGGTACACAATGGTGGTCACCTTATTATCGGTGGTGGTCCGGATGCCATTACGCTACAAACCAATCTACCATCGACATTGCAGGCGGCACAGATTGCCGGAGTGACCGCACTTGATCGGCAACCACTAGCCGATCTTGCCGAAGTGGAACTGCCCAACCCCTTGATCGGTCTCAAGCTACAACCGGTTAATGGTGCCTACACGATTGGCAATCCGACAGCACCACCCTGGATCGAATATCCGGTCGGTCACGGACGGATCACCCAACTTGCATTTTCGCCAGATAGCCTGAACACCTGGGCCGGACGTGACCTATTCTGGTCGGCCTTAGCCCAACCGGTACTGCTGGCCCAAACAACCATTGGCAGTAGTGCTCAGCTTACCAGCCGCCAGGTTGAGGCGTTGCGTCCGGCATTAAGTATTCTGCCGGCTATTGACATCCCGGTTTTCGGTCAGATTTTCCTGGCCCTCACCATTTACGCTCTGGTTGTCATCCCATTCCTGGTCGGCATATGGTGGTGGCGTCACCGCGTTCTGCCGGTGACAATCCTGTTTCTAGTAGCGATCATTAGCAGTGGGAGTGGTCTCTGGTGGGCCAATGCCAACGCTGCGCCGGCCTATACATCGTTACGCCTGACCCTGATCAAACAAATTGACAATCGACAGGCGCTTGCCAATAGTGCGCTGGTGATGCTATCGGCAATGCCACGGACTGAGACGGTATCATTTACAAGTCCGGCTTTTCTGCGACCACTGAGTACCGACGCTGACCCCAACGGTGATGCAATGGTACTGAATAATCCCCTGTTTCAGGAGACAACGCAGATTGCGGTGCAACTGGCACCGTGGGAACGGCAAAGCCTGCTGGTATCCATGGTGATTCCAGCGCTGCCAATTCAGGCAGCGCTGGTCATTGATCAAGAGCGCTTACGAGTCGATCTGCAAAACGACAGTTCAGTGACGCTGCGCGAAACCTACATTATGTATGGAGACCAATTAATCTTCTTCGGTACTCTGCGGCCTGGTGCCCGTTCGGTAGCCCGTTGGCCGGCCGTTTTCGCCGAAGCACCGGTAAACGCTGCCCCCGGACAGCTTATTGTCAATGATTTACGCGAAAACGGGTTGCTACCGAATCGCAACATCGAACAGCTTGCCCTTCTGCGAACAACATTCATCGATGCAGCAGTCAGACCGGTGTCGGAACGGTTTGACCCAGGACCTTTTCTCATCGCGTGGCTCGAACGCGATCCGACCACATTAACCAGATCCGATGGTTGGAGTGAAACTTTACTGGTGATGCGCCCCCGTATTGTCGGTCAGGGACAGTTGACTTTGCCCGTGGGCTGGCTGCGGATTGATCCACAGAACACACAAGCAACCGGTTGTGCGAATGATAATGGCATCCTGATGAGCAATGCTACCGGTGACGTACATCTTCGGCTACCCGCCGATCTGGCTCAATTACAGGCAGAAACGATTCAGGTGCAAGTGAAAACGATTGACCCACTTACAGATCGCCAACTTGTCATTCAGGCTTATAACTGGCAGACTGCGAACTGGAGTCCAGTAACGGCTACCGATCCGACTCGTTTTACTATCGCGTCGGCGGCTGCCTACCTGCGCAATGGTGAATTGCGCTTACGTTTCAGCAATTCTTTCGATCAACCAACGTGCATTATTGTCACCGGTGGGGTGCAGGGAGTTGTGCCGTGATAGCAGCATTCCAGACAGCATGGCTGCAACTCGTTCAAAGTCGGCGGGTGGGTATATATGCGACCGTTACCGTATTCGCGATGTGGCTGACCATGCTCGGATCTATCCAGCTCGCGAATATCGGCGTCAACATCGAGTTACCCCTACGCAACGCGCAAGTTGGTCGTCTCCTTGCTACCAGTCTCTGTCTGGTTTTACAGGGTTGGTTGCTCGCGATCACCCCATCACTTGCATTACGCCTGTATCCAATATTTGCGCAATCGACACCCATATCACCAGTGCAACTGCTGGCTCGCATACTGGCGTTGTGGGGAATGATGTTGATCATCATCGTTATTGCCGTGCCTTTCCTCAGCATCTTGCCTCTATTTGGGAGTCTGAGTCTGGCCGAGATGATCTGGGTGCTGATCGTGATCGTAGTAACGAGTCTCCTGCTTTGTACGATATGTATCTGTTGGCTTACCCTGGCCCGAACACCACCGGCAGGTTTGGTTGCGACATACGGTACGATTCTGGCCTGGTTGATCGTGCCAATCCTGCTGATTGCCACTAACGCTGTCCCTCCTGCTTCGGCACGGGTGATCGCTGCCTTCAACCCATTGACTGCCCTGGTCGCACCGTTAGCACCAGCCTTCCCGCTCGATGGGCCGATTGCAGATAACCTGGATATGCTGCTCCAGATCACTCACGGCGTTATCGAGCGAACTGTACCACTACACCAACCTTATCTGGCCGGTAGCGGTCTTGTGGGATGGCTGATCTTTGGTCTGACCAGTTTTCTTGCTCGCTCTCTGCCTCGTCGCTGGCAACGCTTCGATACGCTCTGGCTAATTGGGCTGGTGGTCTATCTGCTGGTCATGTTTTTGGAGCCTGAATGGTGGAGCGCAGCGTTGCGTTGAATTGTCAGGAGGAGGGAGAAAATAGGGTGGAGGAGGGAGAAAATAGGGTGATAGAAGAGAGAAAATAGAGTGGAGAAGAGAGAAAATAGACGGATGGGTTCGTAGGGGCGGGTTTGGAACCCGCCCCTACGTAGCCCGCCCCTGCGATCTTGAGTATATCCTCAATCACAATGCGTCGTTGTCGTGGTTCAGAACCCGCCCTACGAACGGGTGCATGTGCCGGTTCACCCTGCCATACGAGGGATGTGGTAAACGAGGGGAGAAAGGGTACGTCCGGGATCGCGTACCATACATTTTGTATGTTTCAGATTTGATATTATCCCATCGCGAAGACGGACTCTCAATTCGCTCTACTCCAGCCGCAACACCGTGTCTTGCATGACAGGAGAGAAGCGACAATCACTCGGAAGTATATTCCTTGCCGGATTGCTCGCTTACCCTCACATGGCATCTGATCATCGGATTACTCGATAAATAACAATACCATCATGGGCAAAAACCGTTTCATAACCCGGCTGTCCGGCAAACAGTTCAGGACGCAATGGTCCCTTTGGTGAGGTGTAGATATAATCAATCCGCTCGGCAGCTATCAGACTCGCTATATCAACCGCTTGCCCGTTACCGAGGTCGATGATGTGCTGACTGCGTTGTTGTGTGGTCTGGACATCCTCCGCTACACCGTAGACGAAGAGTACCGGTGGTGTACTCGTCCAGCGTCCGGTGAGGGGCAAGATCCACCACCCCCCATCCGTTCCCCGTGCCACACCGGGCAACCAGAGCGCAGCGTTGATCAAAAATCGGGCTGTGGGAGGTGTCTGTTCGGCGATCCAGTCCAGGGCAACCCGATCGGCTGCGGTTGCCAGGACTGTCACCGGGTTCACAATCGTGCGTTGTTGATACGCTCCCCACAGCGTACACCCCAGCAGCAGCGCGATAGCTGCCATCTGCGTCCAACGACGCTGCGGCCAGATCAGGGCAACGCTACCACCGATGAGATTGCTGATTGGTAAAAACAGGCTGATCGCTGTAATGTCAACCGGCAGTAGCCAGAGAAAGGGCAGGCGTACCGTCAAGGGGTTTATGGCCAGCAACAGCATCCCGATGCCACCCACAAACCATACGTGCTGCATAACGGCGTACAAGATTAACACCAGACCGATGGGCGGCGCCAGATAACTGATCAACCAGGGGTTTGACAACACAACCAGCACTCCTACCCAAAGCACCATCACCGCAACAGCCCGTTGCCGATAAAACACTCCTATGGAGCCACCAAATAACGCTAGCGCGACCAGCCACTCGTTCGGTCCGATCCACATCAGACTGTCGCTCAGTTGAACATACGAACCACCACTCGTCAGACTACGCGCACCGGTTGCTGCCGGTAGCAAGATCTGCCGCACCAGTACGAACCACCATGGCCCGGCAAGGATCAGTGCTACCAGGCCGGCTCCCATCGCCTCGACCAGCCGGCTAACGATTGCCGGGCGTGTCTGGTGTAATGCCCAGACAGTGCTCTGCACAGCAATGAGCGCACCGCCAAACACAAACATGCGCATATGCACCAGGCATAACCCGGTGATGATTAACATGTTCAGAAAAAGCCAGCCTAGACGTTCACGACGCGGTTCTGCGTCTAACCATTGCTGCCAGCATATTGCCAGCGCGACAATCTGTAATAACCCACTTAACTGTGTATACCGACCCCACGAGACGTAGTATGCCGGCATCCACGAAATACAGCCCACGATTGCGGCAGCAATCACTGCTGCCAGCGGTCGCCGCCAGACCAGGAGCGCCAGTGCCGCAGCAGATAACCCTTGTAACCAGTTGAGTAATTGCCCGCTCCACAAGATCATTGCCGGCAGGTCACTCCCGCCGAGATGCCAGGCTGCCGCGATCAGCACGTGGTAGCCCCAGTGATATGGCATGTCGGTGACCGGTAGATATGGGGTCAGTGCCCAGGGTACCCGTCCGGTTTCGGCAGCAACCCGCACCATCAGGGCATGATGTACCGAGTCGACCCAGGCCGGAAATGCCAGATCGGCAATCTGCACCGCCCGCAACCAGGCACTGATCGCCAGTACACTCAGCAACAACCAGCCTATTACCGATGATCGCACCTGAACCGGGGCCAGATCACGCCAGGCATCGTACAGCGCAACAACGGCCAGCAGGATCGCCACACTTATCAGCAGCCCTAACGGTATCGCCAACCCGACTACCGTCACCCACAGATAGAGCAGCGGCACAAGGCTCAAACCCAGGCCATTCCAGATAGCAATACGCAGAAACCAGTGCGGACGTTCTCCGGGCATCCGACGTTCGAGCAGATACCCCGGTACTATCAACCAGAAGCCGGTTGCTAGTATTACCCTGGCGGCTGGAACAAAGCCTGCCACCAGCGCTGCTATCAACATACCAATCAACCAGAGTTGACCGGTAGAACAGCGGGCAAGCAGGCTGGCCGGTGAGGTGATACTTATCCGCATAGCTGTTCCTGGTGAACGATGTGGCTGGCTCGAATCAGATCGTACTACACGCGGAAACCTGGATTCCGTCCTTCAAAATAGTAACACAGACACCATACCACCGGGTATGAGGTCATCCGTGTGTATCCGCCGCATCCGCGAGTATCCGTGGTCATCACACACGGGACACGGATAGACGCGGATTGGGCTGATAAACGCGGATAGTTCATCAGCA
>NZ_DAOUBI010000159.1:0-16770 GCF_034432675.1 Chloroflexus sp. | reverse complement strand
AACCAATCCAGCGCATGATGGCACCGGAGATGGTTATTCGAGCGCGACAGTACAACTTTTTATGAAATAAGTTCTCGTATGGTATATCGCGTGTTCACAGCTCCCAGCGGTGCTATGTGACACGCCCCTGCTCCAGTCCGCCCGCTGAGAGCGGGATGTAGATACGACAGCGCAACCTGATGCGACAGTACAAAACAAAGCAGGGGCACGGCATGCCGTATACCGTGCTCCCTACTCATCAATATTTCCTGCTTTCCTGTCAACCACCCCACCACGAATGCTTACCCTCGCCGCGCTTACATCGCCAGCACTCGGTCAGGGCCAAGCACCTGCTTCAGTTCGGCAACTAGGGCATCAGAGAGGGTAATGGTATGCTGCGACTGTAAGACGACCATGCCCACCCCATTTGGCAGATACAGTGTGACCTGGTCATTACCATGACTGCTGCTCAGAATAGTATGGATATGCTGCATCAATGCAATATCGGCATCAAAATCGTGGCTACGCGGCAGGTAGATGCGTAGATTACGCGCCGGCGGCCCGTCAACCCGTGGTGGTTCTGGTGCCTGGTGACCGCCGTGACCATTCCCATTACTGGTGAGCTTTACCGGCTGGCGGGTACGCACAACCGGCGGTCTGACCGGCGGCGGAGATGCCGGAACCGGGGCGGGAGTTGGTGCTGGCGATACCGGTGGCGCCGGCAATTCCACACCGCCTTCGCCGTTCAGATCATCGCTTACCCCTTCCAGATCCATCTCAAGCGGTTGGGCACTTGTTGTCTGATCTACTGACGCGGGCGTTTCCACGTGCTCGACCACCAGTTGGGGTGTATCACGACGGTTGTCAACCTTCGCCGTAATCCGCACTACGGCGTCGTTCTGTAACAGATCGGCGTACTTCGCCAGCACCTTTGGAAAGACCACTATCTCGATGCTGCCGGTCAAATCTTCAAGATTGGCGACCAGCATCGTCTCGCCCTTCTTTGTCGCAATCCGACGCACCCCACTCAGCACTCCCACAAAAGTGAGCGTCTCACCAATATGTTCAGCATCAATCGAACCAAGTTCAGTAGCACCGCTGAGATCGACACCTTCGAGGGCCTTAGCGATGGGATCATCGGAAATATTCAATCCGAGCAGCTCCTTTTCCCAGAGCAGCACCTCTTTCTGATCGGCAGGACTCTCGACGATCAGCGGCAACGGAATACGGGCCACCACCGGATTGGCGGTGGTTGCTTCACCAAAGATATCAAACAGGCTACTCTGGCCGATTTCACGCGCCTTCTGGGCTTCAATCCCGGCGCTGACGGCCTGATCGAGGATTGCCAGCTTCTGGCGGCGCGTGCCAGGGAGCGAGTCGAGTGCGCCAGCTTTAATAAGACTTTCAAGTGTACGCTTATTCAGCGTGTGGCGATCAACGCGCACACAGAGGTCTTCCAGCGATTGGAAGGGGCCACCTGCCTCGCGTGCAGCAATAATCGCTTCTACCGGCCCTTCGCCGACATTCTTGATTGCCATCAAGCCAAAGCGAATACCGCGTTGGTGGGTTACGCCCGGCGGCAACGGTTGGGCAAGAGGTTCGATAGTGAAGCCCTTGTGCGAGCGATTGACATCAGGGGGCAGTACTGCCACACCCAGACGCCGTGCTTCGAGTGCCGCCTTCGTCACATCTTCAATTACACCACCCGCACCGGTCAGCACAGCGGTCATATACTCGACCGGATAGTTTACCTTTAGCCAGGCGGTCTGATAACTGAGCAAACCGTAGAGTGTGGCGTGCGGTCGGTTAAACGAATAGCCGGCGAACGGCAAGATCAACTCCCAGAGCTGATCGGCAATCTCCTTACTAATGCCTTTGCGCTGACACCCTTGCTTGAAAATAGCCTCATTTTCGGCCATCAGTTCGCGATTCTTCTTGCTGATCGCCTTGATGACGATATAGGCCTGACCGAGCGTATAATCGGCGACCGTCTGCAACAGTTGCATAATCTGCTCCTGATAGACGATCACACCGTAGGTGTCGGACAGGATCGGTTCGAGCACGGGGTGGAGATAGCGGATCTGGGATGGATTATTTTTGTTCTGAATATAGACTGGAATCTGCTCAAGTGGGCCGGGGCGATAGAGCGCCACCATGGCGTAGAGGTCTTCCACGCGGGTTGGCTTCAATTGCATCAGGTAGCGCGTCATTCCCGCCGATTCTAGTTGGAAGACATTCTTCGTTTCGCCTCGTCCTAATGCCTCAAAAACCTTTGGATCATCAAGTGGAATTTCATCAAGCCACATCTGCCGGCCAGTCGTCTGCTCGATGTACTTGAGGGCCTCGGCCACCACGGAAAGGTTGGTTAGACCGAGAATATCCATCTTCAGCAGGCCCATCTTGGCCAGGGTCGGCCCTTCAAACGCAGCCATCAACGCATTCTCGTCTTTGGTCGTGCGTTGCAGGGGCACCAGCTCGGCCAGCGGTGTTCGACTGACCACCACGCCACAGGCATGCGTGCCAACTGACCGCATCCGGCCTTCAACCTTCTGCGCCTCATCGATCAGTTCGCGCAGGTGGGGCTGGGTTTCGTAGATCTGCTTCAACTCTGGGACGCGCTCAAGGGCCTGGGCGATGGTGGTGCCAACCGGTAACGCTGGAATCAGTTTGGCGACCCGATCTACCTCACCGGGATCGAGACCGAGCACACGGCCCATATCACGAATGGCCGCTTTGGCCCCAAGCGTACCGTAGGTAATAATCTGCGCAACATTCTCCCGCCCGTACTTATCGGCGATATAGTCAAGAATCTCCTGGCGGCGCGAGTCGGCGAAATCGGTGTCAATATCGGGCATTTCCAGACGTTCGGGCGAGAGGAAACGCTCGAAGAGCAGCTTATTCTTGACCGGATCAACATCGGTGATGCCGAGGGCGTAGAGCACGAGCGATGCACCGGCAGATCCACGCGGCAGACAGGGGATACCGCGTGAACGGGCAAATTTCACGTAATCCCATACGATCAACATGTAATCAGGGAAGCCGGTTTGATTAATCACATCCAGTTCATACGCCAACCGATTTATATACTCAGCAGGTGGCTGACCGTTGAACCGGCGCATCAAACCCTCTTCACACACGAGGCGTAGATATGAGGCGGCATCGTGGCCCGGCGGTAACTCAAAGACCGGCAACTGAACCCGTCCAAACTCCAGCTTCAACCGGCACATATCGGCGATGCGACGAGTATTTTCCAGCGGTTCAGTACCGTAGCGTTTAAACCGCTCCCACATCTGCTCGCCCGACAAGATATGGTAGCTCTCGTCCATCGCGTATTCACGAGCACAAAATTCAGTGTAGGTCATATTCATCCCCATCGCCATAATCTTGTGCTGGGTTGCTTTATCTTCTGGACGGACGAAATGCGCGTCACTGGTGGCTACCAGTGGAATACCCAGTTCGCGCCCGATCTTCACCAACTCATCGTTCAGCGGCTCGAGTTCAGGGATATTGTCATGCAGTTGCAACTCAAGATAGTAACGGTCGGGGCCGAGCAGGTCACGGTAATATGCGGCGGTTTCAACGGCTGCACGACGGTCTCTCGCTTTCAGATAGTGCAACACCTCGCCGGCCAGACAGGCCGATGTAACGATCAGGCCTTCGTGATGCGCTTCCAGCAATTGCCGGTCGATACGGGGGCGGGCAAACACACCCTTTCCCATCCCGTCAAGATGGGCGTGCGTGGTGAGTTTCACCAGATTACGGTATCCCACCTCATTTTGGGCTAGCAACAGCAAATGAAAATAGTTTTTTGCCCCTTTTGTCATCGGGTCGCTCAGTGAGCCAGGGGCCATGTAGGCTTCGACACCGATAATCGGGCGGATACCGGCCTTTTTCGCCGCCTCGTAGAACTCCATCGCGCCGTACATCACCCCGTGATCGGTCAGGGCGATACTGTCCATCCCCAATTCGGCAGCACGCTGGGTAATGCCTTTCGTTGTGGCATAGCCATCGAGCAGGCTGTATTCAGAGTGGACATGCAGATGAACAAAGTCGTGCATGGCGTACTCGTCTTTCAAAACAATTTACACTTAAACCAGTTGAACGAAGGCAGAAAGGCGATCTAAGCCTGAAACATTTGTCCGAGAGAATAGATGTGGTGTCGGTTTTTTGGTATTATATCAACCTAATATCAGGTTATCAGGCGCACGCTTTCGGTTCTGATTATAGCATATCAGCGGTAGCTTGCGAATAGGCTTGTCAACAATTGTAAGGTGTTTGTAAACCCAGACGGTTCAGCGTGCGCTACCGTAGCCGGTTGTCGATGCCGCGGGGATGGGGGTAGTATTGTGGTAAAGTCGTCGTAGCATACGAACGGGAATCGCGGCATACCCTACCGGGGCTATGACCGAAAGGGTGGGAGCACGCACCGCCGTCAGGCCAGATTGATTTGAAGCAACGGGAACAGAGCGTTAGACAGGTGAACAAAAAGTTACGATTGCCGACGAATCGCAAACAGGCACAACCCGGCCAGCAACAGCCAGAGCCAGTGCCACAGACCGAAAGGTTGCTGGAAAGCAACAACAATGGAGATGATCACAAAGACCAGTCCCAGCACAGCCAGTAGTGCCCGACGATAGGTTGGCGACATGAATGGCCTCAACGTACTACAAAGAAAGCCAGCGCCAGCAGTGCTCCTGCGACAAATAGTAATAACGAAAACGCGAGATTGCCAGTTGCACTGATCAGAAAAATGGTCATGGCAATAACGATGATTGCCATCATGACACAACCCCGACGTACCCGGCGAATACTGGTTGTAACATCGGGATCTTCCGGTGTTGAATTCATATACACCATCCACAGAGACTTACTTCCCGGCATATCTTACCATATGACAGCAGTAATCGCGTCTGTAATGTTTCTGCAATCAAAGAATAGTACTAAAGTACTGTGCAATACTATGACGGTATGATATACTAAAAATATAGACATATCATCGTTCTACTACATTGACGCAGGGAAGGAAGGGGGCTGCCAGTGTTTGATCGAGAGACATGGCGGCAGCGGGTAGCTGAACGATTCACAACCTTTGCCCGCAACCCCCGGCAAGAGATACAAATTGCCGGCGTGAATAGTGTGCTCGGATACCTTGCCCTACGTGCGCTTGAACCATTTCTTGCTGCCTTCCAGGAAGAGCCGGTTGCCGCTGTGCTGGCACTGGCCGAGATTTCACGTGGCCCCGGTGCCAATCACATTGTCCGTCGGGCTGGCCACTGGCGTTACCAGCTCGCCCATCTGATTGAGCGCGAATTACGTTCACGCCCGGAACTTCGCCTGACCATCGAAGAAATCCTGCTGGCGTTACAGGTGCTGCCTCTTGCCCGGCAGCGCCTCAACAGTTCACGTGATGAGTGGTTACGGCTGACATTGCTGGCCGAACTCGACACCTTCGAGAGCGGTGATTTTGAACAGTTACGCCGTCAATTGCAAGACCCCGGTTGGCAAAGTCGCTATGAAGCGATCCGTCGTCTGCGCATGCGAGAGGGTCACTACACAGCGGCAGACCTGGTGCTCCTGCACGACGGTTTGAGTGATAGCGCCTCGCATGTGCGTGCGGCTGCGGCGCGCATGCTTGGCCTGATTAATGGGATACCGCCGCAACCTCTGGTCAAAACGCTGATCCGACTGGCGATCCATGATTGTGATCTGGAGACACGCTTCGCCGCTGCCCGCACACTGGGTCAATTGCGCGACCGGATCGTCTCGCCGCAGCTCCTTGATCATCTGATTGAATGTCTCGACAATCCCGATAGTTTCGTGCGCTCGGCAGCAGCCCTGGTGGTGAGTCAGTTGGGAGAGCTGGCCGGTACGGCCCTGATGATTGACCATCTGATCCCCATGCTCTCTGATGCTGACGCCTACGCTCGTGAAGCAGCAGCGCGTGCACTAGGGCGGTTGGGTATGGCAGCCGCCACCACAACCGTCCTCAATGCCCTGACCCAGGCCGTTGATGATACCGACCCCAATGTCCACGAAGCTGCCGTGGATGCCATTACTCGCCTGCGTAAATTACGAGCCACCCTGCCGCTCTCCCCTGGTCGCCATCCAACCGAACCATTAGCCGTGTAGAGGTTGGCATGCAGCGACAGATCAGTGTCTTCGCCGATTGGAACGCGGTAACTGAGCTTTTGGCCTTCAGCGACACGCTGGAGTCTGATTGGCAATTACCCCACGATTATGTCTATTTGTTGCGACTGGTGATCGAAGAAGTCGCTACCAATATTGTCAAGTATGGCTACGATGACCAAAACCGTGACCAGCTTCAGTTGTCGTGCCAGTATGAACAGGGAGTGCTGACTATCGTCATTCGTGATCGAGGGTATCCCTTCGATCCCCACGATGCACCACCACCTGATCTGGGCAGGGAGGTTGAACAACGTACCATTGGTGGCCTTGGCCTCTTCTTTGTGCGCGAATACGCTGACACCCTCCAGTACCGGCACGATCCGGCAAGTGGCTGGAACGAGTTAATCGTAACTAAAACAATGACGATGCTGGATCGCTTGCGGAATTTGCCGCTCTTTCAGGTAGTACCCGAAGCGATTCTGGCCGAGTTAGCCCCTCGTCTGGCCGAATGCCGCCTTGCCGCCGGTGAAATATTGTTTCATCAGGGTGATCCGGGAACCGAATGCTTTGTGATCTTGAGCGGTGCGGTAGAGGTAATCACGTTCGTTAACGGCACCGAGTTGCGGCTAGAGGTCTTTCACGCCGGCCAAATCATCGGCGAGATGAGCCTGATCGACCAGAGTCCACGGTCGGCAACGGTACGGGCAATTGAACCGAGTCGCCTGGTTGCGCTGAATGAAGCGGTGTTTGCCACCTTGATCGGCTCCAGTCCTGCGCTGGCAATGACGATGCTACGCAGTATCGTTAGTCGGGTACGCAATACCAATCAGCGCATGATCCATGATCTCGAACGCAAGAATGCCGAACTCCTGGCAGCGTATCAGCAATTACAGGCTGCGCAGGCGGAATTGATTCGGCTGAACCGCCTCGAAGAGGAGCTGGATGTTGCCCGCCGTATTCAGCAGTCTTTCCTACCACGGGTGTTACCGCAACCAGCCGGCTGGCGTATTGCCGGGTTCAGTCGCGGTGCGCAGGCTGTGGGTGGTGATTTCTTCGATACCATTACCCTTCCCGATGGCAGAGTCGGCCTGGTGGTGGCCGATGCCTGTGGCAAAGGGGTAACGGCTGCCCTGTTTGTGGCGTTGAGTCGATCATTGCTGCGAGCGGCGTCGCAGGCTGGAGAGATGCCGCAGTCGCCCAGCAGTATCAATACGTCTATTCTCCTTCACGCTGTCAGTCTGACCAACGACTATATCTGCCGTGAGCACGGTGATGCCAATATGTTCATCACGCTGTTCTATGGCCTGCTTGATCCACTCAGCGGTACAATGACGTATATCAATGCCGGGCATAACCCACCATTGCGGATTGCCCGAAATGGTGATGTAGTAGAAGAGTTACACGAGGGATCCCTACCAATCGGTATTGTGGCCGGGCAAACGTATGATGTGTATGAGTTGCGGATACAGCCCGGCGAGAAGCTGGTAGCTTTCAGCGATGGTATTACTGAAGCGATGAATCTGACCGGTGAGTTGTTTGGCGATGCCCGTTTACAGGCATGCCTGCAAACCCTCTGCCACCATCCTGCCCCCGATCTGGTGGCGGCAGTCGTCGCAGCGGTTGACGCATTCGCTGCCGGTGCACCACAGGCTGATGACATTACCCTGCTGATTGTGGAACGTCTGTCTGATAGTCAGCTTTAACGTCAAGGGCTTGCCGGAAAACCAAATACTCACGACGATATTCAGAGAACACCGGTCGGTATCCTGATCGCTTTGATATCTGTTCTAAGACAGGTTCAGAGCATGCTATAATGACCGTACCCTCAATAGTTGCATAGCGGCGCAAACCCGCTAGAAAGAGAGACTTCGGCGTGAAGACCGAGCATGTAGATGATGTGCTCATCATTGAGCTTCCGGCTCGCCTTGATGCAGCCGGGATTGCAACCATCGAGCAGGAGCTGGCAGACACCATCAACCGGCATCGCGGTAAGGTGCTTGCGGACATGAGTGAGGTCAATTTCGTGGCCAGCCTGGCCCTGCGAATGCTCTTGACCAACCTGCGCGCCATTCAACCACTGGGTGGTGATCTGCGATTGTACGGTTTGCAGCCACAGATTGCCGAAATCTTCCGCAAGAGCCGCTTCGATACGCTGTTCAAGATCTATCCAGATCGGGAAACAGCCTTAGCTGCGTATCGCAATCAATAACAATCAATAGAAGTTGTTATAGACATCAATACGTCGCACATTCCGCAGCGCCAATCCCTGATAGATGTACGTTACCTGTGCTGCATCGTGTTTGGGTGTTCATACGCCATACGATGCGGCACGTGTATTACCGACAGGGGTGTCATGCAGCGGGGTAAGCTCTACGTGAGATATATCGGCATCGGCACAGCGTAACGTGACCGTGCTCCTGGGAGTACTTACCGCCACAACTGGTCGAGTAATTCGATCAGCAAACGACTATGACGACTCAGGTCGTTGATCGGAATGTACTCATCGGGAGCAAAGGTCGCACTGACGACTGGTGTCAGGCCAAGACTTACTGTTGGAATCGGGTGATGGCCAACCAGTAAGCTGAAAGGCACCGTGTATGGGCCAGCCGGCACAACCACCAGTGGCCGTTCAAATACGGTTGCGCCGATAGCAGCCACCTGTGTCACGAAGGGATTATCAGTCGCAGTCATTAACGGGGGATACCCGCCAGGCAATCGTTCGATCACAATGTCAGGAAACCCCTTCTCGTGCAGGTGGTGCTGTATCAATGCTACAATCGCATCCGGCTGTTGATGGGGAACTAACTGAATATCGAGTAGCGCTGTCGCCTGAGCAGGGATAACCGGTGTCTCACCTGACGGTTCAACGGTGATGCTACTCACATTACAGGTGGGAAGCGTTACTTCTGAGCGGCTCAACGCTGCACCGTCGATACCGAAAAGAAACTGATCGATCCGCCAGGCATCCCGTCGTGCAGCCGAGGCCAGTTGCAGTTGTCGGATCACCGCATTATCATTGCGCGACGGACCTTCAACAGCGTCGTAAAATCCCTCGATCCGCACATCTTCATCATCACCCTTGAGAGAAGCCAGGGTCCAGATCAGCCGCCAGAGCGGATTGGCAACGCTAGCGGCAAAGCCGGTTGGCAAGGGATACGCCGGCCCACGCGCACTCAGACGCAGACGGATCCAGCCTTTACTACCACTCACGCAGATAGGTGTACCGGTAGCATCACGGTCACCAACACTAGCCAGGATCGCGTCACATTGCAGCAGATCAATATGCGCGTGCAGGGCTTCTTGCAGACCATAACTACCTGTTGTGGCTGCCCCTTCAATGACCAGGGTGATCCCACACGGCAATTCTCCTTCACGGTGCAGAATGGTCTGCAGGGCTGCCAGATGCGCTGCCAGGGCACCTTTGCCACCGGCTACACCGCGTCCGAATACACGACCATCACGTTCAGCAATATCAAATGGTTCGTGTGACCAGTGTCGCCACGGGCCGGTTGGCGGTGTATCGTAGTGATGATAGAGCAAAAGGGTCTGTGGCCGTCGTCCTGACCGATGAGCAATAATGACCGGTGCGGTATCGGTAGCCGCAATGCGCACATGCATGCCTAACCGACGCACAAGAAGGGTGATATGTTCAGCCATCGTGCGCAACTCATCGATCTGACCGGTAGTCGATGGCTGCTTGCAGAGGTACCGCAAGGTCTGGACAAGCTGCTCAATTGATGGCAGTGCATGGACGGTCACCAAGATGCCCCCTCTTGCTCACACGTTTGCGTTTAGTGAACGAATTATAACACGGTGTTCACTGCACGCTACGCAGGGGTCATGCTAGAATAAAGTGTGATATGTCACATAGTTCTTGCAATCCGCACCACACGGTCGCGGCGGGAGGAAGTTGCATGGATCCCCGGCATCGTGCCTTTGTCAATTTTGCATGGCTCAATGTTGGATACAACCTGTTGGTCATTATGTGGGGCGCATTCGTGCGGGCAACCGGCTCCGGTGCCGGTTGTGGTGATCACTGGCCGCTCTGTGATGGTCAGGTGATACCACGGGCACCCGATACAGCGCAGCTCATCGAGTTTTCCCATCGCGTAACGAGTGGCATTGCTCTGCTGTTGACGATAGGGTTACTGGTTTGGGCCTTACGACTGTTTGCTGCCGGCCATCCGGCACGGCGGGCGGCGATTGCAACGATGATTTTGATGATTGTCGAGTCGCTGATCGGAGCGGCACTGGTGCTCTTCCAACTGGTAGCCCATGATGCATCACTGACTCGCGCTTTGTCACTGGGACTGCACCTCGTCAATACATTTCTGTTGATTGGAGCAATGGCGCTTACAGCATGGTACGCCAGTGGTAAGCCGGCACCGAACCTGCGTGGTAAGGGTGGCTTGTTGAGCATGTTGATTGCAGCATTGGTCGGTACGGCACTAGTGGGGTCAAGTGGTGCGATAACGGCTCTGGGTGATACCCTCTTGCAACTGGGCGTGCTACCTGGTGGTGTATCGCAATCGATCACTCGTGATAGTCATCCCCTGGTATGGATGCGGATTATCCACCCGGTCTTGGGCACATTGGTTGGCCTGGCAATGATTTCGCTTGCCCAACGGGCAGTGCGCTACGATCCGTCACCAACAACGCGCCGACTGGCGTGGGCTACTGCTGCGATCTTTGTTGGTCAGATTTTTCTGGGTGCAATCAACGTCATCCTGAAGGCTCCAGTGTGGATGCAACTGGTGCATCTGCTCTTCGCCGACCTGGCATGGCTAACGCTGGTGTTACTAAGCGCAACACTTCTCGCTCGGCCCGGTGAGGAACGTGTCCCACAGCCGGTGTCCGTCTCGTCACCGGCACGCTCTGCGTAGGACAGGCCGCACAGATCAGCCCTCGAGCGGAAGAAGGGTAACTGCACAGCGTTACCCTTCTTTCTTTTTCCGAAGGGATGAGGTTTACGGGACGTTCCAACTCATGCCGTGTGTCTGCCAATCCACGCTCGTGCGGCCACGTGGAAGGCATGCCGTTCAGCGGCGTGCGATCCGCTATGGTCTGCGCACAGCACATTCAGCCTTCGATGCACACAACATCGTGTGCTGGAATGGAGAAACGGGCGTTACCAAAACCGGTACTATGACGACTTCTTCTATAACTGGACTATGGTCACATTGTTGTGGCTGCTGAGTTGTGGTATAACCAATTTTAAAGGGCATCCCATCTTATCCTTGCAGTTGTGCCCAGGAGGCCCACGATGGCATTACACGGTTCGTTACAACAGGTACCATTACGTGATTTGATTGATCTCGCTGCATACAGTTCCCTCTCTGGCTCGCTCGATATTCAGGGAGAGCGTTCCGGTCGAATATTCTTCACCAATGGTCAAATGTACCACGTTGAGTGCGAGGGACAAATAGGGACAGAAGCGCTAGGCATTCTGCTCAACGTCCAGCAAGGCACGTTCAACGTCAGTAGCGGTGCCAGAAGTAACCAGCAATCGATATGGGGCGATGTCGAGACGATGATCCGCTACGCTGAGCGTATGGCATTGCGGTGGCGGCGGATCTGGCACAAAGTTGCTTCGCTGCAACTAGTACCGACACTGAAGGTCACCCGCGAAGAAGCATTGCAGCGGGCAAGTGTTGCGCTGCATTTGCTGCTTGAGGCCATCGACGGTCGTAAGAGTCTGTCGGATATTGCAACTGATCTGCACTGGTCGGCGATTGATGTGGTTGAGGGCATCGTTCAGTTAATGGACTTGCAGATCGTCGATCTTGTTTCTGTGCCGTTGCGACCGGTGGAATCACACCAGAACATGCAGGCTGCAACACCATCAGTGCCGACAACGTCTATCGACTATCTCTTGTCTATCTTGCAGCAGTAGTCACCACGTACAGCGGTAAGAATCGGTTGCACAACCTCTTAATCAGTGCCTGCTTGTAGAACAGAGTGCGGAAGCCAGCCTTCCGCACTCTGTCCACTTATGCCTGTCTATGCTGTCGTGCTGCTAGGGGGATTGGCAGGCGATATCCCACCCTCTTACCGAATGGCAACCAGTATCGCACCCGGTTTAGAGCGCAGACGTCATCTGATGCAGATTGTTCTCCCTGTAGTAAACCATGCGGTATGTTTCGCGTATACTTGTAGACAACCGGCAAGGGTAACTTCCAAGCACAGACAGAAGCCTGGGATCCGTGTGTTGTCTGCCATCGTGGAGGTGTATCATGCAATCATCCTGATGCCCGGCAACTCGCTAACAGGCGTTTACCAAAAGCATTGCACTGGTTGAGTATCGACTCAGAAACGGAGGTACCAATGCACGTGACCCTCCCCCACGGTGTGCAACTACGCTACGATGATGCAGGAAGTGGACAACCGGTCGTCTTGTTGCACGCTTTTCCGCTGAGTGCGGCATTATGGCGAGCACAATTGAGTACATTGAGTGATCGCATACGTATGATTGCACCTGATCTACGCGGATTCGGCGGCTCGCCGGCGACACCGCTGCCACAGTCGCTCGATGACTATGCAACGGATGTCCTGGCATTACTCGATACCCTGAACATCAAACGGGCAGTGCTGGCCGGCTTGTCAATGGGAGGCTATATTGCCTTCGCTCTGCTGCGGCGGGCACCAGAGCGGATCAGCGGCCTGTTGCTGGCCGATACCCGGGCAACTGCCGATAGTGAGGAGACGCGGGCAGCACGGGCCGTTAATGCCAGGATTGCGTTGGAAGAGGGAAGTGCGGCACTGGCCGGACGAATGTTACCCAATCTGGTAGCGCCGGGGGCAAGTGAGGCGCTACGGGCCGAGCTGCTGAGTATCGCTGCGGCGAATCCACCAGAAGGGATTGCCGCGGCACTCCACGCCATGGCGGCTCGCCCCGATTCGACGCCACTGCTGGCCGAGATTCGGGTGCCGACAACCGTTGTCGTCGGTGCGGAAGATGCTCTCACCCCTCCTGCTGAAGCGCAGGTGATGCACAATGCGATTGCCGATAGTCGTTTCATCGTGATTCCACACGCCGGTCATCTCAGTGCGATTGAACGGCCAGCAGAGTTTAATCTGGCGCTGGTCGAACTGGTAATGCGGGTTGAGGCTGCATCCAGAACATGAGGTACGGGTAGGGGCGAGGCATGCGGCGCCCCTAGGGTATATGCACAAACAGGTCACGCTACACGGTAAGGCCCTGGCAGGAGGGTGATCCGCGCATATCCGCTGCATCCGTGAGCATCCGTGTATTATCCGTAGCACACGGATGGACGCGGGTCTGGCGGATGCACGCGGATATGCTGGGTGCCTCACGCAATGGTACCGGCAGGAGGGTGATCCGTGCATATCCGCTGCATCCGTGAGTATCCGTGTATCATCCGCGGAACACGGCTGGACGCGGGTCTGGCGGATGCACGCGGATGGGCTGGGTGCATCACGGTAAGGCCCTGGCAGGAGGGTGATCTGCGCATATCCGCTGCATCCGTGAGCATCTGTGTATTTTCCGTAGCACACGGATGGGCGCGAGGCTGGCGGATGCACGCGGATGGGCTGTTAGCACCGGTGATCTGCTTCTGACAAATACATATTGTGCAAGTGAGCGTTGGATGATGGGCAGATCGGAGCACGTGCATACCTGTATCTTGCCAGATTTTACAGAACACCCTCTAACCTCGATCCTCATCGAGAGCGGCCAGCAACAAATCACCCTCTGCCGGCGAGATACGACCATCGGCAACCATCTGTAAGATCGAAGCCCGTTGCTGTTCTCGTTCAGCCTCACTCATCGGGGGCTGTGACGGGACAGGGCGAAGCTGCACTGTTGGCCCGGTTGCCGGCGGATGCGGTGGTGGTGGCGCTGCCGGCGGATGGGGTGGTGGCGGCGGATTGGGCGCAGCCGGGGGCGGCGGTGGTGGCGACTGAATCCGACTCAGCGCCCGTTCGACCGCCTCAAGCGCACCATTCAGACCGGCAGCCGCAGCCTGACGGGCCTGTTCCTTGATCCGCTCGATCCGTTCGGGATCAAGACGCCACTCGCGTTGATTGATCTTAACGCGCACCCGTTCTGGCCCGGACTCGGCTTTCCAGCGCCGGGCCTGCTCGGCGAAGCGTTCAGCCGCCGCACGGGCACGCTCGCCCGCACGTGGATCGTCGCCGGCTAACGCACTTCGCAACTCGGCGGCCAGTTCACGCCCCAGTTCACTTAGCTCGCGCCCCAATTCGCGGCCAAGCTCACTCAGTTCTTGCCCAAGTTGTGCACCGATACTGCTGAACGAATCGACCTGACCTGCGCCTTTAATCGCGAGATCACCACCCACATGCAGATGGATGCTGGCGTTCCCCTGACCATAGCGCAACTCCAGCATCTGACCGGGTATTGAAGGTCGGGTTTCAATCCCACTCACTTCACCTCCGACAACCGCGTTGATGGTCAGATCAGGCGTTTCGGGGAGCACGATGACTGCATCACCGCCAACCTGGGCCCGTATGGTGCTACCGGCTGTGGCAGCGGCATGAAGACGGAGATCACCACCAATAGCCGTGATTATAACGTTGCCGGCAGCCTGTTTGACAACGCAGTCACCTCCGATATGACTGACCGTCAGGTCACCGGTGACATTGTTGAGTTCCAAATCACCCCCAACCGTCACCATCCGACCGCTGGCGATAGTTCCTGCTTCAACATCGCCGGCCACCGTCTCAACCGTAAACTGATCGATCTGGGCTTCGGAGGCATCAACATCACCGCTTACCGCCAGGCACTGCACGCGACGGGCCTGTCCTGTGAGTGTCAGATCACCGTTGACACGATCAAGCTGCACATCGGCGGTACCGGTGAGTGTAAGTTCAACGTCGCCATTCACGTTACCGACCCGTAACTGCTCGCTCAAACCGGTCACCTCAAGATCGCCATCAACCCGATTGACGGTCAGGCTCAACACACCACGCCCATTCACATCACCCGCCACTCCAGCCAAATGTACGACTGGAACCTCAGTAAGTGAGACATCACCGTGGACATCAGCAGTGACGCTCAATTCAGCGACGGTCGTTGCCGTGAGATCACCTTCGAGCGAGCCGATGGTGGCCTGATCGGTAATCTGGCGCAGCGAAAGATCTCCCTCAACACACTCGGCGGTAAGGCGATAGAGATTCTGGGCACGCGCATCACCGTGGATCACGACGATCCGCACATCAGCAGTCTCCGGCACCGCAAGCTGGAGATCGTCAGTACACGGGCTGACAACCAGACCATCGGCTTGCGCAGTCACCGTCACCTGTCGATCATCACTCTGCCATTCGATCAGCGGTTCAGTCCAGCCTCGGATCGTAAGATCGCCGTGAACCGACTGGATGATAAGTGTTACCGGCAGATCAACCGAAAGCCGTTGTTTCATGCAAACCCTCCTCATGGTGAAGACTACGGTTGTACCAGGGGTTATTCGATCACGATCTCAATCCGTTCGCCCTCTTCCAAATCCTGCCATTCCAGCAACAGACCGGTAGTTCCACGTTCCACGCTACGGATCAGCTCTTCCAGCGCACTACCACTCAATTGCGGAGCCAGCCGAGCGCCGAGGCGCAGACCAACATTAATCAGGCTCACCGGAATAGCTACCGACGCTTTGAGGCGTTGGGAAGGGAGATCGGTGACGCGAATGCGCACCAGACGCACCTGACTGCGCTCGATTGGCCGGGGATCGGCACTCAGGGCATCGAGCAGACGCGCAGCTTCCGCAGCCGACAGTTGCCCCTGCTCGACCATTTGCAGAATCCGGTGACGTTCTTCATTTGCGCTGTTCATGGTCAGCTCCCTTTAGCAGACGCAGGGCCTCTTCGACCGAAATCTCGCGGGCAGCAAGCCGGTCGAGAATCTGACGTCGATCAACCCGCGGCTCCTGTTCAGGTGTACCGCCGAGCAGAGCAACGATTTCATCGAGGCGAGCGCGGGCCGTATTGTAGGCAATGTCGAGTTCAGCGGCGAGGCGTTGAATATTCCCGCGATTCTTGACCAGCAACTCAACGAATGCAAGCTGATCAGGCGAGAGACGACCAATCCAGCCCAGGCTAAAACGACCCTCGATGACAATGCCGCTCTCAGGTGATTCGAGACGGGTGACGATTAACTCACCACCGGTGATGGGGTCACGGGTCAGTAGTGGGTACATAGTAACCTCCGTTAGCGGGCATAGGTAAGATGGCGAGAGCGTCGATCCGCAGCGTAGCGCAACAGACGGGCACCAAACCGAATCAAGTGCAAGCCGAACCAGCGGGCAAGGCGACGAGCGATGGGCGAACGCGGAGGCTGGTGGAGTGACGCGGCACCGGCAACACGTTCCTGCATCTCGCGAGCGTACAGTTGCTCGTGGTGGTAGAGGTCGCGCATCATAGGAACTCCTTTCGTTACTTGGTTGGTAATATTTACCAATCTGATAGAGATATTATCATCTTAATTGGTAATTGTCAATACTTGTGATGAAAATTTTTGCCATTTTATTATCACATTTCTGCAAGGCAGATAAACGGAGAGATGGTGCCCTCGATCTGTGATCTGCGCATGCCCCCACCCCAACCCGCCCCCGCTGGAGACTATGCATTACCCACATGTCACGCTGCGTTAGGCCGGGCTGCAAGTGCTCGCCGTGGCGCAGGCTTCCAGCCTGC
>NZ_DAOUBI010000158.1:0-31680 GCF_034432675.1 Chloroflexus sp. | reverse complement strand
CGTGACCAGGATGGGGAACGGTATGCCACGCGCCGGATCGCAAGCACGGCTGGCGCGGCAGCATGGCTGCCGCACGCCAAACGTCACGCCACGGGTAATGGTAGTCGGCAACGGTATCTACCCTGAAACGTGATCCCACTGGGTGCAGAGCTGCGGGGTAACCGCTGCAACCTCCACGTGATCGCAAGCACGGCTGGCACGGCAGCATGACTGCCGCACGCCAAACCGTATGACACGCGCATAACGAGCGGGTACGGCAATCCATCCAGCACGTGTTGGCACGGCTGGAGCGGCGCACTGTCATCGGGCCAGTCGCCCACAACAGCATCCATGGCGATCATACCCGCCGATACGCACGTGGTTGACACCAGGTATGGGTAATGCACAGGTCCGTAGGGGCGGGTTCACAACCCGCCCCCAGACAACCCGCCCCCAGACAACCCGCCCCCACACAACCCGCCCATCTGTATCATGCAGGCGACACCCACGGATCGTTGCGGAGACGACGAATGATCACGATTCACCACATATTCGGTGACAGGAAATGATACATTATATCAGTCAAGATCTGATATTATACTTATCAAGCGATCATTCTCGCAAATACAAACGTTCATCTCGTTGTTCACTGCACATCTTTCAGGGATGAGAAAATCTTTTTATCTAGGAAAGACCACAAATCGATGGTAACACTGCACACCTTTCAACGGCAACAGGTGCAACAGCTCACCGATTTCGATCAGATCAGCGAACTCCTTCTCCAACCACGCACCATGACCTGGCTCGATCTTGAACAACCGACAGACGCAGAGATTGCCCTGTTGCGCGAAGAGTTCGGTTTTCATCCGCTCGCGATTGAAGATGCACTCCAGATGCACGAACGACCGAAGATTGAAACCTACCCCGGTTACTACCTGATCATCTTCTACAGCGTTGAATATGATGCAAAGCAGCGAACATTACAGTTTCTACCGGTGGCTCTCTTTGTCGGTGCAAACTATCTAGTTAGTATTCACAGCAGCCCGGTGCGCCATGTGCAAGAGACGCTGGCTCGTTGGCAGAGTAATGGCTATATGCCGGGCTATCAGGCAAGCAGTGTCCTCTACGCGCTGATTGATGCGATTGTTGACGATTACTTCGTCGTGTTGGATGCCCTCGGTGAACAGATTGACGATATCGAAGACGAGATTTTTCAACGCGGTCGCCACGAAGTAGCCAGTGACATTTTCACCCTTAAGAAAGACCTTCTGTTGCTACGGCGCATTATCGCACCTGAGCGTGACATTCTGAACGTCTTACTGCGCCAGGAAGTACGTATCTTCCACCCCCGTGAGTTAACCTACGTTCGTGATGTTTACGATCATCTGGTGCGGATCACCGAGTCGATTGACCTCTACCGCGACCTGCTCTCAAGTGCGCTGGATAGCTATCTTTCACTGCAAGGCAATCAACTCAATCAGTTGGTAAAGGTCTTAACCCTCTGGTCGATTATTTTGATGTCCTGTTCACTGGTTGCCGGCATTTATGGGATGAATTTTGTGCTCATGCCCGAACTCGAACAGCCGTGGGGGTATCCGTTTGCACTTGGTTTGATGCTAAGTATTGCCGTTGGACTGGCAATTTACTTTAAACGGAGGCGCTGGTGGTAGATATACCACTACTGCTACTCGACGGTGTGCCACCGTCTGCCGCCATTATCATCGAACACCAGATAGTAGAATGGTCATGTTCTGTACCGGTCAATGCGACAGCACAACTAACAATTGACGGTACCGTTCTGGAACCATTTCTGCGACCAGGAGAAACTGTCTGGCGCTGGCGCTGGCAGGTGCCGGCAGGTGCCGGCGAGTATGAAGCTCATCTCACTATCACCTCAGCGACGATGCACAGCGAATGGCGTGACCTTATCCGGGTTGCACCATCGCTCCTCGATGCTCGCCGATATGCCATGTTGCTCAGCGATCTAACCCGCATAGCACCGGCGCTTGTGCATGCGCTGCGTGGCGGAAGGCAGGCGGCTGGCATAATTGGCCCCGGTCATTCAGACCCAACGGCACTGCTGGCACTCTTAACCGGATCGGCGACGCAACGCTTTATCACCGTGCTCGAACAATATCTGCGCCGTCCGCCGAAGCACCGTCTCCAACCAGATCGACCGCAGGAGCTGGGAGCCTGGCGTGAGCGACCCGATCCAGCCCGCTGGTGGATTCCTGTCGATGCCCATCCCATCCCAAAGACCAACTGGCCAAATCGAATTCGCCCCCTCCGTCCGCGATCTGATCCTGCTGAACGAGGTCTTCACGTAGCAGTTGCCGTGCTGGATCGGCTGATCGTCACTGTGCAATGGCTCTTATTCGTCGACATGCCATCTGACACCCGCACCCGCCTCGTGGCAATCAGTGGACGCTTGCGCACCTTGCGTGCTGACATCCCTGTTCCGCAATCCTCTCCGCCAGTACCGGCATCCTGGACGCCACGTACTCGTGAAGAGCGGATCATCCTGGCTTACCGGCGACTCTTGCGCCGCCGTCTGGGTGTCGGATGGGAACCCGACCTGCTAACCATCCCGGTGCGTGATGTCGCCAGGTTGTACGAAGTATGGTGTGCTGCCCAGGTTGCACTGTGCCTGGCACAACACCCAACCTGGCAACTCAACGCACAATCATTGTGCGAGGATGATCACTATCTTCGTCTGCCAACCCAGCGCCCACTGCTGTCGTTCGCCAGCTCTTCCGGTACAACCGTGCAACTTCGCTACCAGCCACGGTACGCACCCGACAGCCGGCCATTCTGCTCACTCGACCATCGGGTGCGCGTTCCCGATCTGGCACTTGAGATAATACCATTACAGGGTCAACCTTCGCTGATCTTGCTCGATGCCAAATACCGTAGTGACTCCGACGAATTACCGGCAAGCGCACTCGATGAGGGCTACAGCTACCTGGCCGGTATCGGTGATGGCCACGGGCAGCGGGTAGTGACGGCCATCGCCCTCCTCTTCCCATCCACCGGTGCCCCGGTTACCTACCCCAGTGGCGTGACGCTCTTACCCCTGTTGCCGGGTGAACCGCTGACAGCGTTGCGCGACTGGCTGGTGGGGTGGGTGGGGAAGGTGAGCGTTTAATGTGCTACCCGGTTCGTTAGGCTTTCTACTAAGCAAAACCGGGATTGCATACGTGCAGGTAAACGTACCTGCTCTGCTCCTCTGTACCATTGTTAGCATTGGCTGATAGATATTGAGCGCCGGAATGTGGCGAGTTACCACACCCCAACCCCCTACCCCCGCTCCGGTATCACACCCCAAACCAGCCATGAAACTCCTTCGTCGGTTTGTGGCAGGGCAACGGCTGGTTGATTGCCGATGGGGTACCAGTGTAATGCAGTGCCGCTGTTGGTTTGGACAACGGCAACAATGCCGCTGCCGTCGGGTGCCCAGCGGATGAGAAGCGGTATCTCGCGGAATGGTAGACGTAGGGGAGTGCGGGTGCCATCGGGTGATTGGCGGGTCAGGGTGAAGCTGAAGCCGTCGTTGACCCGCTCTACGGCAACAAACAGCAGGTCGTTGCCAATCAGGAAGGGGGCACGTGCGAGGATGCCGTCATTGCTCAGCGCTGTGGCCTGGCCGGTTTGTACATCTACCTGCCAGACGCCTGGGCCGGTGTCTGGCCCAATCAGTAAGAGCGCGGCACTGCCGTCACTACGCCAGACTGCCTCGCCGCAGAAGCTGTGCGTGCCTTCAGGGGTCACAGGTCTGCGCAGGGTTTTGTCCTGTGGATGCCAGAAAACCAGTTCACAATCATCGTAGAAGGTGGCAAATGATTCGACAAGGAGCGTGGTGCCGGTCGGGTCCCAGAGAAATGGGGCGTAGCTGCGTACTGATCGGCTGGGATTTAGCGGATTGTCAACCGGATCGTCGGCGAGCAGTAATTCGAGCGTACCGCCGCTAGCGGGTATACGGTAGAGACCATCAGGAAGATCGCGCGGCTCGCGGTTGTTTTGGAAACGAAGATAGATGGCGCTGCCGTCAGGTGACCAGCGCACGGCGCTGAGCTGATGTCCGGTCTCACTATAGATGACTTGTGGATTGCTACCGTCGAGGGCAGTGCGCACTAGCCGATCTCCGGTAGCTGCACCTACGACATAAATCAGCCCCGCAGTAGGATGTACATCCATATCGCTAATTGGGGGAATACCGGTTTGTTCAATCCGTTCACGGGTAAGCTGGCGGCGGGTTGCACCATCGCTTTCGATCCGGGCAATCTGACCACGGTCGAGGACGTAGAGTGGTGCCGGTAAGACGCGCAATCCCGGTGTTGGTTGCACGACCGTCGGCGGCGATGGTGTTGGCGGTGGAAGAGCGGTGCCACAGGCGACAAGGATGAGCAGGGTAGAGCAGAAGAGATAGCGTATAGCGATTTCACATTTCATAGTATAGAACAGAAGATATATTGGTTGAACCGGAACTTACTTCGTGTATCAATAACAAAACCTGCTACCGGATAGTGAGGTGTTTCATATATCCATTGAAAATTCTCCCTGTACACTTAAAGTAAGAACCTCGCCGGAATATCCTGTTGGGTAGGAGTAAGTGAAGACGATACATCCGCGCTTCCAATCGTAGTGTGTTTTTTCAGATGTATGTAGCTTGTGTCAATCACCGGTTACTGTTCGGTACACGCAACACACTTACTATTGTACAACTTTTCACAGATGTAAGGATCATTCTCCACGCTCTACGCACGTTGCTGGTAGGATAATAATGGCATCACTGTCATGATTGAGGCGTTTGTTAAGCAATGGATGTCATATATCAGACCCTATCTCATATGTGCTGGTAATGGTCATGGTATATACTGGTACCCAGCATACAATCTACCACTGAGGCAATTCAACATCGCTGCTGTACACTACCCTGACACGTAAAATATACATCATTCCAGGTTTTGCATTGAGAATGGTCTGAACAGGTTATAATACTTTCTATCTGGAATATCACGTATTTTAGGCCTTATCAAAATGTATGAATCTGCATCGGTTTCTATCAACGATCTGGCCGGCTGACCAACATCTTGAGTTGCTGTCTGGAAGTGAACGACAGCGAGTAGCATTTCTTTTATTCCCGATCTTTACCGTTTTGACCGTTATCACAGCCCTATACAGTATCATCACACCGTGGATTTACAATACACCTGCAATCCCTTTAATCGCTTCTGTAATCATGATCATCGTTTTTGCCACCGGTGCATGGCTGGTACAACGTAGTGCTATCTATATCGCAAGCGGATTGGTGTGTAGTGCGATCTGGCTCATTGTTACCTTCATTGTGTTTTTCACCGGTAGTTTACAGAGTTCTGTACTTTTGAACTACGTGATTGTCATGTTGTTAGCCGGGGTAGGATTTGGTTTAAGAGGTATTATTAGCGCTGTGTTAGCAAGTGGAACAGCCATCAGTGCAATGTTATTCCTGACGATGACCAATCGTCTGCCGACAATAACCCCGCTTTTAGAGTCACCACTGGCTTATGCGGTAACAATGCTGGTAATTCTTTCACTTGCCGGTACTATTCTGTCGGTTGTTGATATTCAACTGGTCACTGCAATTAAGGCGACCCGTGCTAAGAGTATTGAACGTGAACGTGTCGAACAACAACTTCGGCAGGCGTTGCTGGCAGCGCGAGCGGGTGCCTGGGAGTGGGACGCGATTGCTCGTACCATCCATTGGTCGCCAGAAAATTATCCACTGCTTGGCATGAATCCAGGGCAGGACAGGCTGAGCTTTCGTACATGGTTTGAGCGGGTGCATCCCGACGACCGGAAGGCCTTGCGGGAAGCTATCGACCGCGCTATACATCGTCGACAGGAGTTTACGGCTGAGTTTCGTGTTATCTGGCCTGATGGCTCTATTCACTGGCTACGAGTGATTGGTCAGCCGTTAGTGCAACCAGACGGTTTCGTTCAGGGAATGTATGGTCTTCAGATTGATATTACTGCTCAGAAAGCGATTGAAATTGAACTTGCACGCAGCGAACTTTACTACCGTACATTAGTCGAAGATTTACCGGCGCTGGTGTGCCGATTTCGGGCTGATGGAACGTTAACGTTCGTCAACGATCTGTATTGTCAGACCTTTCAACGTTCACGGGATGAATTAATCGGTTTTAACTTCTACGCCCTGATCCCCGCTAAGCAACGAGAACAGGTAGTGGCAGATATTGCCCTGCTTAACCGTGAGCAACCGACGATAGAACACGAGCACGAGGTAATTTATCCAGATGGCTCGATTGGCTGGCAGCGCTGGGGCAATCGCCTGCTCTTCGATGATCATGGAGAGCCGTTAGAATATCAGGCAGTGGGAATGGAAATTACGGTACGTAAGAAGGCGGAAATCGAGCGTGAGCATCTGTTACGCGAGCTAAAGGCCAGAAACAGTGAATTGGAGCAGTTTACGTATACAGTGTCACATGATCTAAAAAGCCCGTTGATCACGATTAAGGGCTTTGCCGGATACATTGAGCGTGACCTGGCTAGCGGGTATTTAGAACGAATACCGGCAGATATCCAGCGGATCAAGGTCGCTGCTGATCGGATGTATCAATTGCTGGAAGATCTGCTCAACCTGTCACGGGCCGGGCGTCAGTTGAGTCAGCCGTCGCGGATCGGATTAGGATTACTGATTAGCGAAGCTGCTGCCGGGGTGAGTGGTCGTTTAGCCGAACGGAATGTCTATCTCCATCTGCCGCCCAATCTGCCTGAGGTTTACGGTGACCGCACACGCCTGCGGGAAGTGTTTCAGAATTTGATCGACAATGCAGCCAAATTTATGGGTGATCAGCCGAATCCACAAATCTGGATCGATGCACGTCGTGCCGATCTCCCCGGTTTTGTACTGGTCAGTGTTCGGGATAATGGTATTGGAATTGAACCACGCTATCTCCAGCGGGTATTCGGCCTCTTTGAACGCCTGAACGCGCAGGTTGATGGTACTGGCATTGGGTTAGCCCTGGCGCGCAGGATTGTGGAAGCTCACGGTGGCAAGATGTGGGTGGAATCGGAAGGTCTGAGCAAAGGAACCACCTTTTATCTGACGTTGCCTGAGCCTCCGCGCCACGAAGGGAGGGTATAAGATCATATTGAGTAGAATGGCTCGCGTCCATGATAAGAAGGTGTGATAATGAATGAGTCTTGTACGATAGATCATGCGTTCATGGACATACTCGTATGATAGACTTATGCTATACACACTGACCGGTGGTGGTTGAGCAATGTACCTGTAGCAGCGAGGACCGGTGGGTGAGGAAGGTAATAAATACCGTGATGTATTCGCTGCTTGTATAACTTCCGGTGGTTCACGAATTGACATACAAGAGATGTGACATGTCAGCCAGCCCTGATCCAGTTGTTGTCTTACTTGTGGAAGACAATCTCGATCACACCGAGTTAATCACTCGTGTATTGAACGATCACCGTATTCCTAACCGAATTATCCATGTTGCTGATGGTGAAGCTGCACTGAACTATCTGCACCGAAAGGCTCAATTCGCCGATCCGACAACCAGTCCGCGGCCACATGTGGTATTGCTCGATTTGAATCTGCCGCGTTTGAGCGGTCTGGAGGTGCTTCAGGTAATGAAGACGGACTCAGCCATCAGCAATATTCCGGTGGTTGTGGTAACCACCTCGCGCGCTGAGAGCGATCTGCGCCTGGCCTATCAATTTCATGCCAACAGTTATCTGGTGAAACCGGTTGATTTTGAACAATTTAGCCGGATGCTGAATGATTTAGGTGATTACTGGCTGGAATGGAATCAGCTTCCCTATAATCCTCAGTATGTTGCCTGATAACATATTCAATACAGGTGGTTGTACGTGACTCTCCAAATCTTACTCATCGAAGATAATCCGGATCATATCGAATTAGCGCAACGGGCATTTGAGCAAGGGAATCATCAACTGATAGTCGTGGCATCGCTGACAGAAGCACGGCAATGCTTGAACGAACGATCTTTCGATCTGATCATTTGTGATTTGCTCCTGCCCGATGGGCGAGGTGATGAGCTGTTGGTTGCCGGTGCTGATGGCCTAACGCTACCGGTTGTGTTGATGACGGGTTACGGTGATGAGCGGGCTGCGGTATCTGCTTTGAAATCCGGTGCACTAGATTATGTTGCTAAAACGCCGGCTACGCTGCTCGATCTGCCACGTATTGCCGAACGGGCGTTACGTGAGCGACGACTCATCATCGAACGACAGCAGGCTGAACAAGCCTTACGACGGAGTGAGCGCCTCTTCCGGGCGATGATCGAGCGGAGTAGCGATGCGATTTCGATGGTGGATCGTGATGGCTTTATTCGCTACGCCAGCCCCTCAACGCAGACGTTGCTTGGTTATCCGACCGAAGGCTTTCTAACCCAGCCTGTCGAGGGTTTCGCCTTTATTCATCCGGCCGACCGTGAACGGGTTCAGCGGCTGTTTTTGGACATTATTCAGCAATCTGGTGCTTCAGCAATGGTTGAGTTTCGCGCACGTCATGCCAATGGTGGTTGGCGTTGGATTGAAGCAACGGCATCGAACCGGCTCGATGATCCGGCAGTGCAGGGGGTGATTGTTAACTATCGTGACATTACCGAGCGCAAGCTGATGGAATTACGGCTTCAGCACGGGGTGTTGCACGATGCGTTGACTGGCCTGCCTAATCGGGTTCTGTTGAGTGATCGCCTGAGTCAGGCGATCAAACGCAGCCAGCGTAACCCACAGTATCACTTTGCGGTGCTCTTTCTTGATCTTGACCACTTTAAGGTGATTAACGATAGCTTCGGGCATCCGGTTGGTGATCGCTTTCTGGTGACCGCAGCTTCACGGTTACACCGTTGTCTGCGTTCGATAGATACATGTGCCCGTCTAGGTGGCGATGAATTCGTTATTCTGCTCGATGATATTCACTCACTTGACGCTGTGGTGCAGGTCGCTAGACGGATTATTCAGCAATTGAGTTTGCCGGTTGAGATTGATGCCCAGATGCTTCACTCGTCGGTCAGTATTGGGATTGTCTTTGGTTCAGCGGAATACAACGATCCGGCGGAAGTATTGCGAGATGCCGATATTGCGATGTATCGGGCAAAAGCGAGTGGTAAATCGCGTTACGAGGTCTTTCATCCGGCAATGCGCGAAGCTGCTCAGGCGCGTTTAGCCCTCGAAAATGAATTACGGCGGGCGGTTGAACAGCGTGAGTTTATCGTCTATTATCAACCTATTGTGAACATCAGTTCAGGAGAATTGATCGGCTTCGAGGCATTGGTGCGCTGGCAACATCCGACACGCGGTGTCTTGACGCCAGCCGCCTTTCTTGAGGTGGCTGAAGAGGTTGGCTTGGGAGATGTTATCGGCTGGCAGGTGCTTGAACACGTCTGTCAACAATTGGCCGCGTGGCAGCAAAGCTTTCCCAATACCGCCCATCTGTCGGTGAGTGTCAATCTCTCGGCGCGCCAGTTTATGCAACCCGATCTCTATGTGCGCATTGTTCAATTGTTGACGCAATACAACATCTGGCCGAACTGCCTGAAGCTGGAGCTGACCGAGAGTGCCTTGATGGAGTACAGCCAGGAGGCTGCCGCAGTGCTGGCGCGTTTGCGGTCATACGGCATTCAGATTGCGATTGATGATTTTGGGGTGGGCTATTCTTCTTTGAGTTATCTGATCCAGTTGCCGATTGATCAAATTAAGATTGATCGCAATTTTATCATTCAGCTTGACCAGACTCATCATTCACAGGCGATTGTGAGTGCTATCGTCAATCTGGCCCGTAGTCTTAATCTTGAAGTGGTAGCCGAAGGACTAGAGACTACCGAGCAGGTTGACCGGATGCGCACAGTCGGTTGTCACTACGGGCAAGGGTATTTGTTAGGGTATCCATTGCCGGCAGCGGAAGCGAGTCGGTTTTTACAAGGGGGTGGGTAAAGGCTGTAACTAACGACGCAGCAGATCCGGTAGCGCCGAACGAGAGTTTCTTCAATGAAGACTCTGATGCAGTAGCCTACCCTACTCCTCCTATGCTGATCGCTGTGGCGTTGGCCTCCAACCCGCATGCAGGCATCTCCGCTATCACCGTTCGGTAACGAATGTGGCCGATACTGCACAGGTTGGAGGGTGGTATTTATTGCAGTTGTAGATAGCAACTCGGAGGGCGCACAGGTTGGAAGCCTGCCCCACGACCTTGCCATCTCTTCGGCTATCCGCGTCCTATACACGGCTCACACTGCGGCTGTCTCTACATGATGTTTCCCAGGATCGAGCACGATGGGATAGTACGTGCTGATGGGTATAGCGGTTGGCAACACTGATTCCTGTTTAGCCCACCAAAGAGTCATCCCTGAAGACACAACGCACAATGCGTAATCGTTGTATACTCACATATAGGCAAAAGCTGTGTTATTGGGGCACATGTCTCGCATGGTGATACATACCGAAGTACCGGCACCGATCCGCGCACTCTTCCCGTTTCACGTACACGAATATGCTCTGTCTGCCGGTGTGATGCGCTATGTGGATGAAGGCAGTGGGATACCGGTGGTTTTGCTGCATGGCAATCCGACATGGTCGTTCTTCTATCGTCGCCTGATCCCGCTGCTTCGCACACAACGGCGGGTGATTGCACCTGATCACCTGGGCTGTGGACTGTCGGATAAGCCGCAACATTATCGCTACTCGCTTGTCAATCATATCGCCAACCTGGAGAGCCTGCTGACCTGGCTTGATGTTGGGCCGGTTGATCTGGTTGTGCATGATTGGGGTGGGGCGATTGGAATGGGATGGGCGGTACACCATCCCGATCTGGTGCGGCGGATCGTGGTGCTGAATACGGCAGCATTCCTCTCGCACCATGTGCCGTTGCGAATTGCCGCCGGCAAGTTGCCCAGGCTGGGAGAATGGGTCATCCGGCAATATAATGCGTTTGCCATTGCGGCAACCACCATGGCAGTTACCCGCCCGTTACCAGCAGCGGTGCGCGAGGGCTATCTCTGGCCGTACCGGACGTTCGCCGACCGGATTGCGATTGCCCGTTTTGTGCAGGACATTCCACTGCATCCCGGTCATCCAACATGGCCTGTGGTTGATGCGATTGATCGTGAGCTGGTGCATGTGCGTGATAAACCGGTGCGAATTTTTTGGGGTGGACGGGACTGGTGTTTTGATGATCGGTTTCTGGCCGGCTGGCTACACCGGTTTCCCTCCGCTTACGTTACCCGTCTCGATGATGCCGGGCATTATGTGTTAGAGGACGCTTCCGATGAGATGATTACGCTGCTGGCGCACTGGTTGT
The DNA here is from genome assembly GCF_034432675.1 of Chloroflexus sp. Classification (GTDB taxonomy): domain Bacteria; phylum Chloroflexota; class Chloroflexia; order Chloroflexales; family Chloroflexaceae; genus Chloroflexus. The sequence continues at coordinate 20,363 of NZ_DAOUBI010000158.1, read as the reverse complement.
TGTCAGAGTAAGAGGAAAATGTGTATGCGCGTAGAGTTACCTCAACCTCCTGTGGCTGATCGTAAGCCGGTGGTTATCCGGGTACAGGGTGATGAGATTGTTGATGAGTTTGCCTGGCTGGAAAACCGTGATGATCCCGCGGTGATTGCCTATCTTGAGGCAGAAAATGCGTATGCCGAAGCAGTGATGGCGCCAGCCGCCGCCCTCCGTGAGCGCCTCTACTACGAGATGCGTGGTCGCATCAAAGAAGATGATCGCGCGGTGCCGGTGCCGCATGGTCGTTATCGCTATTATTCACGAACAGAAAGCGGTGCCGAGTATCCACTGATGTGTCGTACCGAGGGTGATGATGGGCCAGAAGAGGTGCTGCTCGATCTGAACGCGCTGGCTGTCGGGCATGCGTTCTGTCGGCTTGGCCCATACGAGCCTTCTCCGGATCATCGTCGTCTCGCCTATGGTATCGACACCACCGGTGCGATTATTTTTACGCTCTACATTAAAGATCTGACTACAGATGATCTCATTGATGCGCCGATTGAACGGGTTGACAACGTAGCATGGGCTGATAAGCAGACACTGTTTTATACGGTCTACGATGAGGCGCACCGTCCATACCGTCTCTATCGCCATGTGGTGGGCACGTCTCCCGCTGATGATGTGCTGGTGTACGAAGAGACGGACGAGCGTTTTAATGTGAGTCTGCGCCGGAGTCGTTCGGGTGCGTATCTGTTTCTGACGTGCTACAGTCACGGTGGTACCGAGGTGTGGTATGTGCCGACGGCGACTCCGTTTGCTGAGTGGCGGGTGATCTATCCGCGCCGACCGAAGATTGAGTACTTTGTCGATCATCACGGGGATCGGTTTTATATCAGGACGAATGATGGGGCCGAGAATTTTCGGCTGGTGAGTGCGTCGGTAGACCATCTGACAGATGTGGTTGAGATTCTGCCGGAACGTGCCGATACGCTGATCGATGGTGTCAACTGCTTCGCCGACTATCTCGTCGTCTATGAGCGACGGGCCGGGTTGCGTCAGATTCGGATTAGTGATCCGGATGGAAACAATCCGCGGTATATCGCATTTTCCGAACCGGTGTATACCTGTACACCTGATGCAAATAAGGAATTCGTTACCGACCAGCTTCGGCTATCGTACAGCTCGCTGGTCACGCCGCCGTCTATCGTCGCCTACGATATGCGTCGGGGAACCTGGCAGGTGCTGAAACAGGAAGAGATTCCTTCGGGCTATGATCCGTCGCTCTATGTCAGTGAGCGGCTTTGGGCTTCAGCACCGGATGGGGTACAGGTGCCGATGTCGATTGTTTATCGCCGCGACCGACCGCGGAACAGTGGACCTTGCTTGCTGGTTGGATATGGCGCGTATGGCTACAGCTACGATCCTGCGTTCGACAGTAAGCGCCTGAGTCTGCTTGATCGCGGCTTTGTCGTGGCGATTGCCCATATTCGAGGTGGGCAGGAGTTGGGGCGGCAGTGGTACGAACAGGGACGGATGCTCCACAAGCCGAACACGTTTAGCGATTTTATTGCCTGTGCGGAACATCTGATCAACGAGGGTTACACCTCGCCGTCACACCTGGCGATCAGTGGCCGCAGCGCCGGTGGGTTGCTGATGAGTGCCGTGGTGAATGCCCGGCCTGACCTCTTCCAGGCCGTGGTAGCCGGTGTACCCTTTACCAATGTGATTATCGCCATGCTCAAACCCGATCTGCCGCTGACCGTTACCGAATGGGAGCAATGGGGGAACCCGGCAATTGAGGAAGAGTATCGGGTGATGCGCTCGTATGATCCGTACCTGAACCTGAAACCGGGTGCGTACCCACATATCCTGGCTACCGCCGGTCTGCATGACCTTCAGGTGCCGTATTGGGACCCGGCCAAGTGGGTGGCAAAATTGCGCACTGTGAAGACAAATGACACGATGCTGCTGCTGCGGACCAACCTGCAGGCCGGGCACAGCGGTCATTCAGGACGGTTCGCCCGACTCGAAGAGTTTGCCTGGGAGTATGCGTTTATCTTAACCGCATTGGGCATCCATGCGTAGAGAAGCAGAGGTCAGGATGCGCAACGAAGAACAGACCGCTGCGTGCGTCACCTTCACAGTGGTGGCCGGCGCGAACGTTGCCCGCCACCTGCCCTTGATGGCCCGGGAGCGTCCAGATCAGACCGCTGTTGTCAGTGGGGTCGGACGGGATCGGGCAGGGAAGGTCATCTACCGCAGACAGAGCTTTGCCGGTTTACACGCGGCCAGTGATCGGCTGGCGTGGGGGCTGACGGCTTATGGGTTACGGAAGAGAATGCGGGTTTTGCTGATGGTTCCGGCGGGTGTGCCGCTGATCAGCCTTACCTTTGCGCTGATGAAGGCCGGTTGTGTGCCGATTCTGATTGACCCGGCAATGGGGCGGCGGAATCTGGCTCAGTGCATTGCCGAAGTCGAACCAGAGGCATTCATCGGGGTACCGCGGGCGCATCTGTTACGGCTGATCTTTCCCCGCTCCTGTGCGACCATTAGATATGCCGTCTCGGTAGGACCGGCCTTGCCCGGTGCTGCTGCCTTACGCGAGCTTGACATACCGATGAAGACAGCGTTTCCGCTGGCGGATATGCGATCTGATGATCCGGCAGCAATTGTCTTTACCAGTGGTAGTACCGGTACCCCGAAAGGTGTGCTCTATACGCATGGGATGTTTGAGGCGCAGATTCATACACTGCGTGATCTGTTTGGGATTGCAGCGGGTGAGGTCGAGATGCCGGCCTTCCCGCTCTTCGCCCTGTTCAATGTTGCCCTTGGGGTTACATCGGCAATTCCACCCATCGATCCGACACGACCGGCGCAGTGCGATCCGGCAGCCGTGGTTGAGTTTATCCGTGATCTCGGCGTAACATCGACCTTCGGTTCACCGGCAATCTGGGAAAAGGTGACAGCGTATTGTCTGGCCCACGGTATTCAACTACCGTCGCTCCGGCGGGTGTTGATGGCCGGAGCACCGGTGCCAATCCATCTGCACGAGCGTTTGCATCGCATTCTATCGCCTACGGCTGATAGTTTTACCCCTTACGGAGCCACCGAAGCGTTGCCAGTAACTTCAATCAGCGGTCGTGAGGTACTGGCAGCGCATACCGAATCCCCCTCACCACTGGCCGGGACGTGTATTGGCTATCCGGTTCCCAGCGTTGAGGTCGCGATTATTCCGATCACCGATGAGCCAATTCACGCCTGGCAGGATACGCACCGCTTGCCGCCCGGCGTCATTGGCGAGATTTGTGTAAGTGGTGCCACCGTCACCCATACCTACGTCGGGCGGCCCCAGGCGACCGCGTTAGCCAAAATCAACGACGGCAACCGTATCTGGCACCGCATGGGTGATCTCGGTTATTTCGACGAACGAGGTCGGCTCTGGTTTTACGGGCGTAAAAGTCAGCGCGTGATTACGGAGCATGGAACGCTCTTCACCGAGCCGGTTGAGCGCCTCTTCAACCAGCATCCGGCGGTTGCCCGTTCGGCGCTGGTGGGGATCGGGAAGCCCGGTACACAATTGCCGGTTGTCGTTGTCGAACGGCAGCGTGATCAAGCCATTTCAACCTCACAACTCATCCGCGAGCTGCGACAACTGGCAACCACAACCGAAACCACAGCGATCATCCAGACCTTTCTGATCCATCCGTCTTTTCCAGTAGACATCCGCCATAACGCAAAGATTTTTCGCGAACAACTGGCCGATTGGGCCGCACGTCGCCTGTGTATATCTGTGTGAAAAAGCTATGATTGCACTAGTCACCGGGGGGAATGGGTTTGTCGGTCGTTACATCGTCGAGCAATTGCTGGCACGTGGTGATCATGTGCGCGTGATTGGGCGTGGCGCCTATCCCGAATTGCAATTACTGGGAGTCGAGACCTACCAGGCCGATCTGACCTTACCTGAGTCGGCGTCGGTACTGGCACGCGCAATGCGCGGGGTAACGACCGTATTTCACGTTGCTGCGAAAGCCGGATTATGGGGTAGCTACGACGACTTCTACCGGGCCAACGTCAGTGCCACCCAGCGGGTGGTCAAGGCGGCCATTCGGGCCGGCGTGCCAAAACTGATCTACACCTCAACCCCTTCGGTTGTGATTGGACACGAGGACATCCACGGCGGGGACGAACACCTGCCATACCCCAGGCGGTATCTTGCACCGTACCCGCACACCAAGGCGATTGCCGAACGGTACGTGCTAGCCCAGACCGACATAGCGACGGTTGCGTTGCGTCCACATCTGATCTGGGGGCCACGCGATCCCCACATTCTGCCGCGGCTGCTCCGGCGGGCGCGACGGCGAATGCTCTTCCAAATCGGTGATGGAACAAATCTGGTTGACGTATGTTACGTCGAAAATGCCGCCACTGCGCACGTCCAGGCAGCTTCAGCGCTGAACGAACGCTCGCCGCTCCGTGGTCGCGCCTACTTCATTGGTCAGGAACGTCCGGTCAATCTCTGGCAATTTATCAACGAAATTCTGAAAGCGGCCAACTGTCCACCGGTACGCGGTCGGATATCAGCGTCAGTAGCAACAATCCTGACTACCGGCTTAGAATTGCTTTACACCATACTCCGCCTTCCCGGCGAGCCACCACTCACGCGCCTGATGGTGCACGAACTCAGCCATTCGCACTGGTTTAGCCATGCTGCTGCTGAACGAGATTTTGGTTACACGCCGCGGATCAGCATTGAGGAAGGTTTAGAGCGCACGTTTGCCCTGACAGGCAGCCAGCCGTAAACGAGAGCACCGGGTTTCAGCAATCTCCAATCATTGTCGAGACAGGGAGGATTTCGTGCTATTCAGGCATGTCATGATCGAAGCAGTCAGTTATGTGTTAGCTCCTCATCGGATCACATCCGATTGGATCGAGGATCAGATTGCCGAAACAATGGAGCGTTTACGCTTCCCACGCGGCAAATTAGAGGCGCTATCAGGTATTCGCGAGCGTCGCTTTTGGGATGAAGGAACGCTGCCCAGCACGGTTGCCACTATGGCGGCTGAGCGTCTCCTCGATCAGGTGGCGATTGATCGCGAACGCATCGGGCTGCTGATCAACACCTCGGTTTGTCAGGATTACCTCGAACCAGCAACCGCGTGCTTCGTACATCGTAATCTTGGCCTTTCGCCGCGAGCAATTAACTACGATGTGCGCAATGCGTGTCTGGGTTTTCTCAACGGCATGGCGATTGCTGGTATGATGATCGAAGCCGGAACCATCGAATATGCGCTGATCGTTGATGGCGAGGGTGCGCAGGATGCAGTCATGGCAACGATCCGGCGACTGCGTCGCCCAGAGACAACCAAACAGGATTTGCGCGATAATTTTGCGACCCTGACGTTGGGGTCTGGTGGTGCAGCAATGCTGCTCACCCACGAACGCTTTGCCCGGAATGGTCACCGGTTGAATGGGGTGGTGACCCTGGCGGCAACGCAATACAACCATTTATGTCTGGGGCAGCCGGACTATATGAAAACAGATGCCGGTGCGCTGATGCATGCCGGCGTAGAGCTGGCCGTAGATACCTGGCGTCTGGCCCAAGAGGTCTTGCTGAACTGGAGTGACCGGCAGATTGCCCTCTACGCACCGCACCAGGTCGGCGCACGCCACATGGCGGCGGTGACGAAAGCGCTCCACATCACACCTTCCAAGCTCTTTCTCAATTTTCCGACGTTGGGCAATGTCGGCCCGGCAGCATTGCCAATTTCGCTGGCGCAAGCGGCAGAAGCCGGACGGCTGCGTGCGGGAGATCATGTCGGGCTGCTCGGCATTGGTTCCGGGTTGAACTGTTCAATGATGAGTGTGACGTGGTGAGAGCGATCCTTGAGCATCATTGCCTGGCACCGGATATGTGGTGAACGGGGCGGGTTTGGAACCCGCCCCTACACGTTCACGTTGCCATAGAAGGCGGGTTCTGAACTGCCCCTACACGTTCACGTTGCCATACAAGGTGGCGAAGGCACAGCCCTCGCCGATCTGGTTTGAATGGCCAACACGGCAATACAACATCCTGGTGAACATCGTTGTATGGGGAGTTTTGTGATTGGTTGATTGTAGATTCCCTCAATCCCGGCCCTTGACATCTCATCAAAACTCGCTAAAATAGTTCTATTAGCAACAAATGCAATAAAAACAGTTCGATAAGCATCATTCAACTACTCACGGTTGTTGAGTCTGGTCAGCGTTGGCCGCTTCCTGGAGCAAAGGAGTCTGTTTATGCCCGGCACTCGCTTTCCCTCGCTTCGTCGGCTCGTCCTCGTTGTCGCCCTTCTCATGGTGGTAAGTAGTCTTCCGTTCGGTCCGGTGCACCATTCAACCGCACGTGCCCAAACCTCATCACCACGTACCGTATTTGTTCATCTCTTTGAATGGAAGTGGACGGACATTGCTCAGGAATGCGAGAACTTTCTGGGGCCACGCGGCTTTGCGGCAGTGCAGGTGTCGCCACCGCAAGAGCACGCGATTGTTGCCGGTTATCCGTGGTGGCAACGGTATCAACCGGTCAGTTATCAATTGACCAGTCGTAGCGGGACACGAGCAGAATTCGCCAATATGGTTGCCCGTTGCAAAGCGGTCGGTGTTGACATTTATGTTGATGCGGTCATCAATCATATGACCGGTGTCGGCAGCGGTGTCGGATCGGCTGGCTCAACGTATAGCCCGTACAACTATCCGGGCATCTATCAATATCAGGATTTTCACCACTGCGGCAGAAATGGCAACGATGACATCCAGAATTATGGTGATCGGTACGAAGTTCAGAACTGCGAACTGGTGAATCTTGCCGATCTCGATACCGGATCATCGTATGTGCGGGATCGCTTAGCTGCCTATTTGAACGATCTCATCAGTCTGGGAGTTGCCGGTTTTCGGATTGACGCAGCTAAACACATTGCTGCCGGGGATATTGCCGCAATTTTATCCCGTGTGAATGGGAGTCCGTACATTTATCAGGAAGTGATCGGTGCGGCTGGTGAGCCGATTCTACCGTCGGAATACACCAATAATGGCGATGTCACCGAGTTTAAATATAGCAACGAGATCGGGCGGGTCTTTTTGAATGGTAAGCTGGCATGGCTGAGTCAGTTTGGCGAGGCCTGGGGGATGCTGCCAAGCGACAAAGCGATTGTCTTCGTCGATAATCACGACAACCAGCGCGGGCATGGCGGTGGTGGGACTGTGGTCACATACAAGAATGGTGTGCTGTACGATCTGGCAAACGTGTTTATGCTGGCATGGCCGTATGGGTACCCCCAGGTGATGTCAAGTTATGAGTTTAGCAACGATTTTCAAGGGCCACCGAGCGATGCGAACGGCAACACGCGCAGCGTCTATGTCAACGGCCAGCCCACTTGCTTTGGCGAATGGAAATGCGAGCATCGCTGGCGACCAATTGCGAATATGGTAGCGTTCCGCAATGCTACAACGAGTACATTCAGTGTGAGTGATTGGTGGAGTAACGGCAACAACCAGATCGCCTTTGGTCGTGGCGATAAAGGGTTTGTCGTTATCAATCGTGAAGATACAACGCTGAATCGCACGTTTCAGACAAGTATGGCGCCTGGGATCTACTGCAATGTGATTGTTGCCGATTTTACGAACGGTACGTGCAGTGGGCAAACCGTCACCGTGGACAGTAATCGACGGATAACGGTCTCTATTCCGCCTTTCAGTGCTCTGGCCATCCATGTAGGCGCGAAGTTGTCTACGCAACCGGCAACTGTTGCGGTTACTTTCAACGTGAATGCGACGACCTACTGGGGGCAGAACGTGTTTGTGGTTGGGAATATCCCGCAATTGGGCAACTGGAACCCGGCGCAGGCTGTGCCCCTTTCAGCGGCTACGTATCCGGTCTGGAGTGGTACCGTTAATCTGCCGGCAAATACCACCATCGAATACAAGTACATTAAGCGTGACGGATCAAATGTGGTGTGGGAGTGTTGTAATAATCGCGTTATTACGACGCCGGGCAGTGGCTCGATGACGCTGAATGAGGCGTGGCGTTCGTGAGGTGATGCCATTATTCGCCGAGAGAGGGGCAAGTATCGCTCCTCTCTCGGTTTATTTTGCCGTTATGTCGCAGCTTACTCCATGCGGTGTATCGTTTGGTAAGCAACCTGTACTGATCACCACCAGCGGACAACGAGTGAGTTGTCGCAAGTGCAAGAACATTGGTGTGCGCATTCGTGATCTGATGAGGTGTTGGGGTGATTGGTATGAAGCGGGTTACGATACCCCTGGCTATGTTCGTTATGCCACATCACCCAGTTACCGCCACCGGTAACGTAAACCAGACCCGCGTGCCGCGATTGACCTCGCTCTCAATACCGATGGCGCCGCTGTGTGCCTCAACCAGTCCTTTGGCTATTGCCAGCCCAAGGCCGGCATGCCCATCACTCCGATTCCGTGCCACATCAACCCGATAGAAGCGCTCGAAGAGGTGGGAGAGGTGTTCCGGGGCAATTCCGCAGCCGTTGTCACTGACGCTCAGACGAATCTGTTTTCCTGCCGGTTCGGTAGCGATGGTAATAACGCCTCCAGATGGGGTATAGCGCAGGGCGTTGTCGATCAGGATTAATAACACCTGCCGTAAGCGATCCGGATCGGCGAGTACAGTGCCGGTGATTGGCGCAAGCTGAATTGCGATGCCCTTCTCCTCGGCCAGGCGCCGTACCTGCCGGTGGAGATCGGCGAGGAATGATGGGAGCGATACCGGTTGGCGCTGTAAGACCAGTGCACCGCTGTCGAGACGTGAGAGGGTCAGCAGGTCATCGACCAGACGCCGCATGTGATCGCTTTCACTCAGCACGTCAGACAGGAGTTCGCGTTGATCTGGATCGCTGGCGTGGCGCAACGCAACCTCGGCACTGGCACGAATCAGAGTGAGGGGCGCCCGCAATTCGTGGCTGGCGCTGGCAATGAAGCGCGTCTGGTGCACCCAGGCTTCTTCTGCCGGGCGGAGTGCTCGTCCGGCCAGCCACCAGCCGGCAAAGCCGATAATCACGGCACCGATGAAGCCAAGGCTGATGAGTCCTGATACCAACTGTCGCAATACCTGTTCCTGATCGGTCAGGAGCCGTCCCGATTGCAGAGCTGCCGGGCCATCAGGTCGGGTGAGGCGATAAGTGAGCAGACGGATGCGCTGGCCGGTGGAGGTCTCGATAGTGCGGAGGTCAGAGCCGTTACGTAACGCAGCGGCTAATGCTGCCTGATGGGCCGGCATCGGTAGTGCCGCCGGATTGGGGTTGAACAGAATCCGACCCTGCTCATCGAGGGGCAGAACAAAGATTGATGCCAGCTCGGCATCATACGCGGATGGCAGAGCTGGACTGGAAGGGATGCTTGTTACAGCCTCGCCTTTGAGCTTGATTTCGATGATCTTGCCGCTGTATGCATCAATCTCGATCTCACTGCCGTCACGCAGTTTGATTTCGTAATATGAATCGTCTAACTTGACCTCTTTAATCTCACTACCTCGTACTGCCAGCGCAATCTGCGCCGCCTCTTCTACAGATAGTCGCCGGTTGCGGTTCGTGGTGTTGGCAGACCGCAAAAGTGACCAGTCGACATCGGCATGGGCCAGTTCTGGTGGCAATGGGGCATTGAGCGCATGAAATTCGTGCACCATCTTGTGCTGGAGGGCCAGATCGGTGATGCGCTCGAAGTAGCCGGCAACGCTCACGTAGGTGCCGCCGCCGATCAACACGATGATGGCTACGGCAGCACAGGCGTAGAACAGGGTAAATTGCCAGCGTAGTCCCCTAAACACGTTCAGCCTCCAATCGGTAACCGATCCCACGAATGGTGTTAATCGGGTCGGCCTCGCCCGACGCATTGAGCTTGCGGCGCAGGTATGAGATGTAGACATCGACCATTTGCAGTTGCACGTCGTGTTCAAACGACCAGACATAATCGAGAATTTGCTGACGAGTCAAGGTCTGGCCGACGTTACGCATCAAATATTCCAGCAGACGCCACTCGGTGGGGGTCAGATCAAGCCGACGCTCACCCCGGCGCGCCGTGTAGTTCCGCAAATCGAGCACAATGTTGCCAACCCGCAGTTCATCGTTTGCGCTAAGATTGGGGTGGAACCGTCGTCCCAGCGCTCGCACCCGTGCCAGTAGCTCCTCGAAGGCAAATGGTTTAACCAGGTAATCGTCAGCACCACTCTCGAAACCGAGGACTTTATCTTCGATCTGACCACGGGCCGTTAAGAGGAGGAGAGCGGTTGGCATGCGAGCAGCACGGGCTGCGCGACACAACGATGGCCCGTCGCGTCCCGGTAGCATCCAATCGATAATTGCCACATCGTAGATCCCCTGCATCAGCAGATCAAGTCCACTCTCACCATCCCAGGCCACGTCAACTGTATGGCGTTCTTCACTCAAGACCCGTTCGATCAGTCGGGCCAGGCGCTTGTCGTCTTCGACAATCAAAATCCGCATTGCTGTTGTCTCTCCCTCACCTGACAGGCTATGTCTCTGATGTTTGTTATACCTCAAGAACCTTGGAAAAAGATTGGAATGTTGCGCGGCGGTTTTAAGGGTGTTTTGAGAAAGCCGCTGTACTGTTAGTCGCGAAGGTACGTACTGCACAGGGAGGCGTTATGCTGAGACGATTATTGAAGCCGCGCACAATCGCGATTGCGCTGATGGTTCTGTTTGTCGGTATGCAGGCCGTCCCGGTCTGGCTGCGCCAAACCAATCCGCCGGTTGTTACCGATGTAGCCTGGACGACGCCGGAAGCGGCGAACATTGCTCGTCGCGCCTGCTACGACTGCCACAGTAACCAGACGAACTGGCCCTGGTATAGCCGAATTGCCCCGGTGTCGTGGCTGGTGACGTATGACGTGGTGAAAGGACGGGCAGAACTCAACTTCTCGCTCCCCCTGCGTGAGCCAGAGGAGCTGGCAGCCGAGATCGCTAAAGTGCTGCGTGAGGGTGAGATGCCGCCACGTGCGTATGTTCTGCTCCATCCAGAGGCCAATCTGACACCCCAGGAAATGGAAACCCTGATTGCCGGCACCCCCGGCGCTACCGGCCTCCGTTCAGGCGAGGGGTACGGTGACGACGATGACTGATTTGAGGTGAGGTTCAATTTTCCAGATTCAGAAAGGAGACATTGCTATGAATCGCACGATGTTTCTGATTTCAGCCGCATTGACCGCTTTCGTACTGGTGGTGATTGGCGGGGTCGCGAGCAGGTTAAGTGTGAGTGAACCGGTAAGCGAGGTGCCAACTGAGATCGTGATCGAGTCAGCCCCAATTACTGTTCCGGCCATTGATCCAACCGTCGAAGCCCTGATTCGCGAGCGGGAAGCGGCGTATCAGATGGCACTGGCCGAAGCGCAACAGCGTCTGGCGGAAGCGAATCAGCGCTTGAGCGCTGCCCAGCAGCAACTCAATGAGGTGGCTACGGAAGCGCAGGCTGCACCTGCTGTGGCAGTGCCGGCGGCGCCGGCTGCGGTGCAGGCACCCGTAGCACCACAAGTGGCACAGCCAGACCCGGTGCAGGTACCCGCAGCACCACCGGCACCGACCTACGCTGTTTCATCGGAACAGGCACAGGCAATTGCCCAGGCCGCAGCCGGCAACGCGACCCTGATGCGATCACCAGAATTGGTCAGTCTTCAAGGAACGCCAGCCTACGAAGTTGTGTTTGATCGTGGCGCGATTTACGTAAACGCCCAAACCGGGGCGATCCTGGCGAATACTATCGCCGAGATTGCGCAATCTGCTAATCCCATCAGTGAAGACCAGGCTATCGCGGCTGCTGTAGCGTATTTGGGTGGTGGTACGGTCAAGAAAGTCAAGCGGGAATACGATCACGGGGTAGACGCCTATGAAGTGAAGTTCAGCGATGGCAGTGAAGTCTACGTTGATGCCTACACCGGTCAGGTGGTGTACGCGAAAGTGAAAAATGTGTATGGCGATGATGGTGATGAGCACGACGATGACAAGAAAAAGGATGACAAAGATGACTAGTCGTTTTCTCAACTTATGGTCGGTCAGGTCAATAGGACGACGGTAGCGTGCTCTGACTGCTATAAATCGGGTATTAGACATACATCTGTGCAATAAAGAAGCATTCCCGCAAGGGGAAACAGGAATCTGCAATGGGTGTGGTTTGAGCAATTAGTATAGGTTCGCATTGTCCTGACGTGCAGCACTACCATCTCACTCAGGCCACACCAGAAAAGGAGAGACGTTATGGAGAAACAGAAGCGCAAATCAGGCCGTTCTGACGTTTCCGGTCTGAAATGGGCAATCAGTACTGCGGCGTTCGCGGTAACGATTGGCGGATGGGGGTGGCTGGCGGCACAGAATCCGCCAGAGGTTGCTGCCGGTGAGCCGATGATAACTATTGTTCCACCCTCTGTTGCCTATCAACCACTCCCGGACTGGTTAAGCCAATCACCGGCGTTGCCGGTGTTGCCGACCGTGGCACCACTCAATGTTCCAGATATGCCGGCACGTCAGCCTGCGGCTCAACCAGCTCCGGCAGCCGCTCCGGCCCCGGTAGCCGCTCCAGCTCCGGCTCAACCGACCCTGCGTGAGGTGATCGTACCGGTACCGGCACCTCGTCCGGCACCTGCAGCGCGCACTCGTTCATCGCGTTGATGCGGAGATAGCTATGCAGCAGATCAGTTTTCGGGCGATGGGTTCGACGATCACCATTATCGTGGATAGTACCGATCCAACCGCCCGCAGTGCACTTACATCGGCACGGAAAATCTTTCTGCACCACGAACAGATACTCAGCCGGTTTCGTCCGCAGAGCGAATTGAGTGCACTCAACCGTGCTGCCGGACAGGGGCCGCGCCGGGTTGGACGAACACTCTGGCAGGCGGTTTGTCACGCTCTGCGGATCGCCCGTCTGAGTCAGGGCCTGGTGACGCCAACGGTTGGTGCGGCGTTGATCGAGGCCGGCTATGACCGTGATTTTGCGCTGCTCACTGCATCAAATGAGATTCGTCTCCAGCGACCGGTGCCAATACCTTCCCGGCAGCGTGTCATATGTGACCCCTCTCGGCGCACGATTACGTTACCGGCAGGGGTACAGCTTGATCTGGGTGGCAGTGCCAAGGGTTGGACGGCGGCCATCGTTGTGCGCCGGCTGGGAAAACGTTTTCCCACCCTGGTTGATGCCGGTGGTGACATCGCACTCAGCGGGCCGCGCCGTGATGGTATACCCTGGCCGGTAGAAGTTGCCGATCCACGGCAGCCTGATACCGGCATCGAGCTGCTGATGGTTCGGCGCGGAGGAATTGCGACATCGGGAATAGATTATCGGCGCTGGCAGTACAACGGGCGCTGGATGCACCATGTGATTGACCCGCGAACCGGTACACCGGCGCAAACCGACGTGCTGTCAGCCACGGTTATTGCGTCCAGCCTGCCGCTTGCCGAGATGGCGGCGAAGATGGTTGTGATACTCGGAAGTGACGAGGGTTTGTGCTGGTTGAATGCCCGGCCTGATCTCGCCGGCCTGCTGGTAACCACCGACGGTACAGTGATACGCACCGCTACCCTCACCCGCTGCTGCTGGCGTCCGGCTGTTGAATCGGCTGCAAGCCTCTAGTATCAACGTTAGTGAGGTGTTACATGACAAATCCAGCTTCCTCATCTGAACTCACAGAAGCCAAAAAGGTGGCTCCTGGCCGTCCTGCGCGGGTGGTGACACCGGTTACCGAACTCGCTGATCTCCCCCCGGCAATGCCGTTGGGTGCGGTGTTGACCCTGCTGCTCGGTGCGATTCTGGGTGCCTTTACTGCGGTGATCGTCCTGCCCACGTGGGCACCAAACCTGAGCGCTTCGCTATTGGGTGACGAACCGAAAGCCTACTGGTATCTGTCGCGCAGCAGTGCGGTTGTCGCGTATGCACTGCTCTGGCTGTCGATGATCTTTGGCCTGCTGATGACCAATCGCCTGGCGCGTTTGTGGCCGGGTGGGCCGGGGGCATTCGATCTCCATCAACACACCAGCCTGCTCGGATTGGCCTTCGCCATCTTTCACGCCCTGATCCTGCTCGGTGATCGCTACATCAGCGCCACCCTGCCGCAAATACTCGTACCTTTTGCGTACACCGGCTACGAACCGCTCTGGGTCGGCCTGGGACAACTGACCCTGTACGGTATGGCCATCATTGCCTTCAGTTTCTACGTTAGGCAGCGGATTGGACAGACGATGTGGCGCCTGATCCATTTTCTCAGTTTTGTCATCTGGCTGCTCAGCCTCCTGCACGCGCTGTACAGTGGGAGCGATACCGATCTCCTGATCGGATGGTACTGGGTGAGTGGCGGCAGTGTGCTCTTGCTGACGATCTATCGGGTGCTGGTGACGATGGTTATAAACCGATCCAACCGCAAACCAACGACGTGAACGGATATGTTATAGAGACGTAAACATCCGCGTCATCCGCGGGTAGCCGTGGGCATCACCTGTGGAACGCGGATGGACGCGGGTCTGGCGGATGGACGCGGATAGGGTGTAAAACATCCTTATCAGCGATAGGCCGATCCGCGAATATCCGCGTCATCCGCGGGTAGCCGTGGGCATCATCTGCAAGACACGGAGCACGTACCACATATTCTGCGAACCGTTGCTGTGTGCTTGCTCTCTTCCCGATCTCTGGTGTACCATATAATTCCTGAATCGTGTATCTGTCTCCGTGCCATCCGTAACCGTTCTGCGGTTGGTTGCCATCATTGTCAGACTACGGTACAATCAAGAGGTTAGATACCGAACTTTAAGGAGTGGAATTGATGGTAACCTACGACGATCTCGTGATGGCGCTCGAAGATGCGTGGCTGAGTGTTGGCCTACACGAACATGCACTGGTAGAGAGCGTCATCCCGGCAACGCATGATCGCACGTGTAAAATAGAACTCTTTCCCGAACATGCCGAGCCATTGACGCTGGCAACGATGCCGCCGTGGCTGGAGCTGAATTTTACCTGGTCACCGGTACATCAACTAATTAGCGAAGGGCGCGATTTGCCGGCTGACCCGCTCGAGTTAACGCTGACGTACACGGTTACCCTGGTCAACCATCGTGATCGGAGCGATATTGAGCTGGTGCGGATGTTTCAACGTGCGGTTCGCAGCGCTTTCGAGCGCCTCTTTCCGGCGGATTTAATGGAAATGGATTCGGTATCGGTTGAAGTGCGACGAATTTACCAGCCTGTTGGGCAAAAAGTGGAGCTGGAAGCGGTGCAGTTGGTTAGCTCGACTATGGTCGATCTGTTTGAGCAGTGGGAAGATCGGGATGCACAGAGCCTGCGCCAGCTTCTACGTTCGGAGATGAATCTTGCCCGCACGATCATTGCGAACCTGAGTGATACCTTTCATCCACACGGGAATGGTGGTTATCGCTCGGTCGATGCCGCATAGCTTATCCTATCGCCAGACTACTCGCCAGCAGTGTTGCACCGGCTATCAAGTAGCGTATCCAGCGCGGAAGATAGCTGGCGCCGATGGTGACAATCATCGCGATAACCACACTTGCGAACATAATTCCCCATCCCGCTATTTCGCCAGGAACAGACAGGGTCTGCAATCCAGCACTCAGCGGCAAAACACCAACCATCACGAACCCCAGCTCGCTACAGGCGGTTGCCAGATTGGGTCTTGTTGACATAATTTGAGATAATCCAACAAACCATGCCACGATGCCCAGACTGTAACCGATCTGCGGCAGTGGTTCTGCCGGCCAGCGGAGCAGGCCACTGAGGCTGAGGGTGTTGGTGATACTGGCAAATACCATGGCTGCCATGATGATGGGGAGATATTGATTGATCACGTCGCGGGGATCACGCCGTTCCTGGGCGGCCCGGCGCATAACCGGCCACATGAGCAAGAGTAATGTTGTCGTTAGATCAAGACCGTAGGCAAACGACGCTGCCGGTGTCAACGGGAGAAGTGTGAGGACGCACAGTGGCGGCAAGGTGTCGATCAGCGTTGTGATATGACGGTCATGAGTAATGGTCACACCCCGCAGACGAGCAAACATAACGACGGCCAGCATTGCACTGAGGCCACCTGGATAGAGGAGTAGCCGTGGCCAGGCCTGACCCAAAGCACCGAGGAGATCGCTCATACACCTCTCCGCCAGCGCAACATCAGCCAGGCCAGAGCACCGATCAAGCCAAGCAGGGCCAGCAGGGCCAGACCGGGTGCAGTCGCAGCAGTTCGTGATCCGGCATCGAGGGCCAGCAGACCGGCCCATCCCCACGGCTCGATTGCCCCGTAAGGTGTAAGCCCGCCTTGCAAATGATCACTCAGCGGACGCAACAACCAGCGTGCCAGCCACGGCGATGCAAGTCCTCCGCCCAGACTTATCAACGCGACGATACTGCTCCGCTGGCGATGCTGACCAGCGATGTTCCTGCCGGCAGCCAGGATAAGCAGCAACGCAATCGTCCAGACCACAATCGCCAACACGGCAATCCTGGCGGCCATCGCAGCGGCACTGACCGACCAGAAGGCGATAAATCCCAGCGTTCCCGGTACCGCTCCACTCAACATCCAGCCGGCCCAGGGCGCTATGCCGGACGCCGGATCGCCCAATCGTCGTACACACAGATGGAGTAAGATCAGACCGGCAGCCACAACGCCGGCTGGGGTGGCGCACCCAACCGTGACCATCGCCAGACCACTGATAGCGCGTTGTAACCACGACTCGGCGATCTGCGCTGCTTCAGCCGTAACCGCACGCCACGCTGTCCCCAACGCCAGGGCACTACCTGCCAGCAGGGTCGCAAATTGCCAGCCCAGGTTCCACGGCCCAACCGAGTACAGACGTAGCAAGGCAGTCAAACCGATCAAGGCGATCAGCGGATCAAAAGGCGATTCACGCTGGCTTATAGTCTCGATACCACCCACCGCGATCACAGCGCCGGCCAGGAGCAGCACGAAGCTGATACTGTTCAGACCGGTACCACTGAATTCGAGCCACCACGAATCGGCACCGGCCCCGATCAGCAGATAGCCGGCAGCCATTCCCGCTCCGCTAAGGTAATAGCGGCGGTCTTCAGATAGTACCGTCCCGATCAGCGACCCCAGCGCCAGCCCGATCAGATGGCCACTCAGGAGGGCGATGCACAACGCACCTAGTTGACCTATTCGTCGCCAGGAAGGAGGAACCGTCAGCCCGATCAGACCGGCCAGCACCATTGTCAGAGCACTCAAGCCGTCAATTCGTAGGAAGCTATTGCCGACAATAAGGGGACGTTGCTGGATCAGGCCGAGGAGACCTACCCCGGCCAGCATGACAATAGCTGCGCCAAGATAAGGCAAAACAGATCGAAACGGGATCGGTTGTGGTTGATCTGACATACTGCGATTGATGAAAGTTGTCAAAAAACCGTTAACCTATTATAATCATAGTCTGGTCGAAGATACAAGCAACGGTGTTTCTATGTTCAACTCGATACGCACCCTGCTCAACGTCCGCCACCCAGATGAAGAGGTACAGCAGCGTGGTCGAAATATCATTATTATCGCGCTGGGTTTGCTTGGCATAAACCTGGTAGTGGTGATCTCGCTGCTATTTAATCTTTCTCAATTCACAAGATTGTTTGCTACTTCTGTTGGCAGTGTTATTCTATACATTTTTGTGATCTTTATAATATTCAGGGGTTTTGTTGAACTTGCCGGATGGTTAATAGTTATTTTATCACTTGTTGGCACTATAACGGCGACCCTGGCTAATCCTGATCGCCTAGTTGCCATCTTTTTATCAGTTCCTCTGGTACTGGCGGCGACAATTTTAAGCCTGCGTAGCCTGATCCTTACCTTCTTACTCACAGCGTGTTGTTTGGCAG
Source organism: Chloroflexus sp. (assembly GCF_034432675.1). Lineage (GTDB taxonomy): Bacteria > Chloroflexota > Chloroflexia > Chloroflexales > Chloroflexaceae > Chloroflexus. The sequence goes on along the minus strand of NZ_DAOUBI010000158.1, from coordinate 2,504 downwards.
GCATTGCCTTTTTTCTCGAACCGACTCCACTCAATCTTACCACACGTGACTTTTTAATTCCTGTGGGCGTGCTCTGTGGCTTTCTCGGTGTCATCAGTTTTGTGCAGAGTGCTGGAAATGAGGCCCTTCATCGGCGGTTGCAGGCGGCGCTCCAACAGGCAAAGCAAACTGCCGATCAGTTGCGGTTGTTGAACAACGAGCTTGATCGGCGGGTTGATGCACAGACGGAGGCCTTGCAGGAGGTGTTGAGCGAATTAGAGGAGCGTACCCAGCAACAAGATCGCCTGCTCGCCGAGGTAATTGCACAACGTGACGTGATTCGGAACCTGAGTGTTCCGGTGCTGCCGGCTGGAACGGATCTACTGGCTATTCCGTTAGTAGGAACGATTGATCAGGAACGGCTGGCAACCATTCAGCAACAGGCTCTAACTGCCGTTGAACAGCGACGGGCACGCTGGTTAATTCTCGATGTCACCGGTGTACCATTCATCGATACCGGGGTGGCAGGTGGATTGATTCAGTTGGTACAAAGTGTTCGCCTGTTGGGTGCCGATGTGGTGCTGGTCGGTGTGCGCCCGGAGGTTGCGCAGACGATGGTGAGTCTGGGTATTGAGCTGCCAGTTACTCAGGTCTACAGCGATCTGGCCAGTGCTATGGAAGATTTGCATCACCGTACAAATCACTCTCGCCAAAACAATAGACGGTGATTGCTGTACACTAAGTTGTTACCGGTGTCAGTTCGAGCAGGGGGTATTATCCGAGCTGCGCGTATATAGCTGGTAGACTATCACACGTAGCATCGGATGAGTATAAGTAACCCAAGTTGCTTCCATGCTGTGAGTAGACCACGGAGGCTGACTACCAGGATGAATAGCACGACGTGGTGCTCAACACCGTGCAGTGCAACCGCATGAAGGATTTGAGCGGCAGCCAGTTCCCACGGACGCGCTGCTTCACGCCTCAAAGCAGCAACTCGGGTTGCACCAATCCTCTGTGTCCTCCGTATCTCTGTGGTGATATAAGGTGGAAACCTGGGTTATAAGTATTATCTACGGTTCACCACGGATTAGCTCTTGCCGACGATACCGGCAATTGGTGCAGTAGGTGATACGATAGCCGGCCACGGTAGCACGCTGGAGCCGATGGCTGCAATTAGGGCAGGTATCGGTTTGCACCTCTCCACCACCCGTCACCAATGGTGCAAGTGGTGAAACCGCCGACGATACGGTTGGCGATTGTCCTGCGTTTGGGGCGGCAACCAGGCGGGCCGATCGAAAATCCCAATCCTTGCTCAACAGTTCAACAATCTGGGCATAGTCGAGGGCACCGCGTGAACGAGGATCATACTCGTAGATAGTCTTACCAACGGCTGAGGCTTCGGAAAGCCGTACATTCACGCGTACCGGTGGCATAACCAGCCGTCCGTAGATACGATTCAGATAGGCAAGCAGTTCCACCGATTGCCGCATACGTGGGTCTACCATGGTTGGGATGATGGCCCGTACCACGCCGGTGCCACCCTTTACTCGACCGATCTGAGCGACCAGTTTTTCCAATCCTTTCACCGCAAACGGCTCAACCGTCGTCGGGATAATCACATCAGTAGCTGCGATTAACGCATTTTGATTGAGTACAGTGAGCGAACCACCGCAATCGAAGAAGATGAAGTCGTATTCATTGCGTAGCGGGCGTACCAGGTGTTCAAGCACCCGTACCCAATCCGCACGTCCGGCGATAGCCTGATGCGCCAGCAACAGCGTTTCATTTGCGGCAACCAGATCGAGATTTGGACGGGCAGTTATCCGCAAATCGGTGAGCGGCTTATGTTCTACAATTGCCTCATAGAGGGTTCGGCGCGGTTGGACACCGAGCGCCATCGCCAGGTTACCCTGGGCATCGATGTCAATGAGCAAGACACGCGCACCTTTCAATGCCAGACCGGCACTGACATTGACGACGGTTGTGGTTTTGCCAATACCACCCTTCAAGTTGATGACAGCGACGATCCGCGCCATGCCTTGCTCCTGATATTGACTCTCTTTAATGCGCTGCCAGTGTAGTAGAGCAGCGATTGCTTGTCAAGCTGAGGCACTATGAAGTTCTTTAATCGGGTATTCCTTCAATTATTGTGACAGAATTGGATTTTCGATCACATTTGAACCTGTTTCAAAAAACATCTGCCAGAGGTTATCTCATTGATTGCCGACCGACCCCGATCGTGGCGAGTACCCATAGCATCCGCGTGACCAGCCGGGTCAACGGCATGTTACGCGCCGGATCGTGTATACGGCTGGCGCGGCAGCATGGCTGCCGCACGCCAAACGTCGCGATACGCGGATGATGAGCGAGCAAGGCAACCAATCCAGCGCGTGATGGCACCTGAGATGGCTATTCAAGCGCGACAGTACAACTTTTTATGAAATAAGTTCTAGAACCTGTTTCAAAAAAACATCTGCCAGAGGTTATCTCATTGATTGCCGACCGACCCCGATCGTGGCGAGTAC
>NZ_DAOUBI010000157.1:0-12066 GCF_034432675.1 Chloroflexus sp. | reverse complement strand
TGCATAACAAGCGGGTACGGCAATCCATCCAGCACGTGCTGGCACGGCTGGAGCGCACTCTGCCAACGGACCAGTTGCTCACAACAGCACCCATAGCGATCATCCCCGCTGATACGCACGTGGTTGACACCAGGTATGGGTAATGCATAGCGTGCAGCACGGGAGAGGGGCCGGGGGTGAGGACTTACCCCTCATACACCAGCTCAAGCGCACCGCTCCGCGCCTGCTCGACGAAGAGCAGCAGTTCGTTCTGTGCCGTCAGCCATGACACCGGCAGCTTATACTCCTCTTGTGGCCCAATCTGCCAGAAACGCCCGCAATTTTGGCCGTTGAGCCAGATTTGGCCTTTGTCGAGCGTGCCGGGGCGCACTGCCAATCGGCGCAGATTCACCGGCAGGTCACTGCGTGCAAACACAGCCTGTACGAAAGCGGGACCGGTTGGCGGAGCCGGTTGATCGCTCACCGTCACGCCGGCCCGGAAGCTCCAGCGCACCGGTAAGGGCCGGTCGGCGTCGTAGCTGATAAGGGTCGCTCGCCATGGTGCTCCGGCGTAGTTGAGAATTTGCAAGGCCAGCGTGTTGATCCCCGGTCTAAGCAGGTCGGTGATGTCGGTGGCGATGAAGCCACCGCTGCGGTGGCGACTGAAACGCTCGACGGCAATGCCGTTGACGAAGAATACACCCGAATTGCGGTCGCCAGTGATGTGGACGCGGTAGCGTCTGCCGGCAACAACTTCGATGGTGCGGATCAGCCAGACCATCGGCCCCGACCAGGCAAAGCGACCGAGATGTACGTTGACTGCATCAGGGCGGGCCGCCCATGGCTTGACGTTGGCAACGACTTCACCGGCGAACTGCACCTCTTGCCAGTAGGCCGCCCAACCGTCCGAGATGTCGGCCTGAGCGCCATCAAGGTACAGGGGCGCCAGTAATCCTTTTCGTTCCCCCAGATTCAAGCCGTAATTGAAACGGCCCAGATTATCGACCAGCAGCCGCAGATCGTGCCGACCGGCAGGCAGGCTGAGGGGCAGCGTGTAGCGTGGCCCATGCGGATGCACACCAAGGACGCCGATAAATTCGCCGTTGAGCAACACAAGGGCGCGGTCGTTGAGTTCGGGTACAGCCAGGACGGTATCTAACGGCGCGGTCAAGTCTACTTCCGCTCGATACCAGCCGTAGCCATACGGGCAGCCGATCTGTTCGAGAGGGGCAGGGCCGGGAATCGGCTGCCAGTCAGTGTTGGCAGTCGCTTCTAGCACTGCAAAGGCGCGGGTAGGCAACATCGTGCGTTGAACCGGCGCGGCTACCGGAAACGGTTGACTACCGTAGCGTTCGGCCAGACGTTGTGGCAGCAGCTCGATCAACAAAGCGTGATCATCCCAGGCCACTTCAATCCGGCGTCCGTCAGCCGTAATCCAGTACTCGATCTGGAGCGTCTGATCGCGTAAACGCACTCTGGCCGTCAGTCCGGCATCATTGGCGTGAATGCCAACCGGTGGACTGGGAAGCTGCAAGCTCAGTTTGCCCTGCTCGCCCTCGTTGCCGTAGATAACCAGCGTGCCCTGATCGGGCCAGTAACCGAGGATGCGCCCGGTATGGCCGGTGATGGTAATCCCGCTCTCACCCAACGGCAGATTGGCAAAGATAGGCCGGATACTCGTTGGCTCAACTTCGACACTCAAGTGTTCGCCATCAGGCAGAAAGACCTCGTAACTGGCCGCTTCCAGACCGGGATTCATCAGGAAGGTGGCACAGAAATGTTGCCACGCGGGTGGCGCCGAAGGGCCGGTGCGCACGGTACGGTACGGCTGGGCACCGCCCTCACTCCGTCCGGCAACAGCCATCGGCGCAATCACCGTCATCCCGCCGGGGAGCGCATCGGCCAGCACTGCCGAAAGGTCGGCTCCGAAACAGCTCAGGAAGAGATGATGGCGGCGGGCAACCAGCGCCTTTGCGGTCAGTCGACCATACTCATCCACTGGAGCGTCATAGTCGTAGCTGGTCGTCATATGGATCAGGTCACCGCCGACGGTACGCCCACCCCAGAAACCGAAATTGGTACCGCCGGCCCACATCCAGTGGCTGAAACCGGCACATCCCACAGCGGTAAGCTGGTGGAGAGTCATATCGAGTTTGGCCGCCGTCTTACGGGTCTGGCGATGACCGCCCCAATTGTCGAACCAGCCACTCCACAACTCCGACACGATCAGCGGATTATCAGGCCAAAGCTGGCGGGTCTGCACCAGCTTCTCGGCAATCCCACTCCAGCCATTGCGAAACTCTGGATAGCCGGGCATCGCCCCCATACAGGTGTACTGCGGAACAACAATACCGCGCTCTAGTGCGGCCTGAGCCAGTGTCTGTTGATGCGTGTCAGCTCCGTACACCCCCGACGCCCAGTGCTCATTCTCGATCTGGCAGAGAATAATCGGGCCGCCGTGCGGATACTGGCGCGGCACCAGGATCGGCATCAGCGTATCGAACCAGCGCAACACCGCATCGCGGAACGCCAGATCATCGCTGCGCAAACGCATATCACCGCTGGCCGTCAACCATGCCGGCAAACCACCATTCTCCCATTCGGCGCAGATGTATGGGCCGGGGCGCACAATCGCTTTCAGGCCCAATTCGTGACACAAATCGAGAAACGCCCCCAAATCGGCTTCCTCGCTAAAATCGAACACACCGGGTTGTGGTTCGTGCCGGTTCCACGGGATCACCGTATCAATGGTATTGAGACCGGACCAGCGCGCCTGTTCGAGCAGTGGTCGCCACTCGGCCCGCGGCCAGCGAAAGTAGTGGACACAACCGGAGAGCAGATAAAAGGGTTTTCCATCAAGCTCGATACCGTTACGATGAACGCGAACGGAGTGCTGCATATACACCTCACAGCTCTGTTGTTTATGGGATTGACCGGTTCATTGGCCCGACGGTTCATCCTGTCGCTCGAAGAGCGGCATCTGCTCAAGCGGCGCCGGTACATCGGTGAGAGCGACTGGCCCTTGATGAACCGCACCACTCCAGTAGTCACGCCAGACTCCTGCCGGCAGGTAGACATCGCGCCGGCGCTGACCGGGGCGGACAACCGGCGCCACCAGATAGCGAGCACCGAGCAGGAACTGATCATCGCAATGCAATGCCTGCGTATCCGTTGGCGCGTACCAGAAGAGGGGGCGTACAAGTGGTGTGCCATCGCGCAGATTCTCTTCGATCAGCGTTGCCAGATACGGCGTCAGATCAACGTGGAGTTGCGCATACTGGCGGCAAATAGCGTCAACCTCGGCGCCGTACTGCCACGGGTGAACGCTGAATTGCATCGTTGGCAACAACGCACAGAGTTGCGTCCAGCGCACCATCAGCTCGCCATCCGGCACCTCATCCTGATACGCATTCCCGCCGATCATATCCGGCAGCACAAATGGATATCCACACAGACCGAGCGTCAGCGCCTGCGTCAGCACACTGTGCAGACCATTATCAATCCCCCAGCGACTCCACTTATCCCACTCGCGGTAGAGAATGCCACGCCGCTGACCGCGCCAACCGACGCGCACCTCGGTATAGGCAAAGTGATCGGCCACAAATTCGGTGTAGCGGTCGGCATAGCGACGGCGCGGCTCGCGCACGTAACAGATGGCGTCAGGCGGGATAAAATTGGCTTCACCGGCATCAAACTTAAACCCATCGACCCCGGTCTCTGCCTGAAGAGCACGTAGTTCACTGAGCCACCACGCCACCGCTTCAGGATTGGTCATATCGAGCACACCGCCGTAGCCCTGCCACCACCGCACCAGATAAGGTGCATTATCGGCGGGATGACGGATCAGATACCCGCGCCGCGCCGCGACCGCAAAGGCCGGGTCAGCCGGATCGAAAAACGTTGGTGTCCAGAGCGTCACCTTAAAACCGGCTGCGTGCAGCTCATCCACCATCGCCCGCGGATCGGGGAACTTCCGCGGATCGAACACATACGCCCCATAGCCCCGTTGCCAGCGATCATCAATCTCCAGCACCGAGTAGGGATAACCACGGGTAACGATCTGAGCTGCAAAATCGGACACATCCCGTTGGGTGACCGACATCTTATAATGTGCCCAGGTCGTCCAGATCGGGCGGCTAAACAACTCCAGCGGCGGAGCAGCGGCCGGTCGGCCCAACAGCGGCAGTGCCGTGTAAAATGCAGCGGGCGCATTGGCCGCCAGAATCACCTGGGCAACCAGTGCCGGGCCAGGCGCGGCATAGCGTTCATCGAAGCCGAGCGTAGGCGGCGGTGGCGCCTCGCGCACAGTGATACGCAACAACTCATCACCGTCGCGGTTCATCGTCACTGCCAGCTCTCCATCACCCTCTTCCAGCCAGATCGCAGCCCCGACCGCATTCATCCAGAAGGGAGTTGCGATATTTAGCGTGCCGTCACGACCATGGTCAATTGGCTCAAATGGATCGGAAATCACCACTCCACGGTCGAGCGGCCAGTGCTGAAACACGCGCTCACCCATACCGTACCAGGGGCCTCCTGGTTCAAGCTGCCATTCAACCCGCAGTGCCGGCAGATTGGGCGGGCCAGACCAGATCAAGCGAAAGCCGATAGGCGTTGTCTCAATTGTCAGGCGCAGTATCACCTCTGGGCGCGTGGTCGCGTAGTGAAGACGAGCCTGATGCTCGGTAACATCAGCACTCACAACACCGGTAGTCGGTATATCCGTACCGTATGCATGTGCTGTTACTCCTCGACAGCACAAGATCGTGCGGCCTTCGTGAGTAAAAACGATCTGACCGTGACCATCGAACGTAGCGGTACCGGCTGGGCCGTGAATGACATGTTGCATGACCGTATCTCCATATCACTTCAGTACACGCACTGATGATACCAGATAGCGGCGAGTACGGGGTGAACTCTGGAGAGCGATAGGATATTTTCACCACAGCTACTGAATTGATTGCTTTTCCCGCGCATCATGTGCGTGTCGCGGCGTTTGGCGTGCGGCAGCCATGCTGCCGCAACAGCCGTGCTTGGTGTCTGGCGCGTGTCACGTTGTTCATGCTGCCGGTCACGGCAATGCTGTGTGTGCTCGTCACGATCATGAGATGATTAACGAGATAACTTCTACCACCACATCCTCTGTTGGATCCTCCGTGTCTCTAGTGAACTCATCCCTTGACATCAACACCTCCGCGTGCTATACTTCACTTAATCGATTAACCGCTTAATCGTTTAACTAACGAGCGAGAAGACCGTGGCTACGATCAAAGATGTTGCACGCCGGGCGCAGGTATCAACCGCAACCGTCTCCTATGTCCTCAACGGGACCGGTGTGGTCAGTGAACCAACCCGGGCGCGCGTCTTGGCCGCGGTCGCCGAGCTGGGGTATCAACCCAACCACAGTGCGCGTGCCCTGCGCACCCGCTCGCACACCATCGGCATTGTCGCTCCCGGCATTGCCGGTCGTCTGGCCGACCCGGCGACTGCCGAACTCCTGGCCGGTTTGAGCGAGGCAGCCACCACCGCCGGCTATTGCCTGTTGATTGCATCCCCCACTACTGCCGAATCCGAAGACGAACTGGCGTTGCGACTGGCCCGTAGTGGTCGAGTTGATGGTCTGGTCATCTTCGATATCCGTCGCAACGACGAGCGGCCAGTGCGTCTGGCGGCTGCCGGCGTTCCCACCATTGCCATCGGTGCGCCGACTCCCGGTCTCTCCTGCCCGGTTGCCGGTTTTGATCTCCGGGCCGGCGCTGAACAGGCCGTCAATCACCTGGCGCGGCTCGGTCATCGTCGCATTGCCCTCATCACTGCCGCCTCTGATCTCAGTGTGAGCGAACATTTCTACACTGGTTACCGGGCAGCACTCCATGCCCATGGCCTTCGCCGTGAAGCGGCCCTGGTGATCGAAGCCGGAAGCAGTGAAGACGATGGCGTCAATGCAATGCAGGAGCTGCTGGCAATGCGGACACCACCGACAGCAGTGCTGGCGGCGTCTGATACGCTCGCCTTTGGTGCCATGCACGCCATCCGCGATGCCGGTTTGACAGTGGGGAAGGATGTTTCGGTTGTTGGTTGTGATGATTTGCCCCTGGCCGCCCATACCTATCCGCCGCTTACCACGCTCCACGCTCCACATCGCGAGCTTGGTACAGTGCTTGCCCGGCATCTGATCGGGCTGGTTGAACGGCGCAACGTGCCGGATGTAACCCTCCTGCCGTTACGCCTGATTGTTCGTCACTCCACCGCTGCGCCGGTGCGTGCAGCCGGTTGAGGAATATATCGGTTCTTGTGGTGAGGCGTCTCGCCTCATAAAAGGAGTCAGAAAATGGCCTCGATTAAGTATGACCACGTCTGGAAGCGCTTCGGCGAAGTAACTGTGCTCAAGAATCTCGACCTTGACATTACCGACGGTGAATTTCTGGTGCTGGTAGGTCCTTCGGGCTGCGGAAAGTCAACCGCTCTCCGCTGTCTGGCCGGCCTGGAAGAGATCACCGAGGGCCGCATCTTCATCGGTGACCGTGATGTGACCGACGTGCCACCCAAGGATCGCGACATCGCAATGGTCTTCCAGTCGTATGCGCTCTATCCCCACATGAGCGTCTACGACAACATGGCCTTTGGTCTCAAACTCCGTCGCGTTCCCAAAGCCGAAATCGACCGCCGGGTAAAGGAAGCGGCAGAGATGCTGAGCATCGGCCACCTCCTCGACCGCAAACCAAAAGCGCTTTCGGGTGGTCAGCGCCAGCGTGTTGCGTTGGGCCGCGCCATCGTCCGCGATCCCGCCGTCTTCTTAATGGACGAGCCACTCTCCAACCTTGACGCCAAGCTGCGCGTGCAGACCCGCGCCGAGATCAGCAAGCTCCACCAGCGCCTCAAGACCACCTTCATCTACGTCACCCACGACCAGACCGAGGCGATGACCATGGGGTCACGTATTGCCGTCATGCGTGATGGTATCTTGCAGCAACTCGACACACCCCAGAACCTCTACAATCACCCGGCCAACATGTTCGTGGCCGGCTTTATTGGCAGCCCGGCGATGAACTTCTTCGAGGCGCGCCTGGAACGTACCGATGGCGGGGTGAGTGTGGTTGTCGGCAAAGATTTTGTCCTGCCGGTACCGGCAAGCAAGCTCGATCACGTCAGCAGCCACATCGGTAAGAACGTCTACTTCGGCATTCGCCCCGAAGACCTGCACGATGCGCATTTCGTGCCCCGTGGCGTTGATGAACGGGCAAAGGTTCACGCAGCAGTTAACGTGGTTGAGCCAATGGGAGCCGAGATCTACGCCTACGTTGAGAGTAGCGGCAAAGAGTTTATTGGTCGCTTCGATCCGCGCTCGAACGCTCGCACCGGCCACACTATCGACGTGGTCTTCGACATGGAGAAGATGCACATCTTCGACCGCGAAACCGAAAAGGCATTGACGTAATTCTGCTAAAGAACTGACCGGGGCAGGAACAAACCCTGCCCCGTAATAGTCTACTGCACCCAGTGGTGCAGTTTACCCCATCAGCCCCGCCGTCTCGGCAAACCCCAGCAGCAAATTCATATTCTGCACTGCCTGTCCGGCGGCCCCCTTTACCAGATTATCGATCACCGCCACCAGAATCGCCCGCCCTGGCTCAACCATCTGATAACCGATCACCACATGATTCGTGTGTTGCACGTGGCGCAGCTCCGGCAACCGTCCGCCCGGCAAGACATGGACGAAAGGCTCAGCCGCATAGGCATCGGCATAGACTGCGGCCAGCGTTGCCTCGTCAACCTCCGGCTTTAAGTTGACATAAATTGTTGAAAGGATGCCACGGAAAACCGGCAGGAGATGGGGGGCGAAGATGATATGCAGGCCGGTCTCCTGCTCCATTTCGGCCAGATGGCGATGGACGCGCCCAATATTGTAGGCGCTGAACGTTTCGTGGGTTTCGCCGAAGTGGGTCTTGAGCGACAGCGAGCGACCGGCGCCGGAGACGCCTGACTTACTATCAACAATCACCGTCGAGTCGGCAAGCAGATCGGCGCGCACCAGTGGCACCAGCGGCAGAATGGCGGTCAATGGATAACAGCCGGTATTGGCAACCAACCGCGACTGCCGGATTCGCTCGCGATGTAGCTCCGGCAATCCATACACAGCCTGAGCGAGCAACTCCGGTGCCGGATGTTCCTTTCCGCGCCGCGCAGCGTAGACCTGCGGATCACTGATGCGAAAGGTGTCGGAGAAATCGACCACTCTGGCACCCGCAGCCAGCGCTCGTTGCACGATGGGAATCAAATCGGGGGTGTTGTGGGGGAGACAGGCAAAGACGAGATCAACCGTCGCCGGATCGACCTCCTCCACCGCGGTCAATCGCAGATCGCTCAGGATCGGAAAGACCTCGCTCAGGCGCTGCCCGGCAGTAGAGCGAGCGGTTGCAAAGCCTATCTCAACCTCCGGGTGGCGGGAGAGCAGTTTGATCAGCTCAATCCCGGTGTACCCGGTTGCGCCATAGATACCGACACGGGCCATTGGTGCGCTCCTTGTTCAATGAACGAATACCATCTCGTTCATTGTACCGTACTCTCTACCACGTGCGATCAGGCGCGATAGCGATCACAGCCGGGTGAATCTGGCCAAGCCGACGCAAGAACTTCAGAAAACGGGTAAACATACACATGCTCCTCTCGCCGACAACCGTACATCTGTGCGTGACGCTTCCCCAAGGCGCATCAATCCACAACGGGACGTCATCGTTCGCACACGCTGCTTCACGCAGGCGCAAGCCGGACAGAACCGGCGGATGGACGGTCATCTTCTCTGCTGATGCGCCATCTACAGCATAGCATAGCTCCGTTAGACCGGCATCAGCCGAAAGGTAGAGATGTGTTAACGCGGCGATCAGACTACACCGTGCCCGCGTCTTCCGGCACATCCAACGCATGTGCCAGCAGCACTGCCCGCGGAATCACCGTCAGCGCAGCTTCGTGGGTTGCCGCGAGGATCACAGGCGGCGCAACGCCGGCCTCATAGGCTTCCAGCCAGCGCAGCGCACAGAGACACCACCGATCACCCGGCTTCAGCCCTGGAAAGCGATATTCGGGTCGGGGCGTGATCAGGTCATTGCCACGGGCACGGCTAAAACGCAAAAACTCCGCCGTGACCTGCGCACAGACAACGTGCAAACCGACATCGTGCGGCCCGGTGTCACAACAGCCTGTCCGAAAAAAACCGGTCAGCGGTTGCTGACTGCACAGTGCCAGCGGGCCACCCAACACATTACGAGCCGCTGCTGGTTCCCTGCCATTTATTGACATAAACAACTCCTGGATAACAAAGAGCATCTGCTGTATGTTCAGGGTGCATATCGCAACCCCTTCGTTTCCTTCATGGTACCAGCAAACAGCGTGCGTGTGGCCCATAAGCCGGTCGTTCAATGGCAGAGCAGGGAACGGCGCTGTAGAACATATTTCCTACAAGCCGTGAGGAGGACTAGCGCACGCCGAACTAGGTGCCGCGCCCGCGCATTATGCACGTGTTGCGCAGTTTGGCGTGCGGCAGCCATGCTGCCGCACCAGCCGTGCTCGCGATCCGGCGCGTGGCCGCCGCTGACCACGCTGGTCACGGGGATTAGGCTCTAGCGTTTCGCCCTACGCTGCTCAAGATGTGGAACAGTAACTCTACAAACGAAGGTTTCTGGCGGTTCTATCGGGTATATTTTAGTGAAACATATCGGATGCTATGTTGCACTAGAAATGCCACCACTGGAGAAGTGATGACGAGTTCTACTTACTCTGTGTTCAGGTCTGTCAGATTAGTTCGGATGATGCGAGTATCCGGGTGGTCGGGGCCGAGGGTACGTTCGTATATCGCCAGCGCCCGTTCATAAAGCGGGCGGGCTACCGCATACGACTCCTGCACATAGAGCAACCGGCCGGTTGTCGTGAGCAGTCGGGCCGTCAGCGTCTCTGCTAACTGATCCGCGTGCCGGCACAGCTCCTCCAGATGTGGCCGGTAGGGTATCCCCACCAGCGGCATCCGATCAGGTCCTGCTCATCTATCACTGCCAGCATTGCCGTCACGGTGGCAGTGAAAGTCACTGCCGGTTCTGGATCACGGCCGAAAGCAGCAACCAGGCGATGGAGCTGTATCTCACGCTGGTCAATTAGCCCAACTGCCCGCAGCCGACGCAGGGCCGGATCGGGAGACTGACCGTCGCTCAACGCGGTCAAGAGCTCCTCTGGTACCGGTAGCGCTGCCAGCCAGGCCAGTCGGTGGAACATGGTCAGCGCTGCGGCATCCTTCTCTGGGGTAAGCTGCTCATAGCTCAGGGTCAGTGCGGCAGCAACGCTGCGCTAATATTTGGTTGGCAGGCCGGCGTCAGCCGCCATCGCATCAGTCAGCGCCGGGTCGGCCAGTAACGATTCCTGCAACCGCCGGTGATAGTCGGCCAGCGCCAGCCGCGGTTTGGCGGCCAGATAGGCACCGGCCAGCGCCAGCGCCAGGGGCAGGTCTCCAGCCCATCACAGATCGCATCGGCAGCCGCCCGCTGCTGCGGATCGGCCAGCCATGCCTCAATCTGCCGAGCCTGCTCATACGCCTGCTGCCGACCCTGTTCATAAGCTCGTGGTTTCAGCAAAACCTGATAGCTCGCCGACCGATCCAGCGGACGCAACGGCAATTCGGTGACACCATCCGTTGCCCGCTAGTCACCGCGCCGGCTGGTGACCAGCACCTGCGCACCACCAGTGTTGGGCCGCCACTGCGCCAGCAGTTCCCTGTCCTCCAGGTTATCGAAGATGATCAGGCGACGCACCGGTATCGCCCACGCCCGTTTGACGCCAGCCACCCGATCCTCCAGGCTTAACCCGTCCCAACCGGGCAGGTTCAGCTCATCAGGCCCGCCGCAGAGTGCTACCTGGACCTGGATGTCATCAGGGTTGGTCATCGACAGCCAGAAGACTCCACCGGGAAAGTGGTCGCGGAGCCGGTGAGCACACTCGCCAGCCAGTTGGCTCTCACCCACGCCGGCCATCCCACTAATCACCACCGTCACCTGCTTATGACCGCACACCAGTCGTTCGAGGCCGGCAAGCTCTTTATCCCGCCCCCGGAAGAGCGGGTTAGGCCGGTAGGGAACCATAAATGGTACATTATCACGGTATGCTAGCATTGTTATTGATGTTACTCAAGGAATATCCCAAATGCATGGAAAACTATATCACATCACCGTGCGTGTTGTAGTCCGGTGATGCATGCATGGAATGCTGGCAGAGCTGGGGCGGAGACACGATCAGAACGCCTCGATGCAGGCTTCTGCGTCCCCTTTCCCGCGCTGTGGAAGCGGGGTCGGGGGTGAAGGTGTGATGCCTCCTACCCACCAGCCCGCAGTCGTCTGACGATATACCACAGTGCTGCCGCGGCCATCAGTGCGCCGGCGATACCGGCATACGCTATCTCAGCGGGTACGAAACTGATCAAAACGCCAACCAGCAACTGAATAACCGCGAGTAGCAGCGCCATCATCAACGCCCAGCGTCGTTCATGCCAGAGACCAACCGCGCATACCAGCAGCAGCATAGCGAATACCAGCGAAGGTACACCGAAGAACACAATCCCGACCTGCGCAGCCAGCCCCTCCATCCCACGCCCTGATAGATTAATCAGGTCAACATTAAGGTTGATCAGCCCGAAGATTGCCCACAGCACGCCGTACCCACCAACAATGATTGGAAATAAGCGGCTCTGCTGAGCTCGATTCATTGCAACCTCCACAATTGAGAATGGAACGAAGTTTTGTTGATTGAACATTTATGTCAAATTAAGTGTCGGCCATACGGAGGAAAAACTTATTTCATATAACGCTGTACTGTCGCGCTCTAACAACCATCTGTGGTGCTATCACGCGCTGGATTGGTTGCCTTGCTCGCTCATCATCCGCGTGTCGCGACGTTTGGAGTGCGGCAGCCATGCTGCCGCGCCAGCCGCACACACGATCTGGCACGTGTCAGGTCGTTGACCCGGCTGGTCACGCGAATGCCGGGTGTCCTCGTCACGATCATGGAAGCGGTCGGCATTGAATGTGATACCTTCCTAGTAGATGTTTT
>NZ_DAOUBI010000156.1:0-11135 GCF_034432675.1 Chloroflexus sp. | reverse complement strand
CGTACACACGATCCGGCGCGTGGCCTGCCGTTGACCCGGCTGGTCATGCGGATGCTGTGGATGCTCGCCACGATTGGGGTCGGTCGGCAATGAATGAGATAACCTTTGGCAGATGTTTTTTGAAACAGGTTCTACAGCGGTGCTGGATATAGTAATAGCGCAGCAATGTGGGCAATACCAGTTTTTTCGGTTTCTGCTATGAAAACTCAAGTTGCCACCTATACTGTGACAGGCTACGGAGACTGACTGCCAGGATGACCAGCACGACATTGCCCGTAACACCGTATGGCGTAATCGCACCAGCAACGTGGTGAGCATCCAGTTCCCATGGACGTGCGACGTTGCGTCTCACGGCAGCAACCTGGTTTCTTCCCATCCTCTGTGTCGCTGTGGTGATATAAGGGGAGCACCTTGGGTGACGATCTATCTGCGTGCATCCGCCTCACCCGCGTCCATCCGTGTTCCACCCCTTCCCCCGTCGCGCTCAACGTCCCGCACCGCTGTGGTGACGTAAGGTAGCAACTTGGATTATAATAAGATAACCTTTTGTCGCCCGTAAACAGATACCTTGTTACTCGCAGAGGAGGATCGCTGTGGGCTACGAAGCCGTTTACCGCCGGTCGATTGAGGAACCCGAAGCGTATTGGGCCGAGTTCGCTGCTGAACTACACTGGTACAAACCCTGGGATAAGGTACTCGATAATAGCAATCCCCCTTTTACGCGCTGGTTCGTTGGTGGTGAGACCAATCTTTGCTACAACGCCGTTGATCGTCACGCCTTGGGCGGTAGGCGCGGGCAGGCCGCTCTGATCTGGGAGAGTGCTGAAACCGGACAATCGCGAACCCTCACTTACTTCGAGCTGTACCGCGAAGTGAACCGACTGGCCGGTCTCTTCCACAACCTGGGTGTGCGAAAGGGAGATCGGATCATCATCTACATGCCGATGGTACCTGAAGCCATCTTCGCGATGCTGGCCTGCGTGCGCATCGGCGCTATTCACTCGGTCGTTTTTGGCGGCTTCTCGGTAACCTCGTTAGCTTCACGAATTGATGATGCTGAACCGGTGCTGATTGTGACGGCTGATGCCGGTATGCGCAAAGGTCAACCGGTACCACTGAAAGAGATTGTTGATAAGGCCCTGGCCGAAGCCAATACTGATAGTGTACGTGATGTGCTGGTGTTGAATCGAGGATTGGTACCGGTAGAGTTAAAGAAAGGTCGCGATCTCGACTGGTACGAGCAACTGGCTAAACGCAGTGAGTGCTACGTCGAACCGGTACCGGTTGCCAGCACCGATCCCTCGTACATACTGTACACGTCGGGTACCACCGGCAAGCCCAAGGGGGTTGTCCGCGATACCGGTGGCTACATGGTTGCCCTCTACGCCAGCATGAGCACCATCTACAATTGCGGCGATGGCGATGTCTTCTGGAGCACCAGCGATATTGGCTGGGTGGTCGGCCATTCGTACATCGTGTACGCACCACTGCTCAAAGGTGTACCAACAGTCGTCTATGAAGGCCGGCCCGATCACCCTGATCCCGGCGTCTGGTGGCGGGTAATTGAAAAATACGGCGTGACCCACGTCTTCACGGCACCAACTGCGCTACGGGCACTGCGCAAATTCCCCGAACACTGGATGCGTGACGCCGACATTAGTTCACTGAAGCTGTTGTACGCCGCCGGTGAACCACTCGATGCCCCAACCTACGAATGGGCAAGCGCAGCGCTCGGAGTCCCGGTGATTGACCACTACTGGCAAACAGAGAGTGGCTGGCCGATGGTGACCAATCCGGTCGGCGTCGAGTTGTTGCCGATCAAACCCGGTTCTCCCACCAAACCGGCCTTCGGTCATCGCCTCGAAGTGGTTGATGCCGACGGCAAACCGGTACCACCCGGTGAAAAGGGCTTTCTGGTTGAACATGGGCCACTCCCGCCGGGAACACTGCTTACCCTCTGGAACGACGATGAGCGCTTCGTGAAGGGGTATTGGGGCCACTTCAAGGATAAGCTCCTCTACATGACCGGCGACTATGCGATTAAGGATGCTGATGGCTACCTGTTTATGCTTGGACGCGCCGATGAAGTGTTGAATGTGAGTGGTCACCGACTGGGCACGCGCGAGATTGAAGAGGTGGTTTCGGCGCATCCGGCAGTCGCTGAGGCGAGTGTGATCGGCGTGCGCGACGAACTGAAGGGCGAAGATGTGCTGGTCGTTGCCGTCCTTAAACAGCATATCACTCCTCAGATGCAAGACGACATCGCCAACGAAATTCGCCAACTGGTGCGCGAAAGGATCGGCCCGATTGCGACTCCGAAAGCGGTACACTTTGTGAGTATGTTACCCAAGACCCGTTCGGGCAAGATTATGCGACGAGTCATCCGTGCCGTGTATCAGGGTGACAACCTCGGCGATCTGAGCACCATTGAAGACGACGCCACCGTCGATATGGTGCGCGAAGCGATTGAGTTGCTGCGCGGCGATCTCTCATAACAATTGACTGGAGCGCTCTATGGCAGGCATCCGTAGAGCGCTCTGCGATAACGATTTAGCAAAACTTTACCGTATCTTTAATCTCTGATCACATTTATTCGCTATTGTGAAAATATCCACAGTGCAATGGTTTGACACAGATACGCGGCGCAGCCTATAATCGAAGCATCCGCAATGTAAGCACCCCGCCGCATGGATTCGTAACAAGGAGGTTCGACACATGACCGAGACTCGCGATGTGGCGCTGCATGACACCAGTGAATTGTATTACCCCGATCCGGCGCTGGTTGAGCAATCCAATGTGATGGCGTATGCCCGTAGCAAAGGCTTCAATTCCTACGATGAGCTGTATCAGTGGACGATCAGCCATTGCGAGGAGTTTTGGGCCGATATGGCCAGCCAGCTCGAATGGTTCAAGCCATGGGACAAGGTGCTCGACGATAGCAACAAGCCTTTCTATCAGTGGTTTGTGGGCGGGAAGACAAACATCGTTTACAACGCGATTGATCGCCATCTCAAAACCTGGCGCAAGAATAAGCTTGCCCTGATTTGGGAAGGCGAAGATGGCAGTCAGCGCACCTATTCGTACTATCAGCTCAATTACGAAGTATCACGCATTGCAAATGTGCTGAAGAGCATGGGGGTGAAGAAAGGGGACATTGTTACCATTTATATGCCCCGCATCCCTGAATTGATATTCAGCATGCTGGCATGTGCGAAAATCGGTGCTGTGCACAGCGTTGTGTATGGCGGCTTCTCGGAAGCCGCCCTTGCCGACCGTCTAGCTGATGCAAAGAGCAAAGTGCTGATCACCGCCGACGGGGGCTACATGCGCGGCAAAGTGGTCGAACTGAAGAAGATCGTCAATGAGGCATTGTCACGCACGCCGACCGTCCAAACCTGTCTAGTCTTCCGCCACACAAACCACGGCGCCCCGATGGAGCAGGGGCGAGACTTCTGGATGCACGATCTGCTTGGCCTGCCAATCGCAAATGGCCATTGTCCTACCGAAGAGATGGACGCGGAGGATATGCTCTTTATCCTCTACACCTCAGGGACGACCGGCAAGCCCAAGGGAGTTGTCCATACTCACGGTGGATACATGGTCGGTACGTACACGACCCTGAAATTTGTCTTCGATATTAAGGACGAAGATCGCTACTGGTGCGCCGCCGACCCGGGTTGGATCACCGGTCACTCGTTCATTGTGTATGCACCGCTGATCAATGGTGCGACATCGTTTATGTATGAGGGTGCTCCCAATTATCCCTATCCCGACCGCTGGTGGAGCATGGTTGCCAGGCACGGGATTACGATCCTCTACACCGCTCCTACCGCCATTCGCGGTCTGATGCGGTTCGGCGACCTCTGGCCGTCACGCCACGATCTAAGCACCTTGCGCCTGCTCGGTTCGGTCGGTGAACCGATTAATCCTGAAGCGTGGAAATGGTTCTACGAGAAGATCGGTCATGGCCGCTGCCCGATTATGGATACCTGGTGGCAGACTGAGACCGGTCACTTTATGATTACGCCGACACCCGCCGTGCCACTCAAGCCCGGCTCGGCAACCCGCCCCTTTCTCGGAATTGAAGTTGATGTCGTCCATGAGGATGGTTCACCCTGTGCGCCCGATGAGGATGGGTTGCTGTTGATTAAGAACCCGTGGCCAGGTATGATGCGCACGGTCTTGAATGATCCGCAGCGCTATGTCGAAGGCTACTGGCAGAAGGTGCCCCCCTACTACGCCGCCGGCGACAGTGCCCGTAAAGACAAGGATGGCTACATCTGGGTCATTGGCCGGTTGGACGACGTGATTAAGGTGTCAGGCTATCGCCTCGGTACCGCTGAAGTCGAGAGTGCGCTAGTCAGCCACCCGACAGTAGCCGAAGCGGCTGCAATTGGTTTGCCGCACGAAGTGAAGGGCAATGCAATTCACGCCTTCGTGATTCTGCGCGCCGGTTACGAACCGAGCCACGATCTCGAAGAGAAGCTGCGGGCACACGTTGGTCACGAACTCGGCCCGATTGCCCGTCCCGACTCGATCACGTTTGTGACATCGCTGCCCAAGACGCGCTCCGGCAAGATTATGCGCCGCGTCTTGCGCGCCCGTGCCCTCGGTCTGCCCGAAGGCGATGTCTCAACCCTTGAGGAGTAGTCACGCCAGTCATACCGTGTGGTAAAGCAGACAGGAGCAGGGTTGGAGCCTGCTCCTGTCTGTTTTTGTCATGTTTTGAATGGTATGCAGGTGGGTAAAAGCTCTCGCTAAAGACCTGCAACCTCTATAGGGCGGCCATACCTTCAGGTAGAGGTAACAAGTCGTGCTGACAGTAGCTACGGCGTCGTCACCCAGACTGTGCCGGTCAAACGTGCCCGGTAGGTAATCTGGTCACCGTTGCGGTCAATTTCAGTTGGTGTACCGACATAACTGATGGGTACGTTAGGGTTGATTTGGGCCTGATTGCCAAGATCGCGCTGTACCCGTTCCTGATACATCATGCGAAAAACCTCAAGCAGGTTCCTGTTCGATGTTCCAACTGGAACAGTAGCCTCAAGCTCATATTCAATGGTTTGCAATTCGCCAGACAAGGAGCCAGAATTACCCAGAATCAGCTCAATGACCGGCTCAGCCCAGGCAGGTCGGGTGACGATCACGTAGCCGCTAAACAGCGTCAAGGCAATGAGAGCCAGCAGGATGAATGACAGGACGATCTGCCCACCCAATCGCGACCGTGACGATGTTGCCGGCGATGGTGGCGGTTGTACCGGTGAAACGGGGGCTGGTGGTGTTGACCTTCGCGTACCAGCCGAAGAGGCGGCCCCGATCCCCTGGAGCGGGATCGGAGGATCAGCGAAGATTGGTGGCCGTGGACGTGGTGGCGACACCGGAGCAGCCGACGGTGTCTGCCCTGCCGGACGAGCAGCAGCCGGTACAGCAGGGGCACGTGGTAATGCCGGTCGACTAACCTGTACCTGTACCGGTTGCGGTTGGCGAGCAGGGATTAATGCTGCCCGAAACTCGTCCATAGTTGCGAAGCGATCAGCCGGAACTTTCTGCAATGCGCGTTCAAGGGCAGCACTGGTACGCTCCGAGATCGTCGGTACCAGTGTGCGCACCGGCGGGAAGGAAAAGGGCATCTCTTGCGTGGGATCACGACCGGTCAACAGGTGATGCAGTGTGGCAGCCAGTGCGTAGACATCGGACTGTGGCGTTGCCAGCCCCTGGTATTGTTCAGGAGGCGCATAGCCTGGTGTACCAATCTGCGTCCCACGTTCGGTTGGCTTAAACAGCTTGGCAATCCCAAAATCGATCAGTTTGACATCACCTGATGGCTCGATCATCACATTAGACGGCTTCATGTCGCGGTAGATAAAGCCTTTGCCGTGCAAATAACCGAGCACATCACAAATCTCATCGGCCCAGCGCAGTACCCGCTGCTCATCGATGCGCCCTTCGCGTTCGAGGATCTGTTCGAGATCCTCACCGCGAATAAAATCCATCGTCAGGTAGTGCCGACCCTCATCGGTAAAATGGCTATAGACACGCGGGATACGCGGATGGCGCAGTCGTTGTAATAATTCGGCTTCAGCGTTAAAGCGCTCAACCGCTTCGGCCCGCTCGTTTGGATCGGCAAAGCGGTCGAGCATCTCTTTAATCGCGTAGACCTGTCCGTCCTGATCGATCCCTTCGTACACAGCACCCTGGCCACCACGCTTCACAATGCGCGTGATCACGTAACGCCGGTGATCGGTTGGCCGGTCATTGTTCAATACCACATCGTGACCACAATGCTGGCAAAATTTCGCCCGCCGTAGATTCGGCTTGTGACAGATCGGGCAGAGGATTTCGGTCACCTCAGCCATATGACTCCATGCTATTGTAACAGGCGAGCGTTGCACCATCATCGTTACCGCGTATTTGAACCAGTGGGCCTGAACCTACAAGATAATACGCAGATAACAATGATTGAGTTGCAATCACAGAAAATTCTTCGCCCGGTACCCTAACCAGCCCAATGCGCTCGGGTCATCACGCCAGTTTGGACGCACCTTGACCCACAAATCGAGGTACACCGGTCGCCCTAGCATGCGCTCAATCGAAGCGCGGGCAGCACTGCCTATTTTCTTCAGCATACCACCACCAGCACCGATCAGGATACCTTTCTGGCTCTCCTTCTCGACATTAATTGTCATACGGATGTAGGTGGCCGTCTCTTTCTCTTGCCACTCTTCAACTTCAATGGCAATGGCGTGCGGTACCTCTTGCTGAAGATAGAAGAGAGCTTTCTCACGCACAAACTCGGCAGCCAGTTGCTGCTCGGTTTGATCGGTCATCTGATCAAGCGGATAGAGTGGTGGGCCTTCGGGTAAACGGGCGCTAATCTCGCTCAGTAACGCTGCCAGCCCTAACCGACGTCGGGCCGAGATCGCAATCTCCATCTCCCACTGCCCCAATTCACGATAGGCGGGTAGATAATTCTCACCGGGGCGTTTTGGCTTCTGATCAACCTTATTCAACACCAACAGCTTATGCCCGCGAGCACGCTGCACCTGCTGCGCAATCATCCGATCAAGCCGAGTAGGCGGTTGACTTATGTCAACCATAAAACAGATCACATCAGCGTTGGGGAGCGTACGTTCGGCCAGTTCGACCATCAGTTTTCCTAATCGATGACTGGGTTCGTGAATACCGGGTGTGTCGATGAAGATAATCTGCTCTCCCGGTCGTGAAAGAATACCGCGTACCGGGACGCGCGTCGTCTGAGGGCGAGGTGAGACAATAGCAACTTTTTCACCCAACAATGCATTGAGCAGCGTACTCTTACCGACATTCGGCTTTCCAACCAGCGCGACAAAACCCGACCGCCACTGAAGCGGCTCTTCTGCAACCGGCGTTGCCGGTTCTTCGTCTGACTCAGACAGATCATCGGCAGAGATTGCCGGCGGCGTGAACACAACCGGCCCTTCACCGTCAACCGGTTCATCGTCGAATGTCACCATCAACGGCGTCAACCGTTGCAATCGTTCGGGAGTACGCCACTCTTCCGGCAACGCCAGCTCAATCCCCAACACCAGATCATCATCATCAAGATCGAGGATGGCCGTCTCGCTCAACGTGATCGTCTCTACCGGGTCCTCATCGGCAATCCGAACGTAGAGATGGCCATATTCCCCGTCGAGCCAGTTATACGGCCCCTCCAGCACGAGTTCGAGCTGGCTAAGAATCACCTCATCGTCGAG
This sequence comes from Chloroflexus sp., assembly GCF_034432675.1. Lineage (GTDB taxonomy): Bacteria > Chloroflexota > Chloroflexia > Chloroflexales > Chloroflexaceae > Chloroflexus. The sequence continues at coordinate 3,402 of NZ_DAOUBI010000156.1, read as the reverse complement.
ATCGAGTCGGCAACCGAAGATTGCCCCTTGCGCATCAAGCAACAGGCTAACCGGATATTCCATTACTGCCGTCGCCTGCCCCTCTTCAATGTCGGTGAAGTAGAGATAGAGGGTACCGACGTCTGGATCAAGCGAACAATATTTCATACGATTATCCCTGTGAACCGAGCGCCACTTCACCGGTCACCGCTTCTTGCCGAGTCGCTGTATGCGGTTGATCGGTATCAGATGGCGTTTCGGGCTGATCGGTCAATTTTCGATAGATATAACTGAGCAGAATACGAATAACGGCTGCGATAGGAATTGAGATAAAGAGACCGAAGGCACCAGCCAGAGCACCGCCGGCCAGAATCGCAAAGATGACCACACCCGGATGCAGGCAGACGAGCGGCCCCATCACGTTGGGAATGATAAAATGATCTTCGATCTGGCGCAACACAAAATAGATGATACCGAGCAACACGGCCAGAGCGACGTTAGAAAGACCAAACGGCGTCACCGGCTGAAAGAGCGCTACGGTCATCGCGATGCCGGCAGCCGACCATGGCCCAATGATCGGCAAAATCTCCAACACCCCAGACGCAACTGCTATCACCAGCGCGTATGGTACCTGCAAAATAGAAAGTGGAATATAGAGTAACACCGACATAATCACGATCAAAATCAACTGACCGCGAATATACGCGCTGAAGACACGATCAATCTGATAGCCGAGGTGCCCTATTTCGCGTCGGTAAGGTGCAGGAATGAGACTCCGTGACCAGGCTTTCAACTGGGGTGCCTGCAACAACAGATAGAACGTAATGATCAGATACACCAACAGATAAATCACACTTTCCAGGGCAGAAAAAACGATCTTGGGTACATTTCCACTCAGCCAACCGGCCACATCGCGAATTAAACCGATAACCTGTGCTTCCAGCGGTGCCAGACTAATCACAAAATCACCAACTTCGATGGTCTGATTTTGCTCAAAAAAGATCGTCAATTCTCGAATGATCACGGGTGCGTTAGCGGCCAGATCACGGCTTTGCTGCACAATCCGTGGCCAGAGTGCCGTAAACAGACTGTACAAAACGAAAAACGCCACAATGTAGAGCACGATAATCCAGATCGCACGACCGATACGAGTACGGCGGTGCAACCAGCCAATCAATGGATTAAACAGATAGGCAGTGATGATCGCACCAATAAATGGCGGCAAAATATGCGTCACTGCAAACAACAACCAGATTGTCAGCACGACGATCAGGCCACCACTAATCCATTTCGCCTGATACGAAAAACGAATAGGCCTCTCTTCCTGTCCCATTGTGTTCTTCCTCGATTCCGCTGACACGAAAGGGCGAACGAACCACCCATTGCGTGATTCGTCGCCCTGTATTATAGCGGCAACAGTGAACGATACAGCTACTGGTTCGACGGATGATCGGTTGCGCGGCGCAGCGGCACATCAGCCTTAAGCAAATCGTGAGCCTCACCCCGACTCAAGGTAACTTCGATCTGCTCGGCATCAATTGCTGGCAAGTAGCGCTTTAGCACTTCCGCCAGATCGGCTTTCATCTGCGCCATCATCTCCGGTGTCAATTTGTAACGGTCGTCGATCAGCACCGTCAACAGCCGTTGCTTGGCCAGTTCGGCGCTGGAGTCGCGTTTTCGACCGAAGAGGCCGTTGAGAAACGACACAGGCACTCCTTTCGTCTATGTTCGTCGCCGCCCAAACAAACTAAGCAGCCGATCAAGCATGCCTTGTTGATCGGGAATCGCCATCACCGGCACATCTTCACCGGCCAACCGTTGCGCAATGTTAATATAGGCACGACCGGCCAGCGAGTTTGGATCATACACTGCGGCCTCACCGCGATTGGTAGCAATCACAATTGTTTCATCTTCGGGAACAATCCCCAGGAGCGAGATTGCCAGTAGCTCCAGCACATCCTCAACCGAGAGCATCTCACCACGGCTCACCAGACGCGGTTTGATGCGGTTGATAATCAGCGAAGCCGGCCCTTTCTCGGCGGCCTCGATTAGACCGACAATTCGATCTGCATCGCGTACCGCCGACACCTCCGGTGTGGTAACAATGATCACCTCATCAGCGCCGGCGATAGCATTGCGAAAGCCGGCCTCGATACCAGCCGGACTATCAATCAAGACAAAATCAAACTCCGCCCGTAACTGACGGGTCAGATCGATCATTTGTTGGGCACTCACCGCATCCTTATCACGTGTCTGTGCAGCCGGCAATAAACACAATTCCGGCAGGCGTTTATCTTTAATCAATGCCTGCCGTAAACGGGCACGACCCTCAACAACATCAACCAGGTCGTAGACGATGCGATTTTCCAGCCCCATGACGACATCAAGATTGCGCAGGCCAATGTCGGCATCGACCACAGCAACGCGGGCACCACGCATGGCCAGCGCCGTACCCAGATTGGCGGTGGTTGTCGTCTTGCCAACGCCCCCTTTCCCCGAAGTTACGGTTATGACTCGCCCCATAGTACCCCACTAGCGCTTGAAGGCTTCCCATCCATCAACGATAATCTCGCCGGCAATCACACGCGCAAACTCTGGCCGGCTCAACGCCTGTTGATCTGGTGCGCGTGCAATCAGATCGGCAATTCGCAATTGCGTCGGGCGCAATTCAAGCGCACAAATAATCGCGCTACGATCACCTAACGCACCGGCATGAACCAAACCACGCAACCGCCCCCAAACCACCACGCTGCCGCCGGCAATAATCTCACCGCCTGGATTGACATCACCGATCAGCGTAATGTGGCCGGTATGACGCAATACCTGGCCTGATCGTAATGTACGCATGACCAGTAAGGCTTCGGCCTCTGGCATCGGTGTTGCTTCAGGGGAACGCGATAATGGTCGTGCCGTCAAACCAACCGAACGTGCAGCCGCCCGCGTTGAACGCTCCGTTGCGTCAATAGCTGTGGCCTGCACGCCGTGCTGCCGGATGAGCGCTAACATTTCATCCAATTGTGCCGACGACACTTCGCGTTCACCCAGATCGATCACCAGACTGGCGCCGTGAAAGAAGCTTTGACGTTCACCCAGATGAAGATCAAGCCGGTGTAACAGTTCCGACCAGGCAACATTGGCATCCAAGCGAAGTCGTAGTCCGTCGCGGCTACCTTTTATACTGATCAGATCACTCATGGTCATACTACCAGATAGAACGTATGATTGTTTGCAATTATAGCATAGTGAACGCTTTTTGTACGCTCTATTTTGTCTGAAAACGACAACAGTGCCAGAAGGTAGCCATTGTTAGACCTGAGTTGACGAGGGTGCATGCAGAGCTGCCGCACGCCATACCGGCGAGGCAGGGGCGGGCGTTTCAGATGACCTCGTGCATCCGAGCAATGTCTGCGCGGCAGCATGGCT
>NZ_DAOUBI010000155.1:0-9349 GCF_034432675.1 Chloroflexus sp. | reverse complement strand
AACCAATCCAGCGCATGATGGCACCGGAGATGGTTATTCGAGCGCGACAGTACAACTTTTTATGAAATAAGTTCTAGCTTTTCTACTCAGCTCGCTACCAGCTCCCCTGGAATATATTTCTTCCGTGCCTGGTGTATCCAGGTTTCCAATCTGGTTTTCACGTACCCATTAGCCGTATATAGCCTTCAATCATGCCCGCCAATGTATTGTACAATCATGCGTTGCCAGTAGGGCCAGTCGTGGTACCAGCCATCCCAAATGCGTAACGCATTGCCGATGCCTTTCGCCCACAATTGACTCGACAACAACTCGTTCGACCACGCTGACGGATCGTCTCGTCCGGTGACCAGGATGATGTCGGTTTCACGCAGGCGATCTATTGTCCATTGATCGTTTAAATTGGGCACAAAGTCCACCGGATTGTGAAAATAGACACCCTGCGTATAGGTGCTGAAAAATCGCTTTAGATCGTAGAGTCCCGATAAACCAATCACCCGCCGCACCAGACCCGGATGACGCAGAGTGAAAACAACAGCCTCACTGGCCCCGAATGAGCAGCCGGTGGCGATCAGGAATGGGTTGGGGTTGAGATGGCGCACAAGCGGTAACACTTCAGTTATCAGGTAGTGCTCGTACTGTTCTTCGCGCCAGATGCGGGCATCGGTGTCGGCAGTGTAGTTGTACCAGCTTTCGCTATAAACACTATCGACACAAATAAGCTGTATCCAACCCTGTTCAAGGTGATGACTGAGTGCTGCCACCATCCCCCGGTCTTCGTACTCGTAAAAACGGCCATGCGATGTGGGAAAGACCAGGACCGGCGCACCGGCATGACCAAAAACAAGGAGTTCCATCGTTCGGTTAAGGGCAGGGCTGTGCCACGAGTGATATTGGCGTTGCATGTGTATAAGGTTGTTGTCTAAACAGCGATTACGGTAACTAAAATGATAGCCTGCTGTGAACTGGCTGTCAATGAAAGAGTGTCACGGGTATGATAACAGGCACCACAACGAAATTGCAGACACTATCGTGGTTCCACGTGGCAATGCTGGTTTGGATGCGCTGGCTGATCAGTCTGGTCTTTCGGCTGGTCTACCCGTTGCTGACGTTTCTTGCTGCCAGTTTTGCCGTGGATTTGAGTACAGCCAGTCTGTTGATAACCGTCCAGGTCGCCGCGTCACTGCTGAGTCCGTTAGGTGGGGTGTTGAGTGATCGGTTTGGTGATCGGATTGTGATCCTCTGGGGCGGGATCATCTTTGTGTTGGGGGTTGCAGTTTGTGGGGTGAGTAGTAGTTTTGGGCTATTCCTGTCCGGGTATGCGCTTGTCGGTCTGGCGGTGGCGATTGCGATGCCGGCGTTGCAGAGCTATGTAAGCGCTCGCAGTCACTATTCTCAACGAGCGCGTTTGCTGGGGGTGCTGGAACTGAGCTGGGCGCTCTCGGCATTGCTCGGTATACCACTGGTAACCTGGGTAGCAGAACAGTTTGGCCTGGCGATGGTTTTTGCCGGTCTAACGGTTGTTGGTATTGCCACGGTTGCCTTGATGACAATGCTACCAAACGATGAACGCATTCATTACGCGCAGTCCGGTGGCAATACATCTACTGAGGTCAATCCAATCCAGATCGTGCTCAAACCGGTTATCCTGGCTGCGCTGAGTTTTATCTTTGTACAGATGGCAGCCGTTGAGTTGATTTTTGTTAGCTACGCGGGCTGGTTAGAGTACACCTTTGGGGCTACTACGACAGAATTGGGTCTCGTCTTCGGGTTGTTGGGGATCGTTGAACTGATCGGTTCACTGGCAGCAACCCTCTTCACCGACCGCATCGGTAAGCGCCGGGCAGTGCTCAGTGGATTTGCGCTGGTCGGCATCTGGTTGCTTTTGTTGCCACAGAGTACGTCCTGGCTCACGTTTCTGATCTTGCTGCTAGCGTTTGATTTGTGTTTTGAGTTTGCCATCGTCTCGACCTTCCCCTTGATCAGTGGTCTCAGCGCGCAGGGCCGTGGCACAGTACTCGCGGCAATGACGGCCAGTATAGGCGGCGGACGAATTCTAGGTTCGCTTGTAGCGCCATGGTTGAGTGTGATTGCCGGTTATGCGGTGAATAGCACGTTGGCCGGAATCCTGGTGCTATGTGGGGTAGGCTTTGGTATCATGGCAATGAGAGAAGGCCGTGCCTGAGACCGGTAATGTAACTAAACGTACCGGCCTTGCATCTTATTGGTAGTGATGCGAATTATTGTGAAAGGAACAACACATGGCTCTTATGCAGGAAAAAGATCGCAAGGCGGTGCAGGAAGCATTTACAGGTCTGAATCGACCAGTAGACATCGTGCTCTTCATCTCTGCCGAAAGTGGTGAGTACAGTGAGGTCGCCCAGGAACTATTGCAAGAAGTCGTGGCTCTCCATCCAATGCTGAGTCTGCACGTCTATGATCTGGATCAGGATAGTGCCTATGCTGCGGAATTGGGTGTTGACAAAGCGCCGGGAATTGTCTTCCTGGTTGGTGAAGAGCGGCAGAATCACGGCCTGCGCTTTGCCGGGTTGCCCAGTGGTTATGAATTTGCTTCCTTAATTGAAGCTATCCGTCTGGCCGGTGGTGCGGTACAGCCCGACTTGCAACCGGCAACTATGACATTGTTGGAGACAATTCAATCCCCAATGCACTTGCAAGTCTTTGTGACGCCAACCTGCCCGTACTGCCCGCGCGCAGTGGTGATGGCGTACCGCCTGGCTCTGGCCAGTCCGTACATCTCTGCCGAAGGCATCGAAGTGACCGAATTCCCCGAATTGGGTGACCGCTATGCGGTGATGGGTGTACCCAAAACGGTCATAGATGATCTCGTGCATATCGAGGGTGCAGTGCCCGAAGGGATGATGGTCAATAAACTGCGGGAAGCGATTGCTGCGGCGGCGTAATGCCTGGTCTGCGGGGGTTACACCTCTGTAGGTCTGGAAAGATGGTGCCGTCCTGCCTTTCGTTAACGCAGGATTCTCCTACCGGGATAGCTGAAGGTGATGCTTCCAGCTATCCCGATAGCGTTGTGCAGACAACCGCTTGAGTCATAGCCGGCTTGTGAGAACAGGGCTATCGGCGATAGCTGTTGAAGCTCGCGGATTGCTTCTGGTGGAGTGCAGGCTGATGTCTACGCAATGCCCTCTGCAACAGACTGCTGCGGAACAGGTTTAGATGGTAAAAGCGCAGAGAGCTGTACTCCAGCGCAGACATGCTATACTGAAAAAAGTAGCTGTGCTGGAGGAATTGCTGTGTCGGGACTATCCATTGATCTGTCGCTGTACGATGATGAAGAGGCACTGCTGGCCGGTTTGCGGCGCGGTGATCCTGATGCCTGTACATGTTTTGTAAAACGTTTTGCCCCACTTGTGTACGCCCGTGCACTCAACCTGGTAGGTGATGCTGACGAAGCTGAGAATGTGTTGCAGACGACCTTTATCAAGGCGTGTGCAGCGTTACCCGAATATACCGGTGCCGGCAGTTTGCGAAGCTGGCTCTACCGGATTGCATCGAATGAGGGATTGATGCTGCTGCGACAGAAGCGGGCGCAGCTTGATCTTGACGAAATAGGTGATCTCAGCAGCGAAACCTCACTCTCGCAATTGGCACCACGCTGGGCTGTTGATCCGGCCAGGACTGTGCTTGATGAGGAATTACGGCGCGAAATTATGCAGGCAATCACCACATTACCCGATGCATTGCGGGTCGTGATAGTCTTGCGCGATATTGAGCATTTGAGTACTGAAGAGACGGCCAGACAACTGGGCATCAGTCCGGCAGCGGTGAAGGTGCGTCTGCATCGTGCCCGCTTGCGCCTGCGCGAGCTGCTGGCTCGCTATGTCGAAGTGGTGGAGGAGCAGCGTGATGTTGACCAGTGACCATCATTCCTGTCATGAACTCATCGATCTTCTGAACGATTATCTCGATGGTGAATTGAGTGCGACTGAATGTAGTGAATTGGAAGCGCAACTTCGTCGTTGTCCAGATTGCCGGCAATTACTGGCGTCGTTGCGGCAGACGATTAGCCTGCTCCATCACCTTGAAGATGAACCACTGCCATTGTCACCTGCTTTGGAAGAGCGTTTGATCGTCCAGATGCAACAACGTCTGCGGGCAAAAATCAATGACCGTAATGCGCAATGAGTAATTGTCGGAAGGCATACGCCACCGGTGATAGGGGGCGGGTTGCCCGCCATAGCAGGCGTAGTGTGCGACGCAGCGGTCGGCCCGCGATAGGGATGGGATGCAGAGCACCAACTTCTTGTTCGGCAGTTACAGCATAGAGCGGCAGGATTGTTAGGCCGGTTCCGATCATCACCATGCGCTTAATCGACTCCAGATTGTCGAGTTCGGCGATGATGCGTGGTGTTAATGCTTGCTCGCGTAGCGCACAGTCGAGCCAGACGCGCGTTTGACTGTTCGATTGGCGCATCACCATCGGCTGACCGGCCAGCTCTTGCAAATGAACCTCATTGCGCCCCCACCACGGATGGCGGCGACCAACGACAACGTATTGATCGAATTCGCGCAGCGCCTGTTGCTGCAAATCACGTTCCGCGCTATCGAGTTCGCCCTCAATTGCACCCAGATCGAGGCTGCCGTTCCGTAATTCATTCACGATAGATGGCGTCGTGCCGGTTTGGGCGCTCACGGCGAGGTTGGGATAGCGCTGGCGAAACATCTGCACCCATTCAGGCAAGAGATAGGCACTTACGCCGGGTGTCACTCCAATCGTCAACTGTCCATCAAGCAGACCAGCAACATCAGTCACTGCCAGTTCGGCCTCGGCGACCAGGCGAAAAATGCCCTCGCAATAGGCCAGCAGGCGTTGACCTGCGGGCGTCAACTCAACACCGCGCCGTCCACGTACAAAGAGTTCGGTACCCAACGAGTCTTCCAGGGCACGAATATGCTGGCTTACCCCTGATTGAGTCATATGTAACTGTTCAGCCGCTTTGCTGAGGCTTCCGGCGGCTACGACGCGGGTAAAAATATCGAGTTTGTAGAGATCGAGCATCTTTGCTCCTGATTATGCTGTTTAGCGAACCTATCGATGCCAAATGATCAGATCTGTCCATTCAGCGAGATGCATCTATTCCTGGATGTAATGATTCTTGTGTGCCTGAGCTATAAGTTCCTGCTTAGAGATAGTATAAGCATGTTTCGGCTTCTGCCAAGGGGGTATTTCTGCTATCCTCAGAGCTATCAAATCCCAACACTCTCAAAGCGATTGGCGCCAAAGCTGTCATACGGGATCGGGTACGGCTGATCATACGCGAAAAAGAAGGGAAGTAGAGCAATGTTGCTGAAGTATTTCTACGACGAGATGCTGGCGCAGGCTTCATACCTCATCGGCTGCGCTAAGACCGGTGAGGCAATGGTTATCGATCCGATGCGCGATGTAGAACCGTATTTGCGCGTAGCCGCCAAAGAAGGATTACGGATTACCCACGTAACAGAAACCCATATTCACGCCGATTTTGTCAGCGGTGTCCGTGAGCTGGCTGCCCGTACCGGTGCGCAGATGTACCTGAGCGATATGGGCGATGCCAACTGGAAGTATGCCTATCCGGAGATTGAGAAGGCCATTCTGGTGAAGGATGGCGATACGTGGATGGTTGGCAACATCAAGGTACAGGTGATTGCTACCCCCGGCCATACCCCAGAGCACATTGCTTTCATGATTACCGATACTGCCGGTGCCGATCAGCCGATGGGTGTGTTCACCGGTGATTTTCTGTTCGTCGGTGATGTTGGGCGCCCGGATTTATTAGAAGAGGCAGCCGGTATTGCCGGTACTAAGGAACTAGGAGCACGCAGGCAGTTCCAGTCGGTGCGACGGTTCGCCGAACTTCCCGACTATTTGCAGGTGTGGCCAGCTCATGGTGCAGGCAGCGCCTGTGGAAAGGCGTTGGGCGCCATTCCATCGAGCACACTCGGTTACGAGAAGCGTTTCAACCCGGCGTTCCAGTTTGACGATGAGGATGCGTTTGTGCACTGGTTGCTGAAGGGTCAACCGGAACCACCGCGTTACTTTGCCCGCATGAAGTATGTCAACAAAGTCGGGCCGGCGCTCCTGCACGATCTGGCAATCCCGGTAGAGGTCGAGCGGCCACTTCTCGATCAGGCAGTGGCAGAGGGGGCAATGGTCTTTGATCTGCGCAGTGCTGCCGAGTTTGTCGCCGGTCATGTTCCAGGCAGCATCAGTGTTCCCATCCGCAAGATGTACAGCACGTATGTAGGCTGGTTCGTCGATTTCAACAAGCCCACCTACCTGGTTGTGCCGGATGATGCCGATATGAATCAGATTTTGAAGGATTTGCGGGCAATTGGGGTGGATGATATTCCCGGTTACCTGCCGGCGTCGGCGCTTGGTAATAATCTCGAGCAGTTGCCGACTGCTACGGTGAAAGACCTGAGTGCTGCACTGAATAATCATTCGGCTGTCATTCTTGACATGCGTAATCTGACCGAATACGAAGAGATTCATCTGCCCGGTGCGCTGCACATTCCGCTCGGCTATCTGCCGCGTCGCCTGGACGACATTCCACGGGATACCCCCATCATTGCGCACTGCGCAACCGGCTATCGCTCACAGGTTGGCACGAGCTTACTGCGCCGGTTTGGTTTTACCAACGTAGCGACGCTAGTCGATCCGCAGGGCACCTGGCGAGAACTGGCTTCAGCAGTTGCGGTTTGACAGCGTGCTGTTTCTGCCAGTAGGAGTGGCCATTACTACCGGCAGAAACAACAGCGAGGCGAATAGTGGTTAGCCCGCTGCGTAGCGGGCGCAAGACGCAGGGAGTACTATGACGTACACGCATACCAACAGTGGACCAGCCGGTGAGGTTCACACGCTGGAAGCCGGTCACATTGCCGAACTCCTCAACCAGTTGATGGAGCGGATGGATCGGCTTGAACAGCATCTGGCGAAGGTCAACACGCTCGCAGATGAAGCGCCGGCGCTGCTGGCGATGGCGACTGACACGGTCGATGGGTTGTACCGTGACGCTGCCAATGCTGGGGTTGACATTGATGAACGGTTGAAGGTAGGTCTCGTCGCGCTTGAGCGGTTAACCGATCCGGCGACTTTACGAGCACTGGCTGGCTTGAGTGAACAACTGGTAACGCTCGATGAACTGGCCCGGCAGGCACCGGGTTTTGCGGCGATGACCGTCGATATGATCGATGAACTCTATGCAGCCATTCGTAAGCAGGGCATCGATCTGGAAGATACGGCACGTCAGGGTTTAGTCGCGCTCCGCAACCTGGTCGCCTTGATGCAATCCGACGAGATGAAAGCCCTGATGAGTTCGGGTGTGCTTGATCCCAAGACCCTGCAGGTTATGGGGGCTGCGGCCCACGCGCTGGTGAGTGCTCAACGCGAACCACGGCGGGCCGGGCCGATGGCGTTACTCGGCGCACTGTTCAACCGTGATGTCCAGCGCTCACTCGGCTTTGCCCTGAATTTCGCCGAACGATTTGGTCAGAAATTGTCGGGCTAGTTAGAAACTCGTTACTGGCATGTCGCAGCGGAAGCTGCTATTCACAAGAGAAAGAGGTACTGCTATGACCAAGAGCCACTATCAGGTTGTTATTGCCGGTGGTGGTACCGGCGGTCTCACCGTTGCAGCCCAATTGATGGATCAACCGAATCCGCCAGAGGTGGCGCTGATCGAACCGACAACCGTACATTACTATCAGCCACTGTGGACGTTGGTTGGTGGTGGTGTGTTTCCACGCGAGCAATCGGCACGCCCGGAAGCCGATTATATTCCACCCGGTGTGACATGGATTAAGGAGGCAGTCAAGGCATTTGACCCTGATGCAAATAGTTTGACCCTAAGCAACGGTGAGACTATCACCTACGACTATCTGGTTGTGGCATTGGGAATTCAAATTGATTGGGGCAAGATCAAGGGTCTGCCGGAGACGCTAGGGAAGAATGGCGTCTGCTCGAACTACTCGTATGACACCGTTGAGTATACGTGGCAGAACATTCGCACGTTCCGCGGTGGCAATGCGGTCTTCACTCAGCCGGGTACGCCGATCAAGTGTGGTGGTGCGCCACAGAAGATCGTCTATCTGGCTGATGACTACTTCCGCCGATCAGGTGTTCGCCAACAGAGCAAGCTTAACTTTTACCATGCCGGTACAGCAATCTTTGCCGTTAAGAAGTATGCCGATGCGCTCAATCGGGTAGTTGCCCGTAAGGGCATTGATGTCCACTACCAGCACGAGCTGATTGAAGTGCGCGGCGAAGCGCGTGAAGCGGTGTTCATGAATCTGGCAACGAAGGAGACGGTGACCGTTCACTTCGATATGTTGCACGTAACACCACCGATGAGTGCGCCGGATGTGATCAAGAGCAGTAAGCTGGCCCATACGACCGGTTGGGTAGAGGTTGATAAGCATACGTTGCAGCACGTGCGCTATCCCAACGTCTTTAGCCTGGGCGACTGCTCGAATCTGCCGACATCGAAGACAGGAGCAGCGATCCGCAAACAAGCACCGGTACTAGTTGCGAATCTAATGGCAGCAATGGCCAATGAGACGCTTCCTGCCACTTACGACGGCTATACTTCGTGTCCGTTGGTGACCGGTTATGGTAGCCTGATCCTGGCCGAGTTCGATTATACCAACCAGCCCAAAGAGAGCTTCCCCTTCGATCAGTCTCAGGAGCGCTACAGTATGTATGCGCTGAAGGCATACGGCTTGCCGGCGATGTACTGGAACGGTATGCTACGTGGTCGGATGTAAGAAGGGGTGAGGGTTTCTAAAGTTGACATAATTATCACCAGTAAGAACCCTTTGTCTTATTGCCGTCATGAATTGCGATAACGGGACGGGTTTCAAAACCCGTCCCGTTGTCATGTGTTAGACAACATCTTGACCAATGCTGTACAGCTTTCTGTTTGCCAGAGCTGTCGGGTTTGCTACCGGCAGCTCGTTGGCAGGTTGTCGCAGGCGTTCTGTACCTTCGCGGTCAGATCAGTGCCAGGGAGAGAGATTGTGCGCGACTTGCCCGTGCGCTGAGCGCAGGGCTAATGTGTGATTTGCCCCACCCCGCCCCCACCGGGCTATGCAGTACCCACATGTCGCGCTGCGTTAGGCCGGGCTGCAAGTGCTCCCTGTGGCGCAGGCTTCCAGCCTGCCCCACGGTCTGATACACCGTCTACCGCCGCTAGCACTGTGACCATCCGCTGCCCATGCGTGACGTGAGACCCACGCGACAGCGATGCAACGCGATAGTGCACAGGATCGCGCACAATGAGATAGGTTCGACTGATGAGCGAAGCGGTTGACAACCTGGGTATGGGTAGGGCATAGC
>NZ_DAOUBI010000154.1:0-11407 GCF_034432675.1 Chloroflexus sp. | reverse complement strand
CCCTACGCAACCTATTTTGACGGGGCGCAATTCGTTCACTTTCTGCTGGGGCCGGCAACAGTTGCACTGGCGATCCCGCTCTATGAAGCGGAACGAACGCTACGCAGAATCTTCTGGCCGGCCCTGACCGGGCTGGTCGTTGGCTCGGCAACCGGGATTGCGGCGGCAGTATTGAGCGGAAGGCTTTTCGGCTTATCAGACGTAACTCTACGTTCATTAGCTCCCAAATCGATTACAACCCCAATTGCAATGGGTATCGCCGAGAAGTTGGGTGGACTGCCATCGCTGACGGCAGTGATCGTGATCGTCACCGGGATGGTAGGGGCGCTCCTGGGCTGGGAGTTGCTGGGTCTGGCCGGAGTGCGCGACGATGGTGAACGTGGCTTCGCACTTGGCCTGGCCTCACACGGCCTCGGTACTGCGCGGTCGTTACAATTCAGCAGCGAAGCCGGTGCACTGGCTGGCCTGGCAATGGGGCTTAATGGCGCAATGACATCATTGCTAGCACCGGTGCTTACGCACTGGCTGGGGCTTTAGAAGATTGACAAAGATTTCCACCTGAGCGCAGCGCACAGTATTGAATTGTACCGTCGCTGCGCTCTTGCAGCAAACCTAATGGACGGCTTCGGAACAGGCAATGTCAGGCTGCTCGATCACTGGCGCTCCATCGTACCGTCAGGCAACCAGCGAATGCGAACACCATTGATCTCCGTCCAGCCTTCGAGATCTTCCTCTTCCTCTTCTTGTGGAACGAGCACTGGACCACGATCCTGCGACCAGAGGATTAGCTCTTCGATTGTATACCATCCTGCTCGATAACGTACCTGATCGGCAGGGTTGAGCCAGAAGCGAATCTGACCGTCCATCCATTGCCAGCGCTCGAGCGAACGCCATTCCTTACCCTGATCACTCAGGATAATCTTGACCTCCTCCAGCATGCGTAACAGTTCTGGCAGCGAACGCGGCGTACTGTAACGCAGTTGGAGCAGGCGCTGATTGATTGCGTCCCGCAGCCGTTCGAGCTCAGGGATGCTCAAACGTTCCAGATCGAAGTCAGTCACTGCGGCTTCCTTTCCTGGGATGTCGATCCGGTCTACCGTAGCTGGTATGGTTCCGGCCCGCCTCGACACCCATACATAGAGAATCCTGGACCCGGTAGAGCGCACTGCGGTGTGCGTTGATCGTCTACCTAATCCTCACATGTATCATACCCCAATTTTGTTACAAGAATCTTTCTATGTGAGGGGGTAGCCACGATCTCTTCTTTGCAATAATAACGCAAATTTGGCCGATTGAGTTGCAACTTACGACCGATCCAGATAACATTTCAGTTATTTTTCAGGTTGGGTCATCAATTCGAGCACCGTCAGTAGCCGCAGCGCCTCTTGAGCGTTACGTCCACACATATCGGGGTGTGGACGCAGGCTCACACATATCGCCGGACGTTCTGGTTTGCCGTACAGGGCACACCGGTTATCAGCAGTCAACTGCACACAGCGCACACCAGCCGGTTTACCGTTCGGCATCCCAGGGATTGGCGACGAGATTGAGGGTGCAATGCAACATGCGCCACAACCAACTCGACACTCCATATCCACCTCCAGCAGTGAGCCAGACAAGCCTACCCTTACGCAGTACCGTGAGTATGTCGGGTAACCCGACCTGCCGGTGGTTCATCTTGTATACGGTCGACATACGGTTGCCGATGAAAGCGTGGCTACGAATGATATATCTTTGTCTTACCCGTGACCAGCAGAGACAACAGCGTGACATACGCCGGATCGAGAGCACGGCTGCTGTGCCGCACTCCAAACGCCACGACACAGGCATCGCGGAGTGAAGAAGAGTGCCAATTCAGCGTGTCATTGAGGCGCGAATGGACAACACTACACCATTCCTTGCGGTCGATCTGAAAGCAGCATATGCTGTCTAAGGTACATTGTCAACATTCACCAGACCATCACGACGGGACAGCTTTATAAACTCTAGAACTTGCCCTACTTCCTCTCCTTGTTCCTACCCCTCTCCTCTCGCCTATGCTCTATTTTCTACTTACTCTCTCCTAAACACCATCCTCCATCACCCGCTCAATCCGCAGACCGCTAATCGTGCGGCCACGAACAGCCCAACGGCGATGGTAATGTGACTCGAAGAATGCCAGTTCGTCTACCGAAGCCGGTGTGGCACGCAGCGCAGGAAAGGCGGGTAAGAGTTCTTGCATCAAGGCGAAGAGGGCCGGATGATCGGTGAGAAAGCTGAGATAGCCGCCAGGAACGAGCGTGCGCGCCGCACACTCCAGCAATTGCGGCGAAACGAGTAACTGATTGCGCTGACGATTACGCAGGAGTGGTGGTGGAAAGTGGAGAATAATGCTGTGTAATGCGGCAGTAGGGATGCGCTGATAAATAAGCCGGGCATCGGCATGAATGAACAGGATGTTCGAGAGATTTCCTGCCACGGCCCGCTCAACGGCGCGGTAGAGCGGCTTGGCAACAATATCGATGCCCACAAAACAAGAGGATGGCTGGGCGGCTGCCAGTGCACACAAGTACTCACCAGTTGCACAGCCAAATTCGAGCGTCAGTGGTGCATTGTAGCCAAACAACCCCTCCGCGCTCACGGGTGGAAAGTGTTCCGGCGTATGGTAAAGTTCTTTTGCCGGCCACGAACGATAGTAGCGTGCTGCAATCTCAGGCGGCGGCGCAGTAACGTACAGGCGAGCTGGATAACGACCTCTTCCCATAGGATTTAGAAAATAGGATTGAAGGTGATTACTCTATGGTGATAGCCGGATTCGGTTTTCATGATCACCTCTGCAAACGCAGCAGAGCCAGCGCGATAACGGTTGCCCAGGCCAGTACCTTAAACTCACCGGCGGCCAGCGCCTGCTGCACATCATCTATCGATAATAACACCAGTTCTTGCGCTTCGAGATCATCGCTCTCGCCTTTGCCGACAAACGTCGCCTGGCGGGCGAGGAAGAGGTGCGCAACTCCGGCGCCCCGGTTGCCATCAACCGCATAGCGCCCCAGGCATTCCCATTCCGATGCAACGTAGCCGCTCTCTTCCCGTAATTCGCGTTGGGCAGCCAGCAGTGGATCCTCGCCCGGTTCGAGATATCCGCCCACCGGTGCCAGTGACAGCCCTTCCACTGCGTACTTCTCTTGCCGAAACAAGACAAACCGCTGATCAACAGTGATCGCTGCCACATTCACATATTCTGGCGTAACGATCCACTGCCAGTTGGGAATGTCACGCCCATCAGGTAATTCGACATGATGACGTTCAACCGTCAGAAATGGCGGTTGATGCAATACAATTTCACGATTGAGGAGTTTCCAGGCCGACATATCCTATTCCATTCCCTTTCTTCCAGCGTGGGATGATCAACTGGACACGGGTACCTCCCGACGGATCGGGGGCAATCAGTAAATGGCCATGATGAACACGGGCAACCTGACGGGCGATTGCCAATTCCAGTGTGTGGGCACGGCGCGTTTGGGCTGATAATGCCCGGAGATCGGTGTTTGGGGGCAGCGCAGGATCGATGATCTCGATCCAGGCGTTATCGTCATCGGCACCGCCACTGACTGTGACGATACTGCCAGCCGGCAATTCCCGGACGGTTGAGAGAATAAGACCGGTCAGTGCTTTATGAATCAGGCTCTCATCGCCGGCCACCGATGGTAAAACGGACAGGTTCACGACTACCTGAACACGATCCGGTTGCGCGAGTACACGCCGGACCATTGCTACAGCGGCGGAAGCAACTATCGCCAGGTCTACCGGATGCGCAGCAACGTGATCAAGCTGGGCGAACCGTTGCAAACGACGGGCACTGCCGGCGCCGGTTTCAGCGGCGGTTTCGATCATTTGCAGATCGCTGATCTGTTCGTCGATTGCATCGAGTTCGAGGAGTTGGGCACGACCCAGAATCACCGTCAGCAGGTTATTCAGGTCATGGGCAACCCCGGCGGCTGCCAGACCTAATACCCGTGATCGAGTAACCGCCGGATGGGCAATTGCCAGCGCTAGTTCGATGAAGTGCACCTCGTCAGGCCAAAACGGTCGTGAACGCCCATACTGTTCTCCTTGATGTTCAAAGGTGTACGGAATAATCACCTGCGCCTTTGTCATCGCTTGTGGGATAAGTCCCAGACTGCGCGATAACACCTCACTCAGTAATGCAAATCGCTCTTCACCGGCAACGTAGCGCACGTTAATCTGAGTAAGCAAATGTTGCCAGATAACCTGGCGAACTGCCATTCGTCGGACATAGATACCTTCAACCAGCAAGGCAAGCTGGTTGATCAGCGACGATGATATTGAGGTGTCAGATAACAGAATCAGACCACCAACAGTACGTCCGTGCGATGCCAGCGGCATCCAGAAGCCATCAAGGTTATCGGATCCATCGGTAGCCGAGGTTACACCCAGAGGCGTCGCTGTTGTCGGCAACGGCCAAAATGGGGTTGGTTGGGCAGCGCCATCGACAATCGTCCAGGTCGTTGGCCCAATCACAAGCCACTTTGCCGTCGGTAGCAGCGGAGCCAACGCACAACACAACTCACGTTCAGTAACCGTAAGGGGCGAGAGCTGGTTCAACCTGGCTTCCCGATCTGTGACCAAACTATCATCCTGGTTCATAGCGACGAAGCCAGCCAGTTACTCACTCTGGGGCAGCATCGGCTTGCGCAAACCGCGGAGTCGCTGCACAACGAAAACTACTACAGCGATGGCCAGTACCACCAGCACCAGCTTCTGATACTGATCAACGATCTCAATTACAAATTCCCAGTTGGCGCCAAGAATGACGCCGCCAATGGTCAGCAGCGATGTCCAGATCGTCGAACCAATGGTGGTAAAGAGCAAAAACCGGCCCAGCGGCATGCGATTCATACCAGCCGGCAACGAAATCAGGCTGCGAATGATCGGAATCACACGGCCACCCAACACGATAATCTCGCCATGGGTGGTAAACGCATTAAGGGCTTTATCGAGGTCTTGCTCGGAGAGCAGAAAGAAACGGCCATAATGGCGGAAAAAGGGCCGTACCAGCGGTTCACCGGCCAGCATGCCGATGTAGTAGAGAACAATTGCACCCAGAACTGAACCGAGCGTTCCCGCGGCAATAGCCAGAAAGAGGTTCATCTCACCGCGCCCCACCAGAAAACCGGCAAACGGCATTACCAGCTCAGACGGGATAGGCGGGAAGAGGTTTTCGGCGAGCATGACCAGCGTAATGCCAGGATAGCCGATGGCGAGAATAATACTCTCAATCCACAATCCGAGTTGTTCCAGTATTCGACCCATTCTATTCTCCGTTTTAGTTGTCGTTCCGCACCAGGCTGTGCTGTCTGGTATGGTAGATGATGGATCGGTTGGCGTCAAGTAGGCAGGAAGGTGATGAGACGTTATTTATAATGCTATCATCGCTGCTTGACACCATCGTTTGTTTATTCATGCGTATGGACGGCCCAGAACCCGATAGGCGAGTATAATAATTAAGGTAGTCTGACACCCCTACCAGCTCACGAGGCCGTATGAATAGCGTTCATCGTTCACCACGCTTTTGCCCGAACTGTGGTGCGCTCTTGCCCAACGGCAACCCGCGCTTTTGTATCGAGTGTGGGCATCAGCTTCAGCCATTGCCGGCACCGGAAGCAACATCGTCTTCTCCAGGCAGTGTCATGACCGTCCGCTTACCGAACGCCCGCGTCGAACAGAGCGTGATCGGTGGTACGATCCGGTTGCCCTCATCGGGAGCTATTCCGCCGGGTATGTGGGTGCTCGATGAACCACCCGGTACGCAGCATGTTGTAGCCATCTACGCACCACTACGGGCGGTTGTTGGGGGATGGAGCGGCCTGAGCGGCAATGGCTGGCGCCGCGAAGAGCGCTACGCCATCTCCGGTTCACGTATGGCACATACCTTTACTGCTGAACGAGTCTGGTTTCCGGCCCCAGGTTGTGGTGGCGGCATCCAGCTCCACGTCACGATTGCGGCGACCGCTGAATCCGAAGAGGGCAAAAGTCGGCTCGGCTTTCGTTACCGTGAAGGAAGCGATCCACCGATGCAGGTCATCCGCGCTGAGTGGCGCAACGCGAATGGTGAGGTGATTCAGCATCAACCGCTGCCGGAGATACAAATTATGGCGCCACCGCGCGTCTTGCGTGTGTCAGATGTTCGTGAAACCATTAGACAGATGTCTGCCGACGAGATTAAGCAATGGCTTGCCGGTAGCGCTGTGCAGGGAACATACCGCCTCGTGGGTGGCAATGTTCAGCAACGAACGCCGGCCGGTAGAGGACTGGTGCTGACCAAGGTCGCAACCGATACGACGAAAAGACGAAGCTGGTGGCAACGCTTGCTGGTGCCCGGCCCTACACTGTATCACGTTCGGGTTGAACATCCGCTCACTATCGAGTTGGGTGAATGGAAGCGACAGGTAAGGCAGATGAAGCGCGAAGCAGCCGGGCTGGGGCTTGATATCGAGACTGATGCTGTGATTGAGTGGTGGCTTGACCGGTACGCCTATGACGGGGTTATTTTTCACGGCGCTGCGCAGCGCTATCAGTTCGACCGGGTGATTGTTGTCTTTCGCCGTGGTCAGCTCGCCGCAGTGTAAAGATGGTGGCTGTAGTCAATGCGTATCAGGTGCCACTGTAGCCGGCCAGTAACTCTACCACTGCCAGGAGTCGCTCAGGCCATTGCGATCCGAGGAGCCGGCGGTCAAGACGGATCGATTGCGGACCAAAGGCAATCGCGGCATCACGCGGAAACCGTCGGCGCAATCGTTCGCGCACGCCCGCAGCGAGCGGTGTTGACAGCCGGATGAAGAAGACATCGCCTTCTGTTGTAATCGAGGCCACGCCCGCCTGCAACGCCAGCAGTCGAATCTGCAACCATAAGATCAGGTGTAACACCGGTTCGGGCAACGGCCCGCCAAAGCGGTCGATCAGCTCCTGACGTAACCCACGGACTTCATCAAGGGTGGTTGCATCAACCACACGTTGATAGACGGCCAACCGCACGGTTTCATCACTGATGTAGTCGGGCGGCAGGTAAGCAGTAAGCGGCAGATCAATCGTTACCAGCGGCGCTACCAGCACACGTTCCGACACGTTTGGCGCACGCAGACTCTCGGCCATCGCCGCTGGCGTAACCGAGCTATCGGTCGCCGTTTCTGCCAGTTCATCCACATCCTGCTTCAATTTTCGCACAGCCTGTTCAAGCAACCGTGAGTAGAGATCAAAACCGACGGCAGCAATGTGGCCCGACTGTTCAGCACCGAGGAGGTTACCGGCACCGCGAATCTCTAGATCACGCATGGCAATCCGAAAACCGGCGCCGAGTTCATTTGCTTCCTGAATCGCTTCCAGGCGCAAACGTGCGTCGTTGGTCATGGTGCGGGCCGCATTGTACAGCAGGTAGGCATAGGCTCGGGTTGCACCGCGCCCGACCCGACCACGTAACTGATAGAGCTGGGCCAGGCCGTAATTGGTCGCGTCGTCGATGATGATGGTATTGGCATTCGGCACATCAAGACCGCTCTCGATAATCGTGGTACAGACCAACACATCATAGCGACCCTCGAAGAAGTCGATCATTACCTGCTCCAGCTCGCGCTCGGCAAGCTGGCCATGACCGACTGCAATGCGGGCTTCCGGTACGAGCCGGCGCAACCGTTCGGCCACGTGATAGATGCTCTGCACCCGATTGTGGACAACGTACACCTGTCCTTCGCGTTCGAGTTCACGCCGGATCACCTCCTGGATAAGGTGATCATTGGTCGGCACCACGTAGGTCTTGATCGGGATACGGTCTTCGGGCGGCGTGTCAATCACGCTCAGATCACGAATACCGGCCAACGCCATATGCAAGGTGCGCGGGATGGGTGTGGCGGTCAGGGTTAAGACATCCACTTCGGTGCGCATCAACTTGAGGCGCTCTTTGTGACGGACGCCAAAGCGTTGTTCCTCATCAATAATCACCAGGCCAAGGTTGCGAAAGACAACGTCGTTGGAGAGCAGCCGATGAGTGCCGATAATGATGTCGATCTTACCCCGCGCCAGATCGCGGATAATTGCATCTTGTTCTTTCGGCGAGCGAAACCGCGAGAGCATTTCAACCGTCACCGGAAAGGCCGCCATGCGCTTGCGGAAGGTGTCGAAATGTTGCTGAGCCAGTACAGTGGTCGGCACCAGAATAGCCACTTGCTTTCCGTCCTGAACCGCTTTGAAGGCAGCACGCAAGGCAACCTCAGTCTTGCCAAAACCTACATCACCACACACCAGACGATCCATCGGCGTTGGCTTCTCCATATCGGCCTTGACCTCGGCAATTGCCCGGAGCTGATCATCGGTTTCCAGATAGGGAAAACTGGCTTCAAGTTCACGCTGCCATTCGTTATCGGGTGAAAAGGCGTAGCCGGATTTAAGCTGACGTTGTGCGTAGAGGCGTAGCAGCTCTTCGGCCAAATCCTGTACCGCAGCCCGCACTTTGCGTTTGGTACGCTCCCAGTCCTGGGTGCCGAGACGGGTTAGCGTCGGTGGGCCATCACCGGCGCCGATATAACGGGTTACCCGGTCGATCTGATCAACCGGCACGTAGATTTTGTCTTCACCGGCGTAACGAAGCACCAGATATTCACGCTCGACTTCGCTGACGGTACGACGAATCATGCCGTCGAAGATGGCAATACCGTGCTCGATATGTACTACGTAATCGCCCGGCTTTAACGTGCGCAGGAATGCAGCGCGATCAGTCGTACCGGTTTTACGACGACGCTCGGCGAGTGGCCGGCGCTGGCGCACACCAAAAATCTCGCTATCGGTGAGCAGGGTCAGGTGAAGATCGGCGAGTGTGAAACCGGCTTCGAGTCCGCCGTGAATCGGCACGAAACGGCCACTGACTGTTTCCTGGGCCAGCCGCTCACCCACCAATTCTTGCAGGCGCACCGCCTGTGCCGTAACTGCGACCACCAGCTCGCCGCCCCGTACCCGCTCAACAACCGTATCAATCAGGCGGCGTAATTGCCCACCGTATAGCGGCGGAACACCAAACGACAATGGGGTAAGAGCGTCAGGATATTCGTTGTGGCTTAAATCCACCACGATAAGCGTCGCGGATTCCTGCAAGTGCAACTCACTCCAGCGCAGATAAGGGCGTGGAAAGTCAGGCGGCAACTCACCCAGCGCCAGCAATTGATCCCGGTAGCCGGCAGCCTGCACATCAATTTCGTCGGCATGCTGGGCAAGGAGATGGCCTTCCGCCAAAGCCACCATGCTCTGCGGTGGCAGGTAATCCAGCAAGGTCGCCGTCTGATTGAAGAAGAATGGGGCATAGAAGGCCCGCCCCTCAAAGCGCTGACCACCGGTGAGTTGTTCACGGGCGACGGCCCATTCATCGCGAACTTCACGACGAAGCTGACTCAGATCAAGGGTATCAATCCGGCGCAGTGCTTCATCACGGCGCCAGAATGGAATTTCGTGGGGTGGGCCAATCTCGGCCCGTTCCAGGCGCTGCTCGCTGCGCTGGGTTGCCGGATCAAACCGACGCAGACTGTCGATCTCGTCATCAAACCACTCAATGCGCAACGGTAGCTCATCACCCGGTGGCCAGACATCAAGGATCGCGCCACGCCGACTTAGCTCACCCGGCTCTTCGACCATCACCACCCGTTGATAGCCGTTATCAAGCAGGGTTGCAACCGTCTGTTCAATCGACACCTGCATTCCACGCTGAAGCCGGATCGTGGCGTTCGTCAGTTCAGACGGCGGTAACGTTGGTTGCATCAACGCCTTCACCGAAGTTACAATCACCCCGGAAAATGAACCTGTCTGCAACCCACGCAACACAGCCAATCGTCGCGCAAGGACATCGCGACCGGGAGACATCTGCTCGTATGGCAATGCATCGGCGGGAGGGAAGAGCCAGACCTGATCCGACCCTAACCACTGCCGGAGATCGTCGGCTGCACGGAGCGCACTCTCGGCACTGAGAGTGACATAGAGGGTTGGGGTCGTGCGGTGATAGGCCAGCGCAGCAAGCAAAGCCGGACGGGCTGCCGCCGGCACCGGCGCAATCGTTTGATAGCCAGGACGTAGCGACGCTGCCAGCACTGCAATGCCCGGCAGGTCAGCCAACACTCTGCCGAATGCCTGAATACTTGTAAGCTGAGAGTATGTGGCTGGCAACGGTGTTACCATCTGATAACTCGAACACACGACGAACCGCCGACCGAGTACCGGCGGTTGCAAAGATTTACACTTTAGTATAGTACCACGAGAAACGACACCGGTCACGGACGACGGGTCAGCAAGACCCCGCTGACGATCAGCAAGCCACCAATACCCTGCACCCATGTCGGCTGTTCACCGATGAGCGGCCAGGCAATGAGGGTTGCTACGAGCGGAATGGCGCAGCCGTAGATCGCCGTGCGCACACTGCCGGCAACACGCACACTGTTATTCCAGAGGACATAGGCCAGCACCAGTGCCAGTAAGGTTGAATAGGCCAGAGCAAGCCACGCTTGCAGGTTCACCTGCTCCCATACAACTGTTGACCAGCCTGGCAGACTGATCAAGATCATGCCCGGCACACCGGTTACCATCGTCCAGGTTGTAATAGCCAGTGGAGATAGGCCCTGACCGAGAGTACGGACGCCGAGGGTGTACATCATCCAGCAGAATGCAGCACCGAGCATCAGCAGATCACCCAGCAATCCCTGATCACCAAGGCTCAGACCACGTTCGGCCACCACCAACGCTACCCCGCTAATCGCCAGCGCAATCCCAACTGTCATAACGCGACGGATCCGCTCGATACCGAGCAACGCTGCCGCCAAAGCAACCAGCACCGGTGTTGTAGCAATAATCAATGAACCGTTCGCTGCTGTTGTCAAGGTCAGACTGTACGTGAAGAGCGCCTGATAGATCGTGTTGCCGACCACACCAATCCAGGTCAACTTCCAGAACGTGCGCCAATCAGGGAGTGTGCGCTTCCCTTCACGCCAAAACATAAAGCCTACTAAAAGCACACTCGCACTTGTAAAGCGTAACGTCGCAAACACCAGCGGGGGGATTTCGGTTAACGCAGCCTTCACAATGCTAAAATTAGCACCCCAGATCAACACGACAAGTAACATTGTCAGATCGGTTGGCGTCAAACCGGCAAACAAAACCGGCTGTTCAACGCGGGTGGTAGTAGTTGTCATACATCCTCGGCTTCCAGAGATGCAGCTTACGAGGGTAGGGTACCACAGATATATCTGTCATGACCAGCATCTCCAGACGGATATTTGGCTTGTCAAAGGAGTGAGGATGCAAATAGAACCTGTTTCAAAAAACATCTCCTATGAGGGTATCTCATTCGTTGCCGACCGATGCCATGATCGTAACGAGC
>NZ_DAOUBI010000153.1:0-8361 GCF_034432675.1 Chloroflexus sp. | reverse complement strand
ACACCCGGCATTCGCGTGACCAGCCGGGTCAACGACCTGACACGTGCCAGATCGCGAGCACGGCTGGCGCGGCAGCATGGCTGCCACACTCCAAACTTCGCCACACGCGCATGATGAGCGGGCAAGGCAACCAATCCAGCAAGTGATGGCACCATAGATGGTCGCCAGCACTCTTCTCTTCCACATCGGCGTGCCGGGAGCCGGATATGCTGTTGTTGGTGATTAACAAGCGTTCATGGACCTGGGTGACAGTCTGGTAGTACGACTGCTTGAGAGATAAACTGGATTTGCTATTGCAATCTACGGTTCAACGATAGGCAACTGCGCTTCAACGACTGGATCAATGGTGAGCAGTGAACGGTGTACCCAACCTTCTGTCTGGCGTAGATTAATCATCCGCAACCAATTGCCATCAGGACTGCGACCGAGAAGGGTGACAGCCTCACCGGCATGAATCTGGTCGATCACTGTCCCGCGTAGATTTGGCGCTAATCGCACATTACCACCATTGAAAACAGTCGCCAGAGCCGGCAGGTCAGTTGGACGGACAGTGGGCACTGGCCGGGTTGGCTGTACATTCTGTCGTATAACAGTCGGCGTAGCCGGGATGGTCTCGGCTGTGGCCGTTCTGTTCACATCGAAGAGGACACCCTGGTTCGACTGATCACTGATTTGGGTGGTGACAACCGACTGTGTGGCAGGTCCCATAAGGATGGCTACACCGGCCAACATCAGACTCACCCCCAATAGCGTTGCACCGATTAAAAAAGGCCACTGCTGCCACACAGGTAAACGAACGGCTCCGCGGTGTTCTGCGATGTCGATATAGCGCAAGAGTTTGCGGCCATCCCACAACTGGACAGGTTGATTTTTGGCTTCCAGATAACACTGACGGGTAAAGCCACTTGTGGTGACAAGAATTGCCTGGTTAGCCCGTTGAATATGCAGCGCTCCGACCAGGTCACGCACATAATTTGGTCTTACCGATTTGGTATATCGCTTACATTGCACAAGATAGAGTTGACCATTCCGTTCGGCAGTAATATCTACCCCGCGATCACCACTACCCCCTCGCACCTGTACGCGCTGCCATCCCAGATCGCGTAAAAGCTGCGCAACACGTTCTTCAAATTCAGCGGGAGACAATTCCAGCAATTGCTTGCGACGTAGTGAGCGTTGACGGTGATCGTTCCACCATGCAAAGAGCAGAATAAAGAGGGAAACAAGTCCGGTAACGATGGTCACTTGCCACCAGATGGTTAGTGCGGAAAAGTAGAACCAGAGAGATACAAGAGCAACTACGATCAATCGAGCAACATAACCATCGACAAGCCTTTTGCGGGAACGTTTGAACATTGTAAGGCCTCATCTATATCAAAAGCGCGAACCAGACATATCTTACACGTATTCCATTACGACAATGGCACGTACAGATATGAGCTGTAAATGCCTGTGCAGAGGGACTGTTTCATCTATTCGCAGCAGATCACATTGCACCAGAGGATCATCGAGGGAGTCGCGCTTCACCGCCGGATCATATCAGATTTAGTCACTAGCAGTTATCTCATTGATGGCTGACAGTCTCTATGATTGTGACGAGCACACCCTGTATCCATGTGACCAGCCGGGTTAACGGCGTAGCACGCGCCGGATCGTGAGCACGGCTGGCGCGGCAGCATGGCTGCCGCACTCCAGGCTACGCGCCACGGGCAATCCGGCCTGAAATGCAGTATCCCCGCTGGTGCGCGGAATGGAAGCGCTGGTTCGGTGGGTCAAATGTGGGGCATTGTCAACCGCAGATGATGAGACAACCGCTCTGATACAGTGACACAGTCCCCCTCTGTACTCTCTGTGACTCCGTGATGATATTCTGATGTGCCGCTGAACTACCGTATCATCAGGGGCACCGTATATACCACGCGCCGGATCGTGAGTACGGCTGGCGCGAGAGCGGGGCGGTCGCACTCCAAATGATACGCCACGGGCATGACAAGTGCGCAAGGCAACCAGTCCAGCGGCTAATTGCATCGTAGGTAGATGGTCGCCAACGTGGAATGAGATGATGTCACGAAGAAATTGACTCTACCGACAATGGTGGTTGTATCACCTGCCGCAACCGTGGTGATTGTTCCCATAACCGCTCACGGCGCATCAGGCGCAAAAAAGCATCAACCACCTGCGGATCCCAATGGGTACCCCTGCCATCCTGGATGATCTGGAGCACCGCTTCAGGACTCATCGCCGAACGGTAGGCGCGGTCAGCGGTTAGCGCCTCGAAGGTATCGGCCACTGCTAGAATACGCGCCTCGAATGGTATCTCTTCTCCCTTCAAACCATATGGATAGCCGGTACCATCGAAACGTTCGTGGTGGGCAGCGATAATCGGCAATATATCACGTAAGCCACTGACCTGCTCAAGAATACGTACTCCGATTTGCGGATGGCGGCGCATCTGGATCAGCTCTTCAGGTGAAAGAGGCCCTGGCTTGAGTAAGATATCGTCGCGAATGCCAATCTTACCAATATCATGCAAGAGACCGGCATAGTGAATGCGCTCAATCACCGCAGGACTGAGACCCAATTCTTGCGCCAGACGGACGGCGTAGCGACTAACCTGGCGTGAATGGCCATAGGTATAGGCATCACGGGCTTCGATTGCCCCGGCTAGCGCAGCAATCATCTGTTCGTATTGATCTTTGAGGACACGATACAGACGTGCATTGTCCAGCGCAGCGGCAATCTGCGAAGCAAAAATTTCGATCAGATGCCGATCCGCAGCATCAAACGAGGGTTGTTCACTATTGCGGGTCAAATTGAGGAAGCCAATCGCATGGTCGCGACTCCGCAAGACCACTTCAATGAGGCGATCTGATGACGTAGCTGGACATTCAATCAACCGGTAGTGCGCTGCTCGCAGACTCTGTTCGTCACGTTCGCTCAGGGGCAGACTCTGGCCAGGTTCGGAACCGATCAGCACTACCAGCGTATCACTATCAGCGTCAATCAGCGACAATCCGATGTTGCTTGGGGCAAAACGACGACCGACGAATTCAAGTAGGTGAGCGGATTGTTCCTGAACATCGAGCGAAGCAGTAATCACCTGGCTAAACTGATACATCAGCACCAGGTCGGAGAGACGCTCCTTCTCGCGGCGCACATGACGCAATTCCAGTGCCGTTCGGACTGTCTTTTGTAATTGCTCGGCATCAACAGGTTTGGCAATGTAGTCAAGAGCACCGAGCTTAAGTGCTTCGCGTGCAGTTTCGACCGTCGCATGTGCCGTCATAACGACCGCATCGGTTTCCAGATGATGGGCACGCAAGTATTGAACAAGCGCAATCCCGTCCAGATTCGGCATTTGCAGATCGGTCAACACCAGATCAAACGTCTGCGTAGACAGTAACTCTATCGCTGCGAGACCATCCTCCACGGCAACGACATCATAATACCGACGGAGAAGCAGACGACAGAACTCACGGATATTGACTTCGTCCTCCACAATGAGAATCCGGGGGCGCTCAGGGGAAGAGTTTGCGTAGTCCGCCATAGATCAGGCTCCCCAGGCATACACATCTGCACAGAGCAGATTGCCGGCTATTTCGTTTGTAGTGTAGCAAGCTAAGTTTGCATAAAGTCTACAATGGCCGTCATGTCGGTAACAAAATTGTCATTGAGTAATGGATGCCATGGCAAACTCAACCGTTATTGCTACAACACCTGTACGTGCAGCATATGCTTAGGAACCGTCTTGCGCACGACGGGAGAAATAGAGTTGCAGTCGTCGCTCTAGCTCATCGAAATCGAACGGTTTAGTTAAATATTCATTAACGCCAGCACGTAGCGCATTCTTTTCGGTATCGGGAGTACCGAAAGCGGTGACCAGGATCACGTACACTTGTGATTGATTTTGGCGGAGAGTGCGCACCAACTCAATGCCCCCCATACGTGGCATATTCATATCGGTAATAACCACATCGCAATCATGCACGGCCAGCTTTTCTAGCGCATCGATTCCATCTTCGGCTTCGATCACATCGTAGCCGCTATTACGTAGCAGAAAACGATAAAGCCGGCGAGTAGCAGCATCATCTTCAACAACCATAATAGTATGGGGCACGGCGCACCCTCCTTAAGCGTACACGATACAGCGATCTCTTTATTGAACGTGAGACAGGTATTCTTTTAGAATACCGGCAGAGTGCTGAAAGAGCGCAATCTCCTGTTCGGACAATGGTAAATTGAGCACTTCCTCAGCACCATCACGACCAACGATTGTTGGTAGACTGATTGCAATCCCGCTTACTCCGTACTGACCATTCATCAAGCTGCTGATAGTCATCACCGTATGTTGATCACGCAGCACTGCTTCAGCAATCGATAGCAGTCCTAAACCGATGGCATAGTAGGTTGCTCGCTTGCGCTTAATAATCTCATATGCAGCGTTACGGGTTTGTTCAAGAATCGCATCAAGCGCTGCCTGGTTGTAGCCCTGACCATTCGCACCGACAAAATCAACCAGCCTGACCCCGGCAATATTTGCCAGGCTCCAGAGTGCTAACTCGCTATCGCCATGTTCGCCGACAATGTAGGCGTGTACAGAGCGGGGATCGACACCGTAGTGCTGACCAAGCAAGTAGCGAAAGCGTGCCGTATCGAGGATGGTCCCCGATCCAATCACTCGATTCGTTGCGGAACCGGCAATCTGTGCCACGATGGTGGTTAAGATGTCGACCGGATTGGTGGCAACAACGATAATCCCATCATCATTTGCTGCCAGAATTAGGGAAATGATCTCACGAAAAATGGCTACATTCCGACTCAGTAAATCGAGACGGGTCTCGCCAGGCCGCTGATTGGCCCCAGCAGCAATGACTATCAAGTCAGCACCGGCCAGATCATCATAGGTGCCGGCGTAGATGCGCATTGGGCGAACAAAGGGTAGGCCGTGATTAAGATCCATCGCCTCCCCTTCTGCACGGGCATAATCAATATCTATCAACACCAGTTCGTTGGCCAGGCTGCGCTGCATCAGCGCATAGGCAAAGGAGGTACCAACCATGCCTGTACCAACCACGCCAACTTTACCGGTGCGTTTACGTAAACTCATAGCATACTCCTTCTGTTCACTCTTATCATACCATATCGCACCAGAGATTGCGTATCCGGTTCAGATTACAGGGATATAGCGCCGCACAACGCAAGAATTCATCTCGTACATCTACGATAAGACCGTGGGATGGCACAGGTATCGTACAGCGTGATCAATAGCCACCCTGATGGCACGCATCGTCTGTTAACAAACATGTGCCTATATGTAGACGCATGCTCGCGTGGTGAGTAGTTCCGTTTCACACGAGCACGGTGAATGCAACTGCCCGGCTTCCGCATTCCGCACAGCACCGCAAGGGTACAGTGGGGATGGAAGAGGTAGTATCCAGCGTCATCTTTGATCCCTGGATAGATGGGATTACTTCCACCCGATCAGTATATGAAAAAGACAGAGGTATTTACCAGGTCGGCACGCAAGCCGGTCGGTAAGAGGGATTCTTTATCTCCAGGACTAGAAACTTGTTTATTTGACAGTAGCAACAGCGTACCACCAGATCACACTCGTCGAAAAGTGTTATTGCGCCGATCTGGTCAGGCAGCCACCGGGGATCAGCGGTACGCCGCCAGATCGCGTTCATCGATAGTCGGCATATAGCGTGACATCTCAACCATTTTAAAAATCTTCTGGTGATGAGGGGTCACGTTCATCGCAAAGAGCTGATACCCCGTTTTACGTGCACTGACAACAAACTTGAGCAATGCTGAGATACCGGCTGAATTGATAAACGAAACCTCGCTAAAATCGAGCACCGTAATCGGACGCATCTCTTGACACTCAGCAGCAATAGCGGCAGCCGAGATGGCATCAACGCTGGTGGTCAAGATGTGGAGCACAACGACGTCGCCAAATTCTTCTCGTCGAATAATGTCGCTCATTGTTGCCGATCCTTCCGATACAAACGAAGGGTTAACACCGTTCCCTGTTGCGATGAATCGATCTCATAATCATCAACTAACGCACTGATCAGATACATGCCAAAGCCGCGCAGATAGCCGGCATCAAGGGTAGCATCATCAACAACGCGCCGCGAGACATCGATTCGTTCAATGCCGCCGCCCTGATCGCTCACCCGAATCTCAAGTTTTTCACCGTCGATCTCGAACGTTACTGCAACCAGTTTAGCTACATCCCCACGATTCCCGTGGTCAATCGCATTGTTAACCGCTTCGCTGACGGCCAGTTTCAAATCTTCAACCTGCTCGGGGCTAAAACCGGCGGCACTCCCAACTTCAGCAGCGCTGGCTCGCACCACGCGCTCGAAGATTGGGATTGATGGAATACGTAACTCTACTCGTTGCATGCCACTGCCTCTATGCACATCGTTCGTTCAGCCTCATACCAATTGTAGTGTATCGGCTCAAGCGAACCATTGTATTGCCATTCACGAAGACAGACGCGATGAAGGCACCGGACGCGACCGGGAACTACCATTCATCGTTGCTGTCTGACGAACGAGATGATCATAGCGACGCAGATACGCCTTGCCAAGCGAGGTATTACCAACCTGCAGGTAGCAAGCACCGAGATAATACAGTGCTTGAGCATGACGAGGGTTACGTCGGAGCACTTTTTCAAACAACGGGATTGCCCGTGCCGGTTCCAGAAGTTCTTTGTAGCACAAACCCAGCATAAACTGGGTTTCCAGATCGTCTGGCCATTGTTCGAGTACCTGCTGAAATTCTGCCACCGCCAGATCGTAACGACCACGCCGAATGTACATATACCCCAAATCAAAGCGCAGCGAATGAGCTTCCGGTGCTAACTGTACAGCTTTGCGCCAAGCTGCCAGCGCCCAGGTGTCACGCCCTAGTGTATTGTACACAAAACCGAGCAAATAATGAGCCTGCGCATCAGTTGGCATCAGTTGAACGGCGCGCTCGAACGCACGGGCTGCCTGAGCATGCATCCCCATATCGTAGAGGAGCTTACCCATATGCAAGAAGAGTTGACCGTGATGCGGGTTGAGCCGAGCACAGGCAAAGAGCAGTTCATGCGCCTGTTTCGGTTTCTTTTGCAGGCGCAGAATGGCACTCATGCGCAAGCGGGCATCGACGTAGTGACGGTGCTGGGGTGGTATCTGTTCGTATTCGGCGTAAGCTTCCTCAAATCGACGCTGGCGGGCCAGGAGATTGCCCAGCAGATAGCGAGCAGCATACTCTTGCGGACGCCATTGCAACAGCGCCCGATAAATCCGCTCGGCCTCCTCTTCGTACCCCTGCTGTTTGAGTGCCTGGCTCAGCCGGTAATACCATTGGGCTACCTCTTCTTCACTGCGCTGCACCAGTGGTTCATCGGGTAATGGCTCCGGCGAAACAAAGGTTGGCTCAACCCGCAGCGCTTCGGCAAAACAGCGTTGGGCCAGCTCGTGCGCACCATGGCTCTGATGCATCAAGCCCATGTAGTAACGAGGTTCGGCAGCCTGTGGACGCGCATTACAGGCGCTGCTAAAATGAATGTATGCCCGGCCAGCATCATCGATCCGCTGGTAGCAGCGGCCAAGCGCAAAGTGGGCTTCGTAGAGGTTGGGATTGTGCTCAAGCGTCTCTTTAAATGCAGCAATCGCCCGATCAATCTGACCGAGAGCAGCAAACGCGACCCCCAGGTTGTAATGCGCTTCAGCTAACTGGGGATCGGTCTGTACCGCTTCAAGATATTCGCGTAACGCTTCTTCCCAGTGATCTTGAAAGGCAAGCGAATTACCAATGTAGAGGTAAATAATCGCCCGCTCACGCTCGTAGATTTGCGCCTGCTCTTCTCCGTCCACATACGCGGCTATCAGAGCAGCTTTGAAATGTTCAATCGCATCAGCATACGTTGCCCGCAGATATGCACGCATTCCCTGACTGAACGCAGCACCTAGCCGCGTTCCGGTCATGAAGCGCTCGCTCCCGGTAAAGGTGTCGAGATCGAGAGGCATGAATTGTAGTTCGTTGGTTGACGCCATAGTGCACCTCGGCAACCAAAATGTACTGATCTCTACTATAACATGCCCCTTGTCATTCGTATATGGTAGAATCGTCATACAGAAAAATACGACAATATGTAGTTTTGTTCATCTACGTGTATGTTGTGAAGAATACATGAGAGAGTTGCCGTTGAGAATATGGGCATATTAAACGACGAACTTCGCGCAAACGGTACCAGATGGTGAAGGTCTGTACGATAACAGATTGAATTAGAACTCATTTCAAAAAAAGCTGTGCTGTCGTGCGTCCAGACTGTCGCCCAGGCGTCTGAACGCTTGCCAATCG
>NZ_DAOUBI010000152.1:0-10923 GCF_034432675.1 Chloroflexus sp. | reverse complement strand
ACGTATCCGTCACCACAGGGGGTATGCCGTGTTGGCCTGAGCCGGTCGTGTCGGCGGGGTGGCAATACTCCCGCGACACCCGGCCCCGGCCCAACCCCGGCCCGCCATATGCGAGAGTGCTGAACGTCTGGAATAATAACAAAATAACAACCGGTGTGTAACACCAGAGGCAATATGATAGAACCATGCGATCTGCTTATTCATTCGGCATCCCAGCTCGTTACCTGTGCCGGGTCACCTGGCCCTCGTCGTGGTGCCACCATGCGTGATGTCGGGATAATACCCGACGGCGCAGTGGCGATACGTGGCTCGACCATCATCGCTGTCGGATCAAGTAACGAACTCCGCCGCCGCTTTCGTCCTGCGCGGGAGATTAATGCTGGTGGTCACGCGGTTTGTCCCGGTCTGATCGACTGCCATACCCACATTGTCTACGCCGGGGATCGGGTTGCCGAATTCGAGCAACGCTGCGCAGGCGCGACTTATCAAGAGATTATGGCCGCCGGTGGCGGCATTCTGCACACGATGCAGCTCACTCGGGCTGCGACTACCACCACCCTGGTTGCCGAGACCCTGCCCAGGTTGAACCAGATGTTGCGGTTGGGCACCACCACTGCCGAAGTCAAAACCGGTTATGGTCTGGAGCAAGACGCCGAACTACGCCAGCTCGCCACCATCGAGCTGCTGGCTGCCGTCCAACCGATTGAACTGGTACCGACCTTCTTACCGGCCCACGCCATACCACCAGAGTTCGCCGACCGCCCCGATGCCTACATCGATCTGATCGTTGAATCGATGTTGCCTCTGGCCCACGAGCGCTACCACAACTCGCTCTTCGCCGGGCATCACATTCCGCTCTTCGTCGATGTCTTCTGCGAGCGCGATGCCTTCGATGTCGCGCAGTGTCGCCGGGTGCTCAGCGCAGCCCGCGAGCGTGGCTTGCCTCGGAAAGCACACGTCGATGAGTTTACCGAATTGGGTGGACTGGCAATGGCCTTGGAAATGGGAGCTACCTCGGTTGACCATCTTGATGTGACCGGTGCCGCTGCCTTTCCCGCGCTGGCCGCCAGCAACACCATCGCCGTCCTGCTTCCGCTCGTCGCGATCAATCTCGGTATCACCCATTTTGCCGCTGCCCGGCAGATGATCGATGCCGGCGTCGCGATTGCCCTCAGCACAGATGCCAATCCCGGATCGGCGCCGTCGCTATCGCTACCGTTGACCATGGCGATTGCCTGTCGCTACCTGCGGATGGTACCAGCCGAAGCCCTGCTGGCAACCACGGTCAATGCGGCACACGCTATCGGGCTGGGTGGCAGAATCGGTGCATTGATGCCCGGTATGCAGGCCGACCTGATCATCCTCGCCGAGGACGATTACCGCTGGCTGATGTACGAATTGGGTGGCACGCCGGTCTCGCAGGTCATCAAACGCGGTCAGATTGTCTGGAAGTCGTGATTCAGTTGCCAACATGCCAACACACTCAACGAGGAGTTATGCAGATTCGTGAAGTCATTCTTGATGGCGAAAGCCTGACCATCGAACAGGTACTGGCCGTCGCGTATGGTCAGCCTGGCAACCCTGTCGTGCGCCTGGCCCCAATCGCCCGGCAGCGAGTCGAACGAGCCGCGCAGGCGGTGCAAGACTTACTGGTGCGCGGAGTGGTTGCTTACGGCATTACCACCGGTTTTGGCGCATTTAAAGATCGGGTCATTGCCCCCGACCAGGTCGAACGGCTGCAATACAACATTCTGGTCAGCCACGCCGTGGGTGTTGGGCCGGTCTTTGATATTCCCACTACCCGCGCCATCATGCTCATTCGCGCCAACACGCTGGCCCGTGGGCATTCGGGCGTGCGTTTGCAGACGGTTGAACGTCTGCTTGATATGCTTAACCACGGCATCCATCCCCGGATTCCCTGTAAGGGATCACTGGGTGCGAGCGGCGATCTGGCACCACTAGCCCATATGGCGTTGCCGCTCATCGGGCTGGGCGAGGTCGAATGGCAGGGTGAGGTATTACCGGCGGCAACGGCTTTGGCACAACTAGGCTGGCAACCGCTTGATCTGGCCGCCAAAGAGGGGCTGGCCTTAACCAACGGTACTGCGGTCATGTGTGCGCTGGGCGTGATCGAAACCGCCCGCGCCGAGACCCTGAGCGCCACTGCCGATATTGCCGGCTGCCTCAGCTTAGAAGCTCTCTACGGCACACCGGCAGCGTTCGATGCCCGTCTGCACGCATTGCGCCCCTTCCCCCGCCAGATCGAATGCGCTGCTCATCTGCGCCGATTACTGGCCGGTAGCACCTTCGTCCGCAACAACGACCCGCGCCACGTCCAGGACGCCTACACCCTCCGCTGCATTCCACAGGTACACGGTGCCGTGCGCGATGCGATTGCCTACGCCCGTTGGGTCTTTGCCATTGAATTGAATGCTGTCACCGACAACCCCCTCCTGTTCGTTGACGACGATGGCAATGTCGAAGTCATCTCAGGCGGTAATTTTCACGGCGAGCCGCTGGCAATCGCTCTTGATTACCTGGGCCTAGCTGTGGCCGAACTCGGCAACATCGCCGAACGACGCTTAATGCGGCTCACCGATGAAGCATCCAACACCCATGTCCTGCCGGCCTTCTTGACCAGGGCCGGTGGGCTGAATTCGGGCTTCATGATCGTCCAGTACACGGCAGCGGCCCTGGCAACCGAAAACAAAGTGCTTGCCCACCCGGCCAGTGTTGACAGCATTCCCACATCGGCAAACGTTGAAGATCACGTCAGCATGGGTGTCACTGCCGGCCTGAAACTGCGCAGCATCATCGACAACGTCGGCCAGATTCTGGCGCTTGAGCTATTTGCCGCTGCGCAGGGCATCGACTTCCGCCGCCAGGAACTGGGCAGCCAGGCTCGCCTGGGGCGCGGCACCGGGCCGGTGTACGAACTGATTCGTCAACACGTACCGTTCATAGCGGAAGATACCCTCCTCCACCCTTACATCACCATCATCAGTGACCTTGTCGCCCAGGGTAAGATCGCTGCTACCGCTGCCGTTCACGACGATGCGGATGCGTAAGCACCGCTCACCGCAATTCAGACATCGCCAGCCGGGAAGACAAAACAGCGGGTGCGGAAGCCTGACGCTTCCGCACCACATTCCCCTCTCGCTAGCCGGACTCGGCACAGGCGTGACCTGCCGGCCAACGATTACCCCGAAGACATGATGTAAAACGACTTCTATCGCAGCAGGACCCTTCAGCACGAGCTTCTCATCTCCTCTCCCGCCCTGCGCGAGAGGCTGGAGGTAAGGGCGTTCAACGCATATTCAGGCCCTATCTTTTGCACGAGCTTATTGGTCCTGTCTACTCTTGAACCAAAAGAGGTTAGGATGGGTGCTCGTATCCACACCCTGTACAGGAGCAGATTTCAATCTGAGCCAGGTTTGTTATAATGCCGGTAGCTGCACGATAGGGCGCAGATGACTGCGCTTTTTCGCCTGACATGTATTCCTGCCCGAAACAACGTAGATCGCCACCTGACGCGGAGAAGTCGGCGGGAACATCTATACCTGAGAGGACACCACATGACCACACACAGCATACCGGTACTGGATTTTGGTTCGCAAACCGCGCAGCTCATCGTGCGGCGGTTGCGTGAGCTAGGCTATTACAGCGAGTTATTGCCACACGACGCCCCCGAAGATCAGGTGCGAGCGCTGGCGCCAGTTGGCATTGTACTCAGCGGTGGCCCAGCAAGCGTCTACGAGCCTGACGCCCCCACGCTCCCGGCGTGGTTGCTGGAGAGTAATCTGCCAGTCTTTGGTATCTGCTACGGCATGCAATTAATCAGCCACACCCTGGGCGGTATCGTCACCCGTCCGGCTGGTCGTGAATACGGCCCGGCGATGATCGCCATTACACATCCGCACCCCCTCTTCGTCGACACCCCAACCGAACAACCGGTCTGGATGAGCCACGGTGATCGGATCGAACAATTGCCCACTGGCTTCACAGCGATTGCTGCCAATCCGGCGACCCCCTTTGCCGCTATCGCCGATGATCGACGCAAGTGGTATGGTGTTCAGTTTCACCCCGAAGTGGTGCATACCGTCTATGGCCGAACCATCCTGACCAACTTTGCCCGTCTGTGTGGGGCGCACCCTGAATGGCAACCCAACAGCTTCGTCGCCGAAGCTATCGAGCGGGTCAAAGCCCAGGTCGGCGATCACGGGCGCGTTATCTGTGCGTTGTCTGGCGGCGTCGACTCAGCCGTGGCCGCGCTCATTATTCATCGCGCTATCGGTGACCGCCTGACCTGCGTCTTTGTTGATAATGGTCTGTTACGGTCAGGCGAAGCGGAACAGGTGATCGCTACCTTCAGCGAGCACTTTCATGTGCCGCTGATTGCGGTTGATGCCCGCGAAGAATTCATGACTGCCCTGAAAGGGGTAATTGACCCTGA
This sequence comes from Chloroflexus sp., assembly GCF_034432675.1. Taxonomy (GTDB): domain Bacteria; phylum Chloroflexota; class Chloroflexia; order Chloroflexales; family Chloroflexaceae; genus Chloroflexus. The sequence continues at coordinate 6,470 of NZ_DAOUBI010000152.1, read as the reverse complement.
ACAGAAGCGCAAAATTATCGGCGAGAAATTCATTCGTATCTTCGAGCGTGAAGCCCGCACCCTCGCCGGGGTTGAATTCCTCGCCCAAGGCACTCTCTACCCCGACGTGATCGAGTCGACAGCCCCCGACCGCCCAAAGGCGGCGAAAATAAAAACCCACCACAATGTCGGCGGTCTACCGGCAGACATGCAGCTCAAACTGGTCGAGCCGCTGCGCTATCTGTTCAAAGACGAAGTGCGCGCCGCTGGCTTACAACTCGGTCTGCCCGAAACGTGGGTCTGGCGCCACCCCTTCCCTGGGCCGGGGCTGGCAGTGCGCATTATCGGTGAAGTAACCTGGGAGCGCCTGGAGATACTGCGGCAGGCGGATAAGATCTTTTTGGAAGAGTTGCATGCCAGTGGCTATTATCGGGCTACCCAGCAGGCGTTTGCCGTCCTGCTACCGGTACAGAGTGTGGGGGTGATGGGTGATGGTCGTACCTACGGCGTCACGATTGCCCTGCGTGCGATTACGACCGAAGACTACATGACCGCCGACTGGGCACGTCTGCCTTACGAGCTGCTGACCCACGTGAGCAGCCGCATCGTCAACGAAGTCGAAGGGGTCAATCGGGTCGTGTACGATATTTCATCGAAGCCACCGGCAACTATCGAATGGGAGTAGCCAGCACCGGCAGCGCCGTGCTACAATAGAGCCATGCGCATACCACGAACAATCGCAATTGACGGTCAATCGGCCGCAGGAAAAAGTACATTAGGCGCACTGCTTGCCGCCGAACTGGGCTACCTCTACTTCGATACCGGTGTGATGTACCGCGCCCTGGCCCTGGCGGCGCTGCGTGCCGGCATCGATCCCGATGATGAGGCCGCGCTGACAGCTCTGGCCCATCGGTTAACTATCGATGTTACAGCGCCAACGGTGACGGATGGGCGTCAGTATACGGTGCTGATCGATGGTGAAGATGTCACCTGGGCAATTCGTGATCCCGAGGTTGAGCGGATTGTCTCGCGGACAGCACGCTTTCCGGCGGTGCGGCGCGAGATGATTCGCCAGCAACAAGTCATCGGGCGGCGGGGGCGCGTGGTGATGGTTGGCCGCGACATCGGGACAGTGGTGATGCCTGATGCTGACCTGAAAATCTATCTGCAGGCATCATTAGCCGAACGGGCACGACGGCGCCTGGCCGAACTGCGTAGCCGGAATATTGAGATGTCACTTGAACAGGTTGCCGCAGCACTGACGGAACGCGATGCGCTAGACGCGCACGTTGCCCAACCGGCGGACGATGCGATTATCCTGGTGAACGATGGTCTGACGCCGGCTGAAGAGGTGGCCTGGGTGTTACAGCAGTTTGACAATAGCGACCAACCGCAACCTCTCGCGCAAGAGATTAGGTGTCAGTCGCGACGCAATTGACGCTCGCGAGTGGGATTTAGCCAACCGCAACCTCTCGTGCAAGAGATTAGGTGTCAGTCCACCCCCTGAGCATCTGATCGGTACAGCAGGTTCAGGAGAGAAGCCTTATGGCCGGAAACATCATTGATCGCTTACTGTATGAAGATGCCGACAGTGCACTCGATCTGGCACCAGACGAGGAGATCCTCTATGTTATCGGCCGGCATTGGATCGTTCTCCTGTCGCGTCTGATTGTGCCGTTGCTCGGTATCTGTTTCTTTGGCGGGATCGCCCTGTACCGAGCTGTTGGGGGTGGCTTTCTGGTATTCAACACCGGTGAGCCAACCGGTTTTGATCTCTTCAACATCGTGCTGGTTTTGATCGAGGCGGTCTTGCTGCTCTTCTGGGTGGCACTGTGGGTACGCGGTGGCAAAGACCCCAATCCGAAGCGAGTGTTGTTTACGGCGAATGTAGCCGTACTTGCCCTGATCTGGTTTCGCTACAATGGTGGTCGCATCTTCTACATCGATCCCGGTCGCTTTTTCGGTCAGGCGTTTGATCCGCTCAACCTGCTCTTCATCGGCCTGGCAACCATCAGCCTCTTCTCGATCTTCTTTGTTGTCTATGATTGGCTGAACGATGAACTGATCCTCACCAATCGTCGGGTTGTCTACGACAACGATCAGGTCTTCATTCCGCGCTTGCTCGAACAGCGGGTGCAACAACAGATCTTCATCGATGAAATTCAAGATGTTGCCGCAGCAACCAAGACCTATCTCCAGCACTGGTTGAAATACGGAACTATCGAGGTCAAATCAGCGCGCATTGGCGGGAATATCGTCTTCCACGGTGCTCGTGATCCGAAAGAGATGCAGCGGCGGATCATGGCTCAGGTCAACGAAAATCGGCGTAAACGCGGCGAGCAAGACATGGCCTCTCTGGTGGAATCCCGGGTCTATAACGAACTACCACAGCGTACCAAACGTTCTCTACCGATGACTACGCCCCGCTGGCGATGGTTGGGCTGGTTGTTACCGCCAAATCCTGAAGTGCAACCAGAAAAAGAGATCATCATCTGGCGTAAACACTGGCTCTTCTTGCTTCAGGGTCTCTTCCCACCGCTGGCGATGCTCTTTACAGGCTGGATCATCGTAGTATTAGTGGGTAGTCTAGGCTTATTGTCTTCACTCTGGCTCACCGTATTGATCACCGCGATCCTGATCGCGTTTCTGGCCTGGTCGGTTTGGGAAGTTGAAGACTATCGCAACGATATGTACATTCTGACCCCGACCAACGTGATTGATATCGAGAAGAAACCGTTTGGCCCGGAAGATCGGCGGGCTGCTAGTCTCGGTGCGGTCACGAATGTCTCGTTTGAGACCACTTTTATCAGTAATCTGCTGGGGTATGGTGATGTCATCGTTGAGACGGCCGGTAGTGGTGGAAAGTTTACCTTCTTGCGTGTACCCAACCCACGTGATGTAGTTACGAAGATTAACGATTATTATGTAATGTTTAAGCGTGCTGATAAAGAGCGTTCCCTCAACGACATGCTGGAGCTGCTCCGGCATTATCATCTTGCCCAACAACGGCATAACGAATTGCTACCGGCCAACGGTACTACCCTCCATCTGACCGAACAATCAACCGAGACTACTGAGGAGCAAAAATCGCCATGAGGCGCTACGTCCTTCTCTGTTGCCTGCTTGCACTTGTTCTGACACCCTCGCTTGTTGTTGCGCAATCACCATCACCGATAACCATCACGGTCCGGGCAGGTCTCGATGGAGAAGGAACCTATCACCCGTTGTTCTGGTTTCCGGTGGAAATTACGCTGGCAAACGATGGTCCTGACCGTGAAGTTGTGCTTGAATGGCGTTCCACCAATATGCAGTCATTTCGGCAACGGTATCGGGTTGATTTACCCGGTGGTGCTCGCAAGCGGATTGTCTTGCCGATAGTACAACCTGCGGGTGGTCAGGCTTCGCTCGTAGCGACTGCCGATGGCATTGAATTATGGCGCGAACGCATCTCGCTTAGGCCGCTAAGCGATGATAGACCGATACTCGGTCTCCTGAGCAGTGATCCGTCGGTGTTCAGCAGCTTAACCGCTGCCGACACACAGGTTGTGCCGCTGGATCCGACCTTTCTTCCCGACGATCCGATCCTGCTGATGGCGTTTGACGTTATCGCAGTGCGTGAACTGACGGCCGAATTACAACCAGAACAACGGGATGCCTTGATCACCTGGGTACACCAGGGCGGAACCCTGCTGGTTGGCGGTGGAGTGGTTGGCGAAGCTGCCATCCGAACCTTTAGCGATATACTGCCGGTAACCGTTGGCCCGCTTCGCCGTGATGTGCCTGTCGACGAATTAGAGCGGATCAGCGGCTTGAACGGATTACGCAATTTTGTCCCGTCGCTGACCGCTAACGCCGTCACTATGCGACCTGAAGCGCAGGCTATCACCACCGATGGCCTAATCAGTCGGATTGATGTGGGAGCAGGGAAGGTCATCTTTGCCGCGTTTGATCTCGCAACGTTGCGGGCATCGCCTGCTGAAGCGAAATTCTGGCGGGATGTGTTCGATCTCCAGCCCCGTATCAATCTCGCCGGTAGCCTGCGTACCGGTTTTAATGATCTTATCCAGAGTAGTCTGGCGCAATCCTTATATGCCTTTCCTTCAACAGCAACTTTGCTGCTGCTGATCGGTACCTATATTGTCATTATTGGCCCGATCCAATATCTCGTTCTGCGTAGTTTGCGGCGGCTTGAACTGGCCTGGATCACCACCCCACTGCTGATCGTCATCTTTCTCGGCGGGGCATTTGTGGCGAGTTATGTGGTGCGTGGTTCACAAGTGCAGGTCATCCAGTTGGCGATTGTGCAAGGCGCTACCAATAGTCCACTGGCAACGACCACTAACCTGCTTGGTGTACTCTCCCCACAACGTCAAAGCTACGATCTGACCTTTCCTGGTGATGCTCACATATCGCAGTTGGTCGATTTTACAATGCGTGGTACGGACATGAACCCCGAATACGATGGCACAAATGTGACCATTGCTGACCTGGTGATTGATGCGGCGGCACTGCGTACCCTGATTGTGGAGCAGAGTACGACCAATACTGTTCAACTGACGCATAATCTGACCTGGGATCAGACGCGCTGGCAGGGGACATTGATCAATACCGGTCCTGTCGAGCTGCATGATGCGCTGGTTGTCTGGCAAAACGACATGCAGTGGATTGGCACGCTGACGCCGGGGGCTGAGGTAGAAGTTAATCTGGCTGAAGGTCAGGATAATTTCTTACGCGAAGTCAGGCCTGTTGAAGAGACAACCCTGTTCAATCGGCAGAGTGTTCTTAATAATATATTTTGGTATCTGCCCAGCAAAGCGATAATGTTTTCGCCGGATGTCAATTTACCGGCTATACCAGGTGATGACGTGTATCTCCTGGGCTGGAGCACAGAGGTGACACCTGTTGTCCAGATCGATGGCTCATTGGTGACGCGCGGTGAAACACTCTACATTATCAGGCTGCGCTGATCGCTTACGCATCTGGTTTATTTACTATGACAGCTATCGTTGAAACCAAAAATCTCACCCGCTACTATGGTGACATGCTTGCCCTCGATCATCTCAATCTGCACATTCCTGCCGGTGCGGTCTATGGCTTTATCGGACCAAACGGTGCCGGTAAGACGACGACGATGCGCATCCTGACGACTCTGCTGATACCATCAGGTGGTGAGGCCTGGGTCGCCGGCTTCTCGGTCACCCATCAACGCACCGAGGTACGGCGGGCGGTGGGATTTATGCCCGATTCGTTTGGTTTCTACAACAACATGACGGCTGCCGAATACCTTAAGTTCTTCGCCGATGCGTATCACGTGCCGCCCGCCCGTCAGGTTGGATTGATCGATGATTTGCTGACCCTGGTCGATCTGGCTCACAAACGCGATAGTGATGTGATGTCACTCTCTCGCGGCATGAAACAGCGGCTCAGTCTGGCCCGTACCCTGATCCACGATCCGCAGTTGTTGATCCTGGATGAACCGGCCAGCGGCCTCGATCCGCGGGCGCGCGTCGAGCTGCGCGAGCTGCTCAAAGAGCTGCGTCGCATGGGCAAGACGATCATGATCAGCTCACACATTCTGACCGAACTGGCCGAGATGTGTACCCACATTGGCATCATCGAGCGGGGCAAACTGCTGGCCTCAGGCGATGTCACCACGATTATGCGTTCGCTGCAACCGCACCGCACATTTGAGGTACACGTCATCAGCGATCTTGAGCAGGCTGCGGCAGCGGCGGCGACGGCCAACCACGTTCTGGCCGTACGCACCATCACCGACGACGAACCACCACGGCTCGAAATTGATGTTGACGGCGATAATTATGCGGTGAGTGCGTTGTTGGCTCATCTGATCAATCACGGCGTCGAAGTCGTTCACTTTACGGCGCAGACAGGCAATTTAGAAGAAGTATTTCTCAAGGTGACGCAGGGTGTGGTTGGGTGACAGACCACGGTTGTGGCAGGGAGGGCAGGCGTATTGAGCAGATGAGGCCGGCATCCATTTTTGATCGCCTCACAAAGAGAAGAATAAACGCTATTTCGTACATCCACACAGACACTCGCGCTGAATTGGACACCGTTCACGCTTAGGGTTGTGCGTAGTGTGAATAGTGGAAGTTGTCACCTTAAACCGGCGTATATTACCACCTGGCACTTTCCATTAGTCAGGTGTGACGTAATAACCGTATGATACATCATATCAAATCTAGCGTACTGGTGTTTATAATATGTGATCCGACAATCATCCTGGCACCAAACCTGATCACATATGCGCCGAACCAGCGTTCCCGATCCGCAAGCATTGAGATCACGTTTCAGCGTGGATACCGTTGCCGACCAGCATTAGCCGTGGCGCGCGGTGTGGAGTGCGGCAACCATGCTGCCGCGCCAGCCGTACTCGCGATCCGGTGCGTGTCACTCTGTTGACCCTGCTGGGCACGAGGATGCGGTGTGTGCAGTGCACAACTGGCGTTCCACTCTGTGCGCAGTGGATC
>NZ_DAOUBI010000151.1:0-19970 GCF_034432675.1 Chloroflexus sp. | reverse complement strand
AACCCGCCCCTACGGAACCCGCCTCTACACACCACCGGCACGAGCACGCTGTGGGGCAGGCTGCCGGCCTGCGTTCAGCCATCCCCATCATCAGGGGCACGTACCGGCACGGGAGTCCGCTGCAATCCGCGCCAGATCGTGAGTGCGACTGGTGCGGCAGCTATGCTGCCGCACTCCAAACCCTGCGACACGCCCATGATGCGTGCGTAAGGCAACCCATCCGGTACGTGATAGCACGGCTGGAGTGGCGCACTGTCACCTGACCAGTCGCCCAAAACAGCACCTATGGCGATCATCCCCGCTGATACGCACGTGGTTGACACCAGTTGTGGGTAATACATAGCCCAGGGGGAGAGGCTTGCGTGAGGTGATGAGCGAACCGGAGGCTCGCGCTCCCAGGGGGAGAGGCTTGCGTGAGGTGATGAGCGAACCGGAGGCTCGCGCTCACAGAGGGAAAAGCTTGCGTGAGGCGATGAGCGAGCCGGAGGCTCGCGCTCTCAGGGGACAACCCAGCGCCAGTGCACAGCGGTGCAGCGCTATCACAATGAGCCAAAAGTCACACGCACGCCCCTGATGTGTACCCTCAGCAAGCTGACTGCTCGTGCGCACGCAGCCTGATTGTTTTGCAAAAACTGCTGCTTCTACTTGCTCTCTTCTCCATTCCCCATTTCCTCTCTTCTATTTCCTCTCTCCTATCTCGCTCCTGCTTGACATCAGACATCTGCTCGACTATACTCTTCGCGCTATGTGGCGCAACACCGTTCTTCGCATGTTCTTGCTCTGTAGTCTGGGAGTGCTGCTGACTGCTGCACTCGGTGTTGTCGTCTGGCTTGATAATGCTGCGCTGCGCGGAATTGCTTCCCGGTCGCCAATTTCCTCTCCCTTCCTGTACACCGATGGCCCGGCACTAGGGGTCAATGTTTTTAATCTTCACCTTGAACCTGATCCAACGGCTGCCGACCGTACCTTTGCTCTGGTGCGTGCGCTGGGTGCTCGCTATGTGCGCATGCAGGTGCCCTGGGAAGATATTGAGATTCACGGGCGGGGTGATTTCACCGACCGGCGAAACGAGGCAACGATTGGGGTTGTTTCGAGTTGGGCCAAGTACGACCGCATTGTAGATGCAGCGGTAGCGCACGGGATCGAGTTGATTATGCGCGTGGATCGGCCACCCGATTGGGTGCGCGAGCAGGGACGATCAACGCCGGAATTTGTGGCCGGGCTGGCAGTTGATGGCAACTCAACCGGGCCGCCTGATGATTTGGAGGATTATGGACGCTTTCTGACCGAGCTGGTTACGCGCTATCGGGGGAAGGTAACCTACTTTCAAATCTGGAACGAACCAAACCTTAAGAATGAATGGAGCTGGCAAGAGCCAAAACCGGCAGATTTTCTTGCCCTGCTGCGGGTTGGTTATGAAGCGGTGAAGTCTGCCAACCCTGATGCCGTTGTTCTCTTCCCTGGTCTGGCGCCGACGGATGGGCTTGATCCGCGTGCGCCAATGACTGAGCTTGAATACCTCGATGCAATCTATAGTCTAGGTGGAGCTGCTTACTTCGATATTATGGCAGCTCAGAATTACGGTCTTGGTCAGCCACCCACCGAACACCGCTACGTGTTCTTGCGAGGACGTGATAACTGGAACTGGCACCGGCCTATCGATACGCGCAACGACGTCAGCCGTGTCGTCTTGCTGCGTGAGGTAATGGAGCGTCACGGTGATGTCGCGACGCCGGTGTGGGTAACTGAGTTCGGCTACAATGCTGCGCCAGATACGATTCCGGCAGAACGTCGTTTCGTGTGGGGGCCGCCGGTTGATGAACAGACGAAGGGGGCATATCTGGTTGCCCAGATTGAGCGCGCCCGTCGCGAGTGGCCCTGGATGGGGGTGATGAATATTTGGATGCTGCGTTATGGCGGCTATGCCGAACCCGACCCTGCCGATCCGACCCCCTATTTCGCACTGGTCAGCCGCGACTGGCAGCTTTTGCCATCGTACCAGATCGTGCAAGCGTATATGCAAGCGCCGCCTGTCGCTCACGTTGGCGTTCACGACTGGAGCCATCCGGCAGTTGAGCGAACGGTTGATGGCTGGCGTGTTCGGTTTGCCGGTACCGGCCTGGAGTTCTACGGTGGATCGCCGACAACGGTGCTTCTCGATGGTGATGCGATCACGCTGAAGGCAAATGCTGTGTATGGGTTGGCCGATACTACTCACGTTATCGAGCTGCGCGGTGGATCGGCACCGACCGGCTTTGCGGTTGTGCGCGATCTTCCCTGGCAATTTCCGGCTGACTACGGGCCACTGCTCTTATTTGCCGGTATTGCGGTCATTGGCGCACTTACCATGCGCACAGCGCTCGCGCTGCTCGATCACCTGATCGTGCGCTGGCAGCAGATCGCTTTCGGTCGCCGTGAGTGGATCATCTTCGCCTTGCAGGGGATCACTCTTGCGATTGCGTATCGTGCCTCAGCTCAACTCCCATTGACGATGTTCGGCCTGTTGCCCTTTATCGGCCTCAGCATTGCCCGGCCTGATCTGGCGCTGCGTTGGGTAGTGATCACGGTACCGTTGTACTTCCTACCCAAGGGTCTGTTCGATTCTCGTTTCGGTATCCGCGACAGTGGCATTTATCTCCCGTTGCACGAAGTTACGCTGATCATCGCAACAGCCGCAACGCTCATCCGCGATTGGCGGCGCATACGCTGGTCGGCATTGCCCGCACTGCCGGTAGCAGTGTGGGCAATGATGCCGGCAGTGTTGGTGTTGATCGGTGGTATCTGGGGCGTGATCATCGCCGATGTGCGCGGTCCTGCGTTGCGCGAGCTGCGCTGGATAATCATTGAGCCGCTGCTCTTTGCAACTTTGATCTGGTGGCACGAGCAGCAAGGGCGGGCAGTTGTCTACCCTGCACTGATCGGCTGGCTAGCGGCTGGTGCCGTCTCGGCGTTAGCGGCCTTGGCACAGGTTGGCGGTATCAATCTGGTGCCATTCTTCGGCACGAAGATCGGTCATGGTAGCGACCTGGTCGCAACTGAAGGTGTTGTGCGGGCGACCGGTTTGTACGGTCATCCCAACAATCTTGGTCTAGCGATGGGGCGGGTATGGCCGCTGGCCGCAGTGCTGGCATGGGCAGCGTGGCAGCAACGCAGGCAGTGGCGTGCGCTGACGTTTGCCGGGATTGCGTTGCTGGCGTTAGCGGCGTTGACCGTCTCCTTCTCGCGGGGCGCCTATCTGGGAGCACTGGTTTCCGGCGGGTGTTTGCTCTTCGTTGCTGCTACCCCCCGGCTTCGCTATCGATTGATCAGCGGGGTTGGTGTGGGCGTCCTGCTGATGGCAATTATGCTGTCTGTGCTTGGTATCGAGCGCTTGAGTCTGCTTACCGGTAGCAGCACTATTCGCTTATCCACCTGGCGCGCTGCACTGGCAATGCTGGCCGACCATCCATTAGGGATCGGTCTCGACCAGTTTCTGATTGTCTATCAACAATACATTGACCCGGCGCTCCGTGATACCAACGAGGTGTATACTTCGCATCCCCATAACCTGATCCTCGATCTCCTGCTCCGTGGTGGGCCGCTGCTGTTGCTGGGTCTGGGGTGGGCAACCTGGCGCATGGTGCGCGTGCCAACGCTTGTCTCCCCATCGGCGCTGGCAATTGGGGTTGCGGCAACGATGGCCGGTGCCCTCACGCATGGTCTGGTTGATGCTTTCTACTTCTGGCCTGATCTGGCGTTTAGCTTTTGGTTGCTGGTTATGGTGAGGGCGTGGTGCAATGGCTCTCCACGAGGCATAGCATCGGAGTAGGGCTTTGCTCTACGCAAGGTAGCACAATACGCAATAGTTGAAGTTATAGATCATGCCGACTGACATCTGGTTTCGTTGCAGCGAATTCAGCTAAATGTCTTACCAGTCAGATACACTCTCTACCCTACCAGAGCCGACTTACGCCATACAGATCGGACATACTATCGGCACTAATGATTGGAATTCTTGCGACCAGACCTTGCGCAATTAGCAGGCGATCAAACGGATCGCGATGATGAAATGGTAACGTTGCAACTTGCAGGGTGTGCCTAAGAGTGATGTCGCGCAGAGTAATCGTTCAGCAGTAGTTGATGGGGTATACACAGCTCGAAGGGCTGGCTCAATTGAAGCCGACCTAGACCGGCCTTGATCGCCATACTGAGGAACACTTCACCGGTTGGCTCCCCAATCAATGTGCGAGCGCGGGAGCTGAGAGGGGTTATCTTCTATGAACTAAATGCAACTGTGCGTATCGAGCAGTAGTTTCACACTGTATATTTCTGAGAATCTTCCGGCGGCGCATCGAAGTCATTCGTCATACGGATTATACCTCTGGTACTCCCAGGACGACGTGGCTGTCTGACCTGTTTGCTCGGAACTAATCAAACGACATGGTGATCATCGGTCGTTATCAAGATGACTTTGCCACGTACCACATAGTATAGCATGGCAAAACTGAAAGTGACTTCAACATAGCCAGACCGTTACGACAGGGAACAGTTATTATACTGAGAGTGCGCATTAAGGTCATGCTTGCCAACGGCTCTTTTCAACAGATGTATACATGTGCTTCCCTGATGCAATCTTGTAGCGGCAATCAGCCATTCTGATTGGCGGTTATGGTTGTAAGATATTTTTAAAATAAGCTCTACACACTCCAATATACACGAAACCCCCCCTTCAGATCGGGAAATATTCCAATTCCCTGCTCGTTATACGAGATTCAATGATTGATCGTGCACGCTAAAGTGTTGATTGAGTCGGATAATACTCCTTTTTACGCCACACTTGCACCTGTTTGATTCTTTATTATAAAATGGGGGGTTGATGAATACCAATAGTCAGCAGTGGAAAGCATTGGGCAAACTCGATCCCTTTTGGGCAATGACCGGTAAAAGCAACTGGAATCTGGCAGCTTTCTGGCAGACTGGCAATGTTCAGGTTGAGCAGTTGCGTCGGGAAGTTTCACAACTCGGTTATCCGCAACAGTTCCACCTGGTACTTGATTTTGGGTGTGGGATTGGACGGCTGGCACCTGCGTTCTGCGCGGGGTTTGATGAATACGTCGGGTACGATGTCTCGGAAGCGCTAATACAAAAAGCGCGAAGTTTACATAAAGACCTTGACCGGGCACAGTTTTTCGTTACACAGCGAGATCGAGTTGATCTCCCAGATAACAGTGTCGATCTTGTCTTCTCATTTGGCGTTTTTCAGCATATTCCAGACCGCCAGATCATATTTCAGATTATTTCTGATTTTGCTCGTGTTCTCAAACCGGGTGGTCTGATCTTTTTTAATGTTTGTAACTCTATACGCTGGATGTATCGCATTCAGTTGCGTCGGCGTTTATACTGGTTTGGCAGGCGGCTTGGTATCCTTGATTACCATCTGTTTCACCGGTTTAAGTTGTATCCGCAATCAGTTCATGCGCTCTCACGTGAAACATTGCTGCGCCACTTGCACACGCTCCCGGTGCAAGTCCTCTGTAGTCGATTCACGTCACCTCGTGACGCACCACATCACCTGTGGGAGTATTTGTTGACGAAGCATGGCTAGCAGTCAAGTGTGGCTGGGTGGATGTACTGAACAGTAGGCAGTATGCTGTGTTGATTATGGTTGTTAGATCAAACCTTAACCAATACGGTGCATCATTGCCGAGGCGTTCAATTGTCAAGCCCCTGCACGATGCTTTGCTGCGTTGTTCGTGATGCACCGGCAGCTTCCTATGGGGTGGGCGGCTGGTCCGTACTTATGCATCCCCGTCACCAGTCTCACGCACCGGCACGAGTACGTACTACGACTTCGCCTGCCCGTATGCGCAGTGGATGTGGAAGCCACACTTCCGCACGCCAAACTTGCGCCACGAGTAACCTGGCCTTGAAAACTGTATCCACGTTGGTGTGTGATCTCACTGCGTGCGCAGCGGAAACACCGTTCGCCGTATCCGCACTTAGGTCGCTGCCAGCGTGATGGTGCGATCATGAGCAATGACTTTCGGTAAACCGGATTTGACGTTAGATAATTATTCTTCGCCTGGTTGGCAACTGCGTGTTATACCGGTCTCTACAACTGCTTATGTCCACCCTTTTCAGACCTGACGGCTATCCCAAACCTCACCGCTGTACTCAGGAGATGATATGGTCCGCAACCTAATCCACAATTTCTTTGCAATCCCCTTATCCTATCTCCCCCTTTCCTCGCTTTTCATAGATAACACTAACACTCTGCTAATTTTCTTCTAATCATCATTCTCTATGTTCTCAAAATTGAGTGGATCACCACGACAGATGATCAGGTATCAGTAGTAAGAGAGGTGACGATGCGCATACTTCGTATCATTAGCGTGCTCGGACTGATGGTGCTGCTGCTTGTCGCGGGTGCAGCACCGGTGCTGGCACAGGAAAGCCAGCGAGGTCTCTTCTTTTACACTCGTTATCCTTCGCAAGAAGCTACAGTTGGTGATACGGTGACATTCAAGCTGACGCTTGGTACGGAGACGACGCCCCAAATCGTGCGGCTTGGTCTGCGGAATGTGCCCAACGGCTGGACGGCAACGTTCCGCGGTGATGGCCGGGTGATTCAGTCGGCGTATATTGAGCCGAACAACAATGCGACGTTTGATCTGCGGATTGAACCCCCTGCCGATGTGAAGGCCGGTGAGTACCAGATGCTGGCGGTTGCCACCGGTGTCTCACAAGAGGTAACGCTTCCGATTGCCCTGACTCTCAAGGAGAAGACGACCAATCCGGCTGGACTGTCGTTCAAAGTTGATCTGCCCACACTGCGCGGTTCGCCGAGCACAACCTTCCGTTACAATGTGACCCTCAAAAATGAGAGCACTGAGGAGGTGCCGGTCAGTCTGCTCGCCGAAGCACCGCGCGGTTTCCAGGTCGATTTCAAACTCTCCGGCCAGAGCATTACCAGTGTGCCATTCGGCCCCAATGAGTCGAAGAATTTGAGTATTGAGGTGCGGGCGTTAACTGATATTCCTGCCGGTACCTACGATATTGATATCCTAGCTCGCGGGGGAGATTTGCAGGCAACCACACGGTTAGTCGCTGATATTACTGGTCAACCGCAACTGCTCCTGACGACTCCTGACGGTCGGTTGTCGGGTGAAGCGCGCATTGGTGAACAGACTGAGGTGAAACTGGTGGTACGCAATAATGGTAGTGCGCCGGCCCAAAACATTGAGTTGAGTGCTTCACCGCCTATTGGCTGGACGGTTGAGTTTGAACCAAAGCAGATTCCGGAACTGGCTACCAATCAGATGGTAGAAGTCACGGCGAAGGTACAACCATCGAACCAGGCAATTGCTGGCGACTATCTGGTGACCTTTACCGCTCGTCCGGCTGATGCCGCCGCTGTAACCAGTGAGTTCCGCTTCACTGTGTTGACCTCGACGCTGTGGGGGCTGGTTGGCATTGCCCTGATCGCTGTTGCTGTGGTTGGGGTTGGCGTGGCAGTGATGCGGTTTGGACGGCGCTAGCAGGTGGGGATGGTAACGACTCACTGTTGCCATCCCTTTGTTGCTGCACGAAACGACCAGTGCAAATCTAGCCGGGAGGTGGTTTTATGGTAGAGGTTGTGGTTGAGTGCCGTGATCTCACCAAACAGTACGGTACATTTACTGCCGTTGACGGCCTCAATCTGACTGTGCGTAAAGGTGAAATTTTTGGTCTGCTCGGCCCGAATGGTGCCGGTAAGACCACCACGATTCTGATGCTGCTCGGCTTGACTGAGCCAACCAGTGGTAGTGTGCGGGTATTGGGCTTAGACCCGGCCCGGCAACCGTTGAGTGTCAAGGCGCGGGTTGGCTATCTGCCCGACCAGGTTGGCTTTTACGATAACCTGACGGCACGCGAAAATCTGAACTACATCGCAAAACTGAATGGCATGCGTGAGCCGGAGATGAGCAAGCGTATTGCCACAGCGCTTGAACAGGTTGGTCTGAGCAATGTTGCTGATCGGCGGGTGAAGACCTTCTCGCGTGGTATGCGCCAGCGTTTGGGTGTCGCAGAGGTGCTGATCAAGCAACCACAACTGATCATTATGGACGAGCCGACACTGGCGCTCGACCCGGAGGCAGTACGCGAATTCCTCGACCTGATCCGGAAATTGAAGGAGCGTGGGATTACAATGCTGCTCTCATCCCACTTGCTGCAACAGGTGCAGGCGGTGTGTGATCGGGTTGGCCTGTTCCACAAAGGCCGGATGGTGTTGGAAGGGACAGTCAGTGAGCTGGCTCAGCGCGTGCTCGGCGGGGCCTATCGCATTCACCTGGAGGTAGAGGGCGGTGAGGCGGTGGCACCGGCTTTACGCGAACTCCCTGATGTATTGAATGTGGCACAAGACGGTACGCGCTTCTACAACGTCGAAGCCCGTACCGATGTGCGGGCGGAGATTGCCCGTAAAGTGGTCGAGTCCGGTGGACGCTTGCTCGGTTTAAGCATCGACACACCGGGTCTTGATGAGGTCTATGCCCGCTACTTCCAGAAAGGAGCAGCCTATGCAGCGACAGCTTAGCGTGGCAACGGCCCGGCAGCAACGTGAGGGTTCGCCGTGGACGGGGCTGTGGGCGGTGGTAGCGAAAGAGATGGCCGACTACCTGACCAGTGTGCGGATGCTGATTCTGGAGGCGTTAATCTTACTCACCGCCTTTGGTACTGTCTACGCAGCAGCACAAAACTTGCGTGCCGGTACCGGTAGTGGTGATGAATTCCTGTTCCTACGCCTCTTCACAACTGCGCGCGATCCTTTACCGGCGTTTGTCGGCTTTCTGGGTCTGCTGGTGCCACTGCTCGCGATTGCGCTGGCGTTTGACTCGGTGAATGGTGAGTTTAACCAGCGCACATTATCGAAAGTGTTGGCGCAACCGATCTACCGGGACGCGCTTCTGCTGGGTAAGTTTCTGGCCGGTTTAGGCACCCTGGCACTGGCATTGTCTGCGATCTGGTTACTGATTATCGGGATGGGCTTGCTCCAGTTGGGGGTACCGCCAACCGGTGAAGAGACGCTGCGTATCTTCTGGTTTTTGCTGGTGACCATCTTTTACGGTGGTATCTGGTTGGCGCTGGCAATGCTCTTCTCAATTATCTTTCGCCAGCCGGCCACCGCAGCGTTGGCCGCGATTGCGGTCTGGCTGTTCTTCACCGTATTCTGGGGGATTCTGTCGAGCCTGCTGGCGCGCACCTTGCAACCGGTACCTCCCGGTGATACTCAGGCGCTGATCAACCAGATTCAGCTCGAACTGATGCTGACCCGTATTTCGCCCAACACCCTCTTCTCGGAGGTGGCGCTGGCGATGCTCAATCCGACTGTGCGGGCGTTGGGCTTGATCTTGCCGATCCAGTTGCACAATGCCATTCCTGGCACACCATTGCCGGCCATGCAAAGCATTCTGCTCACGTGGCCGCACGCGACTGGCCTCATTGCAGCGACGATAGTGTTGTTCGCAATTGGATACATTCTGTTTCAGCGCCAGGAGGTGCGGGCGTAAGCCTGCGCGGTTCGTGCGGGGAGGGATGAGAGGATTTCCCTTACCGCACTTTTAGCAAGTTGTACACAGAGGTTGGGTTTGGTGTAAGGCACGGTCTCTGGAGGCGATGATCGGGTGTTCGGGAACCGGTTTTGTGTACACACGAACATAGTGCCTGGTGAGACGATACGCCACGCGTCGCGATGAGGATTGATGGACTCCGTAGGGGCGGGTTGTGGAGGGGCGGGTTGGGAACCCGCCCCTACTTCGTGTTTGGCATAGTCGTAGTTGACAAATCGGCGTACAATACAAGTAGCTTTGTTGGGTTCTGCTTTGAGAGAAGAACTGGACTGATGAA
This sequence comes from Chloroflexus sp., assembly GCF_034432675.1. Taxonomy (GTDB): domain Bacteria; phylum Chloroflexota; class Chloroflexia; order Chloroflexales; family Chloroflexaceae; genus Chloroflexus. The sequence continues at coordinate 10,106 of NZ_DAOUBI010000151.1, read as the reverse complement.
CAACATAGTGGCGATTGCCCTGGGGGCAGCAATTGGTGCCAACCTGCGCTATGGCATCGGTCTGTGGGCTGCCCAGCGGTTTGGTACGGCGTGGCCTTACGGTACCTTCATCATCAATCTGCTCGGTTGTCTGGGGATCGGATTATTGTTAACGCTCATCTCTACGCGATTGACTCTGAGTGAGCCGGTACGTTTGATGCTGGTTACCGGTCTCCTGGGTGGTTTCACCACTTTTTCAACCTTTGGCTATGAGAGTTTCAGTCTGTTGAGCAGTGGGAACTGGCTGCCCGCATTAGGCTATATGGTAGGAAGCGTTGTCGGCGGCCTAATTGCCGTCATCATTGGCGTCGGGTTAGGTCGGTGGTTTGGTGGCTAGCAGAGAGGAGGTCTCCAATGGAGCAGACCGTGACTCAACAACTCTGGATTTACATTGATGAGGGAGATAGCTTGCAAGGCCGTACTGTCGCTTCCCGTATTGTCGATACGCTGCGGGCTGCCGGTGTGCCGGGGGTAACCGTGTTTCGTGGGGTTGGGGGGTATGGTACCCACGGCGTCTTTCACAGTGATCTTCTGGTTGATATTCCGAGTCGGCTGCCGTTGGTGATCACCTGCGTTGATCGGAGTGACCGCTTACAACGCTTGCTGCCCAAACTCAGTGAATTGGTGCAAGAGGGTTTGATCGTGCTCTCGCCGGTGCAGGTCGTGAAAGTGGCGCGGCGAACCGGTAGTGCTTTTCCGGCCCATTTCAGGGTGGCCGATGTGATGAATCACGACGTTATCTCCGTCACACCAGACACTCCTGTAGGTGAGTTAGTACGTCTGCTGCTCGAACGCGGACTACGGGCAATGCCGGTGGTTGATGCCGAGCGTCGCGTGATCGGTATTGTTACCGATGTCGATTTGCTTCAGCGTGGGGTAATCCAGTTGCCACTGCATTTGCAGCAGTTATTGCCGGGCGCCGAGCGCGCAGCGCATCTGGCGGCAGTGGCCGCTCGTCCCGAGCGGGCCGCTGATGTGATGACCCCTAACCCCACAACCATTTCTGCGACGCTTTCACTTACCCAAGCTGCCCTAGTTATGACGGAGCATGATCACAAGCGCTTACCGGTCGTTGATGAGGCCGGGCGCCTGGTTGGGATGCTGAGCCGATCCGATCTACTGCAGACGGTTGCCAATACGTTCGCCTCAAGTAGTGAGGTTCTGCCGGGGACAGTACTCACTACTGCCAAAACCGTTGGGGAGGTCATGATCCGCGATGTACCGACAGTTACACCAGAAACGCCCCTCGCTGAGACACTCGACCACATTCTTTCGACACCCCGGCGGCGGGTGATCGTCGTCGATCAGGATCGGCGTGTTGTCGGCATCATCAGCGATGGTGATATTCTCCGCCGGGCAGCTCGTCCGGTAGCGCCGGGACTGTTACAGCGCTTTGCGATCTGGATTGGTGGCGGTGCCCGTCCGCCAGAGCTGGAGCTGGCGCTCAAGAATCTGACGGCGGCAGCGGTGATGACCAGTCCGGTGCTGACGGTGAATCCTGACACACCGATTATCAATGCCGTTGAGCTGATGATTGAACGGCGTATCAAGCGTTTGCCGGTGGTTGATGCCGAGGGCAGGCTGGTGGGCATGGTCGGGCGAGCGGCGCTGTTGGGGGCGTTGTTGGGGCCTGGTGGCGAGGGGGGGAAGGAACGGGAGTAGGGCTGGCCTGGCACATTTGCGATGCAAGCGCACCGGGCCAGCCGCGAAAAGCAAGGGTTCACCAAACCTAAAGCGAGGAGCCTCTACGGCTCCTCGCTTCGTCTCTACCGCATGTCTCAGGCGAGGGCCGGGCTTTCCTCGACGTGCTCCTGATCAATCTCGCGTTGCGAGCGGAGGCGCAACTGATCCTCGAAGGTATCGACGATCACCGTATCGCCGTCGTGGAACTGACCAGAGAGTAGCCCCTCGGCCAGCGGGTCTTCGATCAGGTTCGTGATCACCCGGCGTAAGGGGCGGGCACCGAACGCCGGATCGTAGCCGCGGCGGGCAAGGAATTCGAGCGCGTCGGGTTGCACCTCCAGCTTGATCTGGTGCTCGTCGAGCTGGGTCTGGACACGCTTGAGCATGAGTCGGGTGATCGATTGAATCTCCTCGGTGGTGAGCGGGTGGAAGATGATGGTTGCGTCGATCCGGTTGAGGAACTCTGGCCGGAAGAGCATCCTGAGCGCTTCATCCACCTTGCGCCGCATATCGTTCTGATCGATCTCGGCGGCGTTGCCCCCAAACCCAATCCGTGATGCCCGGCGAATGTGTTCGGTGCCGACGTTGCTGGTCATGATGATGATGGTGTTGCGGAAGTCGACCCGTCGCCCTTTGCCATCGGTCAGATGACCATCCTCCAGCACCTGGAGCAGCAGGTTGAAGGCATCGGGGTGCGCCTTTTCAATTTCATCAAACAGCACGACACTATACGGCTTCCGGCGCACGGCATCGGTCAGTTGACCACCTTCGCCGTAGCCGATGTAGCCGGGCGGCGAGCCAACCAGGCGCGAGGTCGTGTGGCGCTCCTGGAACTCTGACATGTCGATCTTGATCAGCGCCTCTTCGGTGCCGAACATAAACTCGGCCAGCGCCTTGGCCAGCTCGGTCTTACCGACACCGGTCGGGCCGAGGAAGATGAAGCTCCCAATTGGGCGCTTCGGGTCTTTCAGGCCGGCACGGGCACGACGCACGGCCTTCGAGATAGTGACGATGGCTTCGTGCTGACCGACGATCCGGCTGTGGAGGAACTCCTCCATCTGCATCAGGCGCTGGGTTTCGTTGCCGGTCAGTCGGGTCACGGGCACACCCGTCCACATGCCAACGACTTCGGCAATGTCTTCTTCGGTGACGTATGGGTGCTCGTAGCGTTCATCACTGCGGGTACCCAGCTCGGCCTCGATCTCCTGGATGCGGCTGAGCATACGCTCTTCGCGCTCGCGCAGATCGTTGGCGAGTTCAAACTGCTGATCTTCGAGAGCGGCTTCGCGCTCTTTGCGCAGCGCCTCCAGGCCACGCAGGGCATCGCGCAGACGCGGCGGTGTCGCCGAGCGGTACATGCGTACCCGTGACGCCGCTTCGTCGATCAGGTCAATCGCCTTATCGGGGAGCTGGCGGTCGGGGACGTAGCGTGCCGAGAGTACTGCCGCGGCCCGGATCGCCTCATCACTGATCTGCAACTGATGGAAATCCTCGTAGCGCGACTTGATCCCGCGCAAAATCTGGATGGTATCTTCAATCGACGGCTCATCAACCATCACCGGCTGGAAGCGACGTTCCAGGGCGGCATCCCGCTCGATATACTTGCGGTACTCGTCGAGGGTTGTGGCACCGATGGTTTGCAACTCTCCACGCGACAGAGCGGGCTTGAGGATGTTGGCCGCATCGAGCGTCCCTTCTGCGCCACCGGCACCGATGATGGTGTGGAACTCATCGATGAAGAGAATACAGCGCGACTCCTTGATCTCGTCAATCACGCGCTTTAGCCGCTCTTCAAATTGACCACGGTACTTGGTACCGGCAACCAGCGCACCCATGTCGAGTGTCACTACTCGCTTGCCCTTAATGCTATCGGGCACATCACCCTGAACGATGCGTTGGGCGAGACCCTCGACGATGGCCGTCTTACCGACACCCGGTTCGCCAATCAGGGCCGGATTATTCTTCGTGCGGCGTGAGAGAATCTGAATGACGCGCTCAATCTCGTGTTGGCGGCCAATGATGGGGTCGAGACGACCCTGCTCGGCCATCTCGGTCAGATCGGTACCCAGCGCGTCGAGGTACGGAGTCTTCGATTGCCGCTGTGTCGGCGTCGTACCAGGAGCAGTCCGTCCTTCAGCAGTTGCGCCAGCTGTACCGTGGCGCAGAACGCGCATCACCTGGTTGCGCACCTGTTCGAGGGAGACACCGAGAATATCGAGGACACCGGTTGCCACTCCCTCGCCGTTGCGCACCAACCCTAGCAGCAGATGCTCGGTGCCGATATAGTGATGGTTGAGGCGATTCGCTTCTTCGATAGCATACTTAATCACCTTCTGCGCCCGTGCTGTTAGCTCCTGGTCGGTAACCATTGTGCTTTCGCCAGGGCCAACGATAAACTCGACCGCATTACGAGCCTGGGGCAGTTTTACGCCCAGTTCATCGAGTACGCGCGCAGCAATCCCTTCACTTTCACGGATCAATCCCAGCAAAATATGCTCGGTACCGATGTATGGGTGATTGAACGCACGTGCTTCCTCGGCTGCCAGTTGCAGCACTTGCTTGGCGCGTTTGGTAAATTTACTGTAGAGGTCAGACATATGATTCTCCGCTCACTCAATAGGAGGAAACGATTATCAGGCTTTGACAGACCGGGGATAGCGCACAATACCCGTTGTTTTATCTGAAACACCGATCAGGAGCGCCATCCTGATCGGTTCGTTATAGCCGTTAATCGAGTTTTTCCTCTTCCTCGCTACTCTCAGTTGGTTCAGCGTGTAGGCGCAGACTCAACCCCATCCGTTTCCGGGCAGGATCAATCCGAATAATGCGCGCCTGTACGACTTGACCTTCACTCAACACCTCACGTGGATGCTGAATCCGTTCATCTCCCATTTCAGAGATATGGATCAGCCCTTCGACCCCATCTTCAATGCGAGCAAAGGCACCGAACGAAGCCAGTTGAGTAATCGTTCCTTCCACAATCTGGCCAAGCTGGTAGCGTTCGGCCACTCGTGTCCAGGGTTCGCTCTGCGTGCGCTTAATCGACAGTGCAATCCGTTTCCGCTCGTGGTCGATGTTGAGAATGAAGACTTTGACTTTGTCGCCGACTTTCAACACCTCACCGGGATGTTTGACCCGTGACCACGAGATTTCCGAGAGATGAACCAGGCCATCAGCGCCGCCAATATCAACGAAGACACCAAAGTCGCACACCGAAGAGACGACACCGTCGCGCACATCACCTTCACGCAGCGATGTGAGCAACTCATCCTTCTTCGATTCCCGCGTTTCGACCAGGGCCTGGCGTTCCGACAGGATGAGCCGATTGCGGTTGCGATTAATCTCGATCACCTTAAGCGGCAACTCCACATTCACTAGCCGTGCCATCTCGGATTGTTTTTGTGTCTCCGAGACACGACTAATGCTCGACACCTGGGATGCCGGTACAAATCCGCGTACACCGTCGAGATCAACAAGGAGACCACCTTTATTGTAGTTTTTCACGCGGGCATAGATAATATCGCCGCGCTCGTAACACTCTTGCAATGCACGCCAACTCTTTTCCTGACGGGCTTTGTCAATCGAGAGAATTGCCCGACCTTCCTTATCTTCCGATTGCACCACAAATACCAGAATCGTGTCGCCTACTTTAAGTGCGGCACGATCCTCCTCGTTAATGGTCTGCATCTCTCGGCTTGGAATGACACCTTCCGCCTTGGCACCAATGTCGACCAGAATCTCATCGCGATCAATCTTCATAATACGTCCGTCGACCGTGTCGCCGTGTTTGAGATTGCGATAAGCGTGGGTCGGATCGCGCAGAATCTGTTCCATCAGTGCCTGATCGCCACGGTCGAGTAGATCGTTTAGATCAGGTTGGCGAATGTCTTCATTTGTGTTGTTGCCGGCATGATTAAGCTCTTCCATGAAAAATCCCTGCGCAGAAGCGGCGGCGCGCCATTCGACGGAGCTTGGTCGGAGTGATACGTAGTGATATTATACGTCGGGCTGTTTTAAAACGCAAGGATGCGATCACGATTCAGCGTTTCGTTGCCCAGCGAGTTCAGTGACCGTGAGGGCGTATCCACGACCATCGGTCGTGGATTGAAAGGTGCTCAGTGGGAGCAGGCCGAGGCGACGCAAGTGGAAATAGGCTTCATCGTTACAGGTAATCATTCCCGGCGGAGTCTGACGGATCAGCATGCTTACCTGCTCCAGTGGTTCGCCGCTGAAATGCAGACCCAGAACGGGCACGACGCCGATCCGGCCCAGGCCACTGCTCAGGCTGAGTGGTGGGAGTGATAGACCGACAGTTTGCGCGGTGTGGACAGTAGCCGAGATGAACGAGATCGCCTGTTTCATCGGGTCAGTATCGGCGTGTAAAATCCCGAAGATCAGGAGGAGATGATCGTAACGCCACTCGACGAGCGCTTGATGTGACGCAATCTGTTCGCGAATCAGAGTGAAGCGAGCCTGGGCTTCGGCGAGGGGATCGGCGATGGCAAGGCGTCCAATCGCCAGTACTGCGACAGGTGTGATCATGCCGGAGACCGGTGGATGGAGGCTGAACGGATCGATCTGTCGCAATGCCGGTTGGGTGAGCTGGAGCCGTTGCAGGTGCTGTTCGGTACGCCATTGCTGCAAGAGTCGATTCAACGTATGACACAATTCACCCCATACTCCGGTGCCTACTTCCAGTTTCGTTTCAATTGGATTGTGGCGCAGATGGGTGATGAGTGTGTGGATGGTCTTGACAAAACGATACCGTTCCCAGATGAGCATGGCGATACAGGCCACCAATGCCAGGATAGCGATTGGTGGTGCAACGAAGATACCTGCGAGTGCAATGATGCAAGTTCCAATGACGATAGTTGACGAATCTATCCAACGCATAGGGGCGCCTTGCCGATAGCCATCATTCTGAATGGCATGTACAGGGTACCATATGCGTTGAGGTACGCTTAACGAGCGTAGATTACAGATTGGCGAACGTGGTCTTACAGTGTGTACCGTACCAGTTCGCCGTCATGGCGTTGCAGTAAACCATCGACAACCATCATTTCGAGGTGGGCAATGGTTTCAGCGATGGCAAAGCGAGCTTCGTGTGGGGTGAAGCGCTCAACGTCGAATACCCGTTGCGCCACGGCAAAGGCAGTGTTGGCACCGTTGCGCACTGCGGCGAGCATAGCGGCTAATCGCTCGTGGTGATGCACCTGTAATTCACTAATGCGCGTCTCCCACTCTGTGATCGGTTTGCCATGACCAGGAAGGGCCAGATCGACCTTCAGCGTCGCCAGTTCAGCCAGCGAAGCCAGATATTTCCGTAACGGATCAGGTTCACTTTCCGGCCAGACGCCAATATGAGGCGTGATTTTGAGGAGCACCTGATCACCAACCAGAGCCAGCCGCTCATCGGCTGCGTAGAAGATTAACTGCCCATCACTATGGCCAGGGGCATGAATAGCGACAAAAGAACGCCCCCCCATCGTTACCTGGCTACCGGGTGGCAGGGGTGTCAGGGGTGGGTGCGGTCGGGTCGCAGCCCGCAATCCGGCAATGGCACCGACGACCTTATCGACCAGATCGGCGGGCATACCATGACGGAGAAAATGACGTAAACTGGGGTCGTCGTGATCGGCTCGCTGTACCCAAACTTCCTGGGCCAGTTCGATTTCCCGTGGGGCCAGCAGTACCTGGGCACCGGAATGGTGATGGAGCCAGCCGGCCATCCCAAAGTGATCAGGGTGGAAATGGGTCAAGACAATGGTATGAATCTGAGCCGGGTCGAGGTTGAGCGCAGTCCATGCCTCTTGCCAGGCGGCTTCGCCGGCGGGTGTGTGTAAGCCGGTGTCGACGACCGTCCATCCCTGTGGATCGCGGAGCAGATATACATTAACATGGTTGAGGGCAAAGGGGAGTGGCAGACGTAACTGGTACACATCGGGTAAAATTGTTGTGAGCATACATAATCCTGCTGAATGACGCAGCGCGTTGGCAGTATCCTGCTTGCATTATAATACGACAAGAACTAGACAAGGCGATGTTTGACGTATGGATAATTTTGAATCACCAGTAACCAGGCAGGCACCGGCCTGGCAATTACCACTCGTGATTGGTAGTATTGTGTTGCTGGCCGGTATCCTGGCTTTTGTTACCACCGGAAATAGTGCTTCAACGCCAGCAGCCGTGTCAACTGTTGTTCCAACGGTGGAGACAGCCCCCGGACACGGCGATCCGGCCAATAGTCCTCCAGCGCCAACGATTTCAGTTGCCGAGGCGTACCAGCGATGGCAGGCCGGCCAGGTCATGTTCGTCGATATGCGGGCCGGTGAGGCATACCAGGCCGGTCATCTGCCCGGTGCATTGAGTCTGGCAACTCCTGATCTCAATCAGCGGCTGGCTGCATTGACTCCTGGGGGGATTATTGTTACCTATGGCGATGCCAGCCGCCCAACAGCCGGTCAGCGGGGGGCGCAAATCTTTCGCGATCTCGGTTACGGGCCGGTAGCAGCGCTCGACGGTGGGATTGAAGCGTGGCAGGCGGCTAATCTGCCATTGGAGCAACCATGATTGATTTACACATTCACACAAATGCAACCCCTCATCATGCAACCTGGACACCGGTAGCATTGGCGGTTGCAGCGGCAGCCCAGGGTCTGACCATGATCGCAGTGACCGACCATAACACGACGGCCAATGTCATCACCACGGCAATGGCCGGCATGCATTACGGGGTTCAGGTGGTGAGTGGGGTTGAAATTGATAGTGCCTTTAATGGTAAATTGTGGCATACGCTTGTCTACGCGGTTGATCCGGATGCACCGTTACTGCTCGATCTGTGCGCCGAGGTGGTTCATCGCAATGCTGCCGATGCCGCGCAGTTGTTGCGTGATCTGGCGGCTGCCGGTTTTGTCATGCCCGGTCTGAGTGATCGTGATCGACCGCCAACCGTCGCCGATGTGGCATTGGTGTTGGCCCGCCACAATGAATTACCGGGCCGGGTGGCCGGTGAAGGCGATGAAGAGGCCGGTATGCGCTTTATCCTGACCCATTTCGCTGCTGCCTACCGACCACTCAGCGTCCAAGAGGTGATCGGGGTGGCGCATGATCTGGGGGGACTGGCAGTACTGGCGCATCCCGGACGGAGCAAAGGCATCTATGCAATACCGGCGACTGATGAAGATATTGCAGCTATGGCCGCGGTTGGCCTGGATGGGATCGAAGTCTTCTATCCAACGCACGACGCAGCCACTCGTAAGCGCCTGCTGGCTGCGGCGGTGCGTCACGGCTTGCTGGTTTCTGGGGGGAGTGACTCGCATCATCCCCATCAGGCGCTGGCTAGCTGGCCGCGAACTGATGTAACGATCATCGACTATCTCAGCAGGTAATCATGAAACACCATCGTAAAGACACAATGGATTGGCGAGAAGCTTTGTCTCGCCTTCCAGCGCATCATCAAGCCGAAGTTGTCGATCTCGTTGCGGCGTATGGTGCGCCTCGTTACTGCCATGTATATCTCGATGATGGCAGATTCGATCCGTTGCGCAAAACAGATCGGGTTGGCGAAGTGGGGATGGTTATTCGCCGTCCTGATGGCAACCTGATTGTGGCGCGTAAAACCTATTACCCACCCAATGTGTTTCGATTGCTCACCGGTGGGATTGGGCCGGATGAGAGCATCAGCACAGCGCTGGCCCGTGAGGTTACAGAAGAGACGAGTCTCACGGTGCGCATCAATCGATTTCTGAATATTATTACCTATCAAAGTAATGTTGAGATACCGTACTATTTTGTCAGCTATGTCTTCTTACTCGATGAGCTGGCTGGTACGTTGCAGGCGAGCGATCCCAATGAGCAGGTTGACGAATTCCGTACAATACCGCCTGCGGAGTTGGTGAATCTGGCACAGCAGTTGCGACAGCTTTCTGATACGTCCGAACCGGCAATCAGGGGCAAGTGGGCAGGCTGGGGCCGGTTTCGGGCGGTAATGCACGAAGAGTGTGCAGCCTGGATGAATAATGGGATGAATGGGTAATTGTCCGGTGTGCAGAGGATACCTTCGCGCCCAGCGCCCTGCGGCGTGATCAGCGTGGTACTGATGCCGCGCCGCGTGGTGCAGGCTTCTAGCCTGCGCTTAAGAATCTCTGGTATCAGGGTCACGTACCGGCACGGGGAAACCACTCTGACTCACACCTAAGCGAAAATGTGGCTGCTGCGGCAGCCACGCTGCCGCACGCCATACTACGCGACACGGGGAATCTGGTCTGGGAAGAGTATCCCCTGCGGAGCGTGATACGACACGAATGTGCGATGCCCGCATGCTGTCCCCGTGACCAGCGGGAATCCGCTGCACCCCGCGCCTGCACCTGAGCACGGCTGCTACG
>NZ_DAOUBI010000150.1:0-18245 GCF_034432675.1 Chloroflexus sp. | reverse complement strand
ACCGTGCGGGTGGGTTGCGCCTGATTGGCAGCCAGACTGAGGACTTCAGCAGTAATCCCTGAGTCACGCCAGGCGTGAATGACCTCTGTGTGAATACGGTTACCCATCGCCGCACTATCGTAGCGTGGTAAGATATAGAGAATGCGCATAAGCCGATGTCACTTCCAGATCCATCTTACCATGATGAAGACGCTGGCAGGAGTCATTTTGTTCCCGACTGTTTGAGGGAGGCTGAGGATGGTTTTCGCAGCGTAAACATCACATAGAGAGGATCACTGCGATCAAAGCGTTCTTCCAGTGGGTGCACAATCCAGGCCAGGAGCAAATCCTTCAGAATGAAGGTACGCCAGAATCGAGTCAACCGGGTTTCATGGTAGCGCCAGTTGAGAATTGAACGGCCAAAACCACGCAGAGGACTAATCTGCAAACCTGCCGGCTGCACATATACCCGGTGAATATCCGCCTCGTTGTAGAAACGGAAAAAGGAACCGGCTTTACCTTCCTGGACAAAAGCGTTACGGGCCACGCGCTTGAAACGCCGAATGCCCGCGAAGAAGCCGGTACGCTCGCCGCTGGTATACGGGATGGTAATAACAGCAATACCATCAGGCGCTAACACGCGACCGATCTCGCGCCCAACCGCCTCATCGTCCGGGATATGTTCAAGGGTAGAGACCGCAGCAATGCGTACAACCGAATCAGATCGCAGTGGCATTGCTGTGGCACTGGCAACCAGCGGAAAAAAACGGCCATCACCTGGGCGGGCTGTCGCTGCTCGTTTCTCCTTTTGCCAGCGCACCCGATCAAGATCGAGTTCAAGCACCACAACGTCTACCCCCTCCTTAGCCAGCATATGGGGAAACGATGACGTACCCGAACCAATATCAACCACCAGATCACCACGCCGGACTTCGAGGGCTTTGGTTGCCCAGGGGTATTCAATTAATCGCCAGAGGCTGAAATCATTAACAGTACGGCGCAAAATACGCCAGCCATTGAGCGCCACCTCATACGCAATACAGCGCAACGCGCTCAGCCGAATTGGTCGTCGTTGAGAACGTTTCATGAAACTCACCATCACATTGATTACCGCCCAGATGCGGCATCACAGTATAGCATGAGAAGCGAGAGCTGAGGATAACCCTAACTCAATTTGATCAGGCTGGAAATCCGATGGTAGAACCTATTTCAGAAACGTCTGCCAGAAGGTATCTCATTCATGCCTGACCGACTCTATGATCGTGACAGGCACACCCAGCATCCGGGTGACCAGCAGGGTCAACCGCGTGCCACGTGCCGGATCGTGAGCATGGCTGCCGCACTCCGAACAGCGCGACACAGGTATGACAGAAGGGCAAAGCAACCAATCCAGCGTATGCCGGCACGACCGAAGCTACGCTCTGCCAACAGGCCAGGAGCAGGATAGGCTGTCTTTGGTGATTTGCAAGGCGATAGTCGGGAGCACAATAGCACAGCTTTTATGAAATAAGTTCTAATAGCGAAGATTACACCCAATGGTGAGTGTTGCTACAGCCTGCAAGGTAAGCGATACGATACGCACCTGACCGTGCGCACGGTGAGTGTGGCATCCCGGCTGCTGCCAAACCACGCACACGCGCCCATTGAGCGGGAACGGTTTTCATTCCAGCACACAATTGCACTGTGGATGGACGAAAAAGAGCTTCTGGCTTCCACCCGTCTGACAGGTGCATCTAGCATAACGCCCTGAGCGATTGGCTTCGCCCATCATCCAGGAAAAATCGGTAGATGATGGTTGCACTTTCGCAACCAATCTCGCAAAGAAGAAACTACACTTTTACCCATTTCTATCAGCAGAAACCGCAAATCTACTGCCGAGAGGCTTTTTGCCTGAATATTCAAAAGATTGACTATCATGCTAAAATGAGAACTATCACGGGCCTGAAAAGAAAAGTACGGAAGAGGTTTTTTTCTTGTTGCTGTAGTTTGAAAACAGTACTACAATGAACTATCATGAGGGCTGTTATGAGTGTTGAGATCACCCGCGAAACCATTGATCGCTACAACCGACCCGGCCCACGCTACACCAGTTATCCAACCGTTCCCCATTGGAATAACAGCTTTACCGCAGACGCTTACCTGGCCGCGTTAGCCGACGTTGCTGCAACACATGACTCGCTCAGCGTTTACGTTCATCTCCCGTTTTGTGCTGAACGCTGTGCCTACTGCGGTTGCAATGCCACCTCAACCCGACGGCCTGACGTTGTTGATCACTATCTCGACCGGATCGAACGTGAACTAAGTATGGTTATCGCAGCGCTAGGGAGCAATCGTCGAGTGGTGCAACTCCATTGGGGAGGCGGGACGCCCAATTTTCTGAATGAAGCGCAAAGCCGGCGGTTGATGGGTATGCTCCGCACAACATTCACACTCGATCCAGCAGCAGAAGTTGCCCTCGAAGTCGATCCCCGCATCGGCAGCCGTGAACAGATTTTTCTCTTCCGCGAACTGGGGTTCAACCGCATCAGCTTTGGCGTGCAAGACATTGCGCCCGCAGTCCAGGTCGCCATTGGCCGCATCCAACCTCTCCACCAGACCGAAACCGTCGTCAAGGCAGCGCACGACGCTGGCTTTTGCAGCATTAACATCGATCTTGTCTACGGCTTACCGTATCAGACACCTATCAGCTTTGCAACAACCCTACAGGCTATGATCGATCTGCGGCCTGATCGCATCGCATGCTTCAGCTACGCCCACTTACCCCAGGCCAGACCTAACCAGAAGCGTGTCGATGCCCGGCAGTTACCAACCGGTTACGAGAAGTTTCAGCTCTTTCGCCAGGCGATTGACACCCTGACCGCCGCGGGCTATGAGTGGATCGGGATGGATCACTTTGCGCTGGTGAGTGATGAATTAGCTGTTGCTGCCCGTGAACGCCGGTTACAACGCAATTTTATGGGCTACACCGTCTTACCAGCGCCACACCAGATTGGGTTCGGGATGAGTGCAATCGGCGACCTGGCTGGGCGCTATGTACAGAATGATGCCGGTTTGGGACGCTATCAGCGGGCTATTGATGCGGGTCAGCTACCGGTCAACCGCGGTATGCGATTGAGTGACGACGATTTGATGCGTCGGCATGCGATTATGCATCTAATGTGCAACCTCGAAGTACCGTTCGATCTTTCACTTCCGCCCTACGGCAATCGGCTAGGCGATGTCCTGGCGCCTGAGATTGAACGAATTGCCGCCTACGCAGCCGATGACCTAGTAGCCATCGAACCACACCGGTTACGTGTCACCGAGCGCGGGCGCTTCTTTATCCGGAATCTGGCGATGGAACTTGATCGATACCTCCAACAGGTAACAGAACGGCCGGTCTTCTCGAGTACGGTATGAGGAGAAACGCACATGATGGCGGGATACGACAGTGTAGTGATTGGCGGTGGCATTGCCGGTTTAGCTGCGGCTTACACGCTCCACAAGCGTGGTTATCGGGTCCTGGTCATCGAGTCGACCAATCGCGTTGGTGGTGTGATCCAGACCATCACCACACCAGAAGGCTACATTCTCGATTGTGGGCCGAACACAGTGGGTACCGGCGATGCGCGATTATGGCAGGAACTGATCGATCTGGGTCTGTGCGAACGGATCACGCTGGCAGCACCATGTAGCAAACGGCGGTTCATCCTGATCAACGGTACACCAGTTGAAATCCCAACCTCACCAGTCGGGCTGATTACCACGCGCTTACTCTCGTGGCGGGGTAAATTGCGGGTGCTGGCCGAACCGTTCATTAACCGTGGATCGACCGATTCCGATGAAAGCGTTGCTGCCTTCTTCACTCGCCGGATTGGTGCAGAGGCTACCGCCCATCTCCTTGATCCATTCGTTGCCGGAGTCTACGCCGGCGATCCGCAACGGCTCTCGGCGGCGGCAGTCTTTCCATCACTGTGGGAAGCGGCCCAGCGCAGTGGCAGCATCGTGCGCGGCATGCTGAGCAAACCCAAACCGAAGACTCAGGTGAGTGAGCCAAAGATGCGTAGCCGCACCTTTAGCTTCCGCGGTGGCCTGAACGAATGGCCACGCGCTCTGGCACAAGCTCTGGGTACCGGCAATGTCTGGACGGAACGGCGCGTGGTCAAGCTCCAACAACGCAATACCTGGTGGGAAGTGACAGTTGATGGTACAAACGGCCCGGAGACACTCATCAGTCGCAGTGTCATTATCGCTACGCCGGCCTTTACTGCGGCTGATCTCATTGAGTCGCTTGATCAAAGAGCGGCTGATGCCCTACGTGGCATTCCGTATGCGCCGGTGGCAGTGGTACATCTCGGCTTTCGTCGTGACCAGACCGGTCGGGAATTGAGCGGCTTTGGTGTTCTGGCCCCCTCAAGTGAACAGCGTCAGTTCCTCGGTATTCTCTGGACATCAAGCATCTTCCCGCACGTCGCCCCTCGTGATCACATTCTCACCACGACCCTCAGCGGAGGTGCTATCCGACCCGAACTAGCCGAACGGAGTGACGAAACCCTGATTGAAGCGGCCATTCGCGATCATCACCAGCTTCTGGGGATCAGAGGGCAACCGACCTTTACCCATGCTACCCGCTGGCGAACAGCCATTGCCCAGTACACCTTTGGGCACCGCGAGCGCATTGCCACCCTCGCGCAACTCGAACAACGCCTGCCGACTATCCAGTTTGCCGGCAGCTACCGTGACGGTGTTGGAGTGCCCAAAACCTGGGCCAGCGGTGTACAGGCAGGCGAGCGGATCGCTGCGGTGCTGGCAGTCCAGGGAACTACCGCTGTTTCCACAGAGACGGCGTCGGGGTAAGGGAAGAAAGCTCCAGATAGCGCTGGTTAGATACTGTGCGCGGGTTTTAACGAGGTGGTGGCGTGCGGGAGGTATGCTTCCGCACGCCCAACCACGTACCTGGGCACGACAGAGCCTGGAACGTAGCCAATCCGGCGCGTGATGTCGCTGTGAATAGACGAACGCACTTTCACCCATAGCTAGGGGCATCATCCAACACGGCACAACTCGATCATAGGGCAGATCAAGCCGGTATCGTGGCCGCACCACACCGAGCGGAAGCAGCGCAATCAAGCCAAACGATAACCACCCTGGACGGAGAGAACGTGTACGCATAGAACCATCCTTTGCCCAACTTAGCGTCGAATCGGCGGGACATAGATACGAACCGGCGGGACGATATCGTCAATGGCAAAGGGAAGTGCAGGTGCTGCGGTAACCCGATAGCAACGACCTCTATCTTCAATGCTGCTTATCCATCGCGATCAGGCGTAAGCAGGAGGTGGTGTCTGGCTATAGTGCATGAAGCACGAAGAGTGTCTCAGCCGGAATGGCACTCGCGGTACCGACGTGCCTGATCCACGACCCTCCTTCCTGCACGGCGTACTCCAGACAGGCAATCCGACCATCAGGCGCCGGCCAGCGGATCAGCATGCCGTCAGCGGTACAGTACGTGACCAGCGTGATCAAGTTGCAGATCCTCCTTTCTGGTCGCGCACTGCTGTTTAAACTGCCTGCTCACGGGTACCGGCATAAACCGGCAGGGGTGTTTGGCGATCCGCCTGTACGACCAGTGGCGAGCTACTACTCAACAAGAGGGCGACGATCAGGAGATAGAGAAGGCGATAGCGCAGCATACGGGCACTCCTTTGCAGGTGTTACACGCGCAATGCTTCACAACTAATACAGACCGATAACACGACCAGCACGGTACCGGATAGACCTTTTGACCCGTTCAAACAGCGATTCATGTTTAAGAAATGCGAAAGAGGAGTAAATTTGGCAGCAACATACAAACATCCCGCAGGAGAGGCTCTCTAAGAAGCTCCTGCGTGATGGATGCAGATGGTACGGGATTACAGGTGGAAATTATAGGCTGCTAATCTGGATTCGTGTTATGATCCCCCAACCGGCTGCAAACTCAACTGCTGGTGGATCACGCGGGCAATCTGGATTGCCCCGTCGCGCGGTACGGCATGTTTGAGTCGTTCGACGATTGCAGCGTAGCGCACCGGGTCTTCGAGCTGGCTGATTGCGGCCACAATCCGTTCGTTGGTGGGGCAGAAGAAGCCTAACTCGTAGTTCAGCACAAAATCAATGTTCCCGTGTTCCTGTAAACCGACCGCCTCAGTGACGATGACCGGTTTGCGCATAACTAACGCTTCCATCAACGTGCCGGGGCCGGCTTTGGTGACCACCACATCGCTAGCCGCCATCAGCTCTTCCATGTTGTTGACGAAACCAAACACATGGGTATGCGGTAGTCGTGGCCCACTGCGTAGCTCTTCGTAGAGCGCCCGGTTCTTGCCGGTCACAACCAGGAATTGTTTATCGGGCATCTGTTGTTCGAGGGTTTGCACCAGCTCGCCAAGACGACCAGACCCGACGCCACCGGCAGTCAACAGGACGGTGAACCGATCCGGTTCCAGTCCAAGATCACGGCGGGCAGTTGGGGCATCACGTTGCTCGGCAGCAAATTTGGGATGCACCGGAAAACCACAGCGCCGGAGCTGGCTGGATTTCATGCCGCGTTTGTGCATTAACCGGTACGCTTCGTCGGTTGGGGTCAGTGCCAGATCGACACCAGGATAGCTCCACGATGCGTGCAGGGTGACGAGATCGGTCACGACGGTCAGCACGCGGAACGAATGCTGCCGTCGCCGGGCCGCACACACCAGGCGATGAACGAGGGGATGGGTGACGACCACCAGTCGTGGCCGCCGCTCGGTCAGCAGACGATTGAGGTTCTGGCGGGCAATCAGGTAGACAATCCGCGATAGAAAGCTGACCGTTGATTGGGAATTGGTCAGTTGGAATGAGAAATTGTACAGCTTTAACCAGCGGGTTGAGAGTTGATCGTAGAGACCGGGCGCACTACGTACACCGGGAACATTCGTTGCCTGCAAGAGGTCTTCAATGGCCCAGGTGATACTCGCACCGGACATCTGCTCAAGGGCAGCACTGATTGCCACCGCAGCACTACGATGACCACCACCGGTATCAGAGATCGCAAACAGGACATCAATCGGTTGTCGATTCACAGCATTAGTCATGGCGGTGACTCTCAAGATCGGCAATCACCTTTTCGGCAATGTCAAGCGCCGCCCGCGGATGCGCTGCCGCCTGTGCACAACGGCGCATTTCAACCAGCATGGTTGGATGGTTAAGGAGGTTCAGTACAGCACGAGGTGCTGACTCGCACATACGGAGCTGAATGCCGCTCCCAGTACTGACGACATAATCGGCATTCCATTCCTCGTGACCGAGGATGGGATCAATGACAACCATCGGTGTACCGCGAGCCAGAACCTCACTCACTATCAGACCACCGGCTTTGGTGATGACCAGATCGCTAGCGGAGATCAAATCGTCAACGTAATCGACAAACCCCAACACGCGCAGAGTAATGTTCGGCGTGGAAATAAAATCGCTTAACGACTCGACCAGAGTTGTATTGCGCCCGGCAACCACGATCAGGGTTGCTTCAAGCGAACTCTGCATGAGACCGCTGACGATCAATCGCACGTGTTCATCATCAACCCCACCACCAAAGAGGGTAATGACCGTCCCTTCAAGCGGGAGTTCACGCCGTTGTCGTGCTTCGCGGCAATCGTTGGGCTGGGCAAAGGCCGGGTCAATCGGAATCCCACTCACGACGATCTGCTGTGGACTAACACCGCGTTCGATCAGTTGAGCGCGTGTCTGCTCGTCACCGACAAAATAGCCATCGATCTCGGTGTACGTCCAGAAGGTATGGGCTGCGTAGTCGGTAATCACGCAGTAGATCGGTTCGGTCAGGCGCGCACTGCGCTTATAACTGACCAGCAGCTCCATCGGGAGAAAATGGGTGCAGATGATGACCTCTGGCTGAAATGCCCGCAAGACCTCTTTCAAGCCATTAGTACCAATGCCCTCAACCAGCTTGCGGATGTTGTTCGTTATCTCGGCCAGGTTCGGATCGGCATTGGTTTGCGTATAAAAATAGCCCCACACCAGCGGCGCCCGGTCGGTCAATTCAAGATATGAGCGTGCATAGGCAAGGCGAAACAGACGTGAGGTGTGGTCAAGTACGTCTTCAACCCGTACCTCACCCGGTTGGCGACGACTAAAAGCAGCAGCCAATGCTTCAGCAGCACGCTTATGGCCGGTTCCAACCGATGCGTGCAAGATTAACACCCGCGGCATAGATCTATCCCCCACGAGGCACGTTGCTGTGCGCGAACAATAGTATCTTTCCACCGTATGGTACCATAAGTCGTCTGCATAAAGTTACCTTTTCCCAACCGAATGTCAGAGTCCAGTGATGCGAAGGTGGAAAACAGCTATAGGTCGTGAATGAGGTGTATACTGCTGTTAGATGTTCTCTACCGTTGATCGTGACGAGCAAACACAGCATCCTCGTGACCAGTATGGGCAACAGCGTGCCATGCACTGGATCGTGAGCACGGCTGCTGCGGCAGCATGGCTGCCGCACGCCAAACGCCGCGCCACACGCATAACGAGCGGGTAAGGCAACCCATCCAGCGTGTGATGTAACGTCGGTGCTGCTCTTTGCCAACAGGCCAGGAGCAGGGTAGGCTATCATTGGTGATTGGCAAGTGCGCATGCGCCTGGGCGACGGTCTCGTAGCACGAGAGTACGGCTTTTATGAAATAAGTTCTATTCCTCCATATCCACGCCGCAATGATCGCAGGAATGCGCCAGAAACCATCTCCGCTTTTGCAGTGGCGGGCTGCGGCTGTGGCGTACTCTATAGCGGTGCAGGTGTCAACGCTGTACCGATTCTATTTTTCCCCATCCCATCGGTCTATCGGTTCGCCGAGAGCGGGTTGGGCGCGAGTGGGATGGTATACTATACACAGGGTAAGCCAACGGAGCCGTTATGCGGGGATTTGGTCGGTTATTGGGCGCTCTTTTGCGGGGGCCGGAGCGGACATTTGGTTGTCTGGTGTTTGTGCTGGGTGGTTTTAGTCTGGCTACCTGGCCTGTGGCCGGTGTGGGGCCGATACTGACGTTGATTACATTGCTGCTGATTGTCATCGGGCTGACGCTTTTCTGGCGGGATGTGGGCTGGTTTCGCCGGGTTTGGGGTGGTGGTTTGATGCTGGCGGTGGCGGCAGCGGTGATTGCGATGCT
The DNA here is from genome assembly GCF_034432675.1 of Chloroflexus sp. GTDB lineage: Bacteria > Chloroflexota > Chloroflexia > Chloroflexales > Chloroflexaceae > Chloroflexus. The sequence goes on along the minus strand of NZ_DAOUBI010000150.1, from coordinate 9,095 downwards.
TAATCCCGATACGCCGCACGGTGCGATGTTTCAGGTGGTGGCGTGGCTGGCGTTGCTGCCGGCAGTGCTGGCGGTGATCGCTTATGCCTACCAGCAGTGGTTTGGGCAGCAGGATGCGCCGGTGTTGGGCGAAGGGTCGCAGGCTGTTGAAGGTGCTGCCGATGCGGCCATACCGCCGCCGTTGCCCCGTCAGCAGCAGGTGGCCGATGCTGTGCCGCCGCCGTTGCCGCGTCCGCGCCGTGCGTTTGGTGATGCGCCGGCGATTGAGCCGAACGAGCCGGCCATTGATCTGCCACCACCGCTGCCCCGCCGAGTCGCGGCGACCGATCTGCTTGAGCGCCTTTTGAACACGCCACCAGAGCAGGGCAATGGAGATTGATCCGCGTGCACGATTGATTGAGTGGACGAGCAGTAGCCTGGGGGTGAAGGGGCGGATGTATGTGTATACGCCGCCAGAGTACCATCCCCACGGCCCGGCGTTGCCGGTCGTTTATCTGCTGCGCGGTCATGAACGGGAATGGGTTAATCGGCGCGAAGATGATAGCCGGATGGGGAGCGCTATTGATGTTTATGAGCGGGTGCGCACACGAGGGGAGATTGGGCCGTTGATTCTGGCGATGCCCGGTCTGGCCAGTACCGATAATCGGATTCCCGGTTTGTTGGCCGATTTTGCGGCACCACATTTGACCGATGCAGAAGGGATCGGCAGTGGTCGGTTTGCGACGTTCTTTTTTGAGGAAGTGTTGCCGTTGCTGGAACGGGAATTTCACGCGCATCCCCAGGCCAGGGCAATCACCGGCTTTTCGCTCGGTGGCTATATGGCCGTCAAAGCGGTTGCCCTGCAGCCAGAGCTGTTTGTCAGTGTCAGCGCCTATGATGGGTCGTTTCCTTACGCCAGCGACAACGGTCGGCGATCACGGCGCTATGATACGCTCTTCACCGCGCCAATGTTCGATCCGGCACTGGGACGACCGCGCGATCCGGATCGTTTGCGCGATCACAACCCGATTTGTCTGTTGATGCGGGCTAATCGGGCTGCGTTGCGGCGGATTACCTGGATGATTCAGTATGGACCGGAGCACATTGAGCCGTGGGGTGCAAACTTTTACCGGGGTGAGTATCTGCTCCGGGCGCTGGCGACCCTCGGTATTGCCAATGCGACTCCGATAGCGGCCCTGCCCGATGGGGCGCATACCTGGGCAGTGGCTGATCGTCATCTGGAACAGGCGCTGCCGTTACACTACCGGGCGTTCGAGCGTGTGATGAAGTCAGACCCATGAAGACACCACCCTCTGATACGATTGAATTGCTGGTACGCCTGCGCTGGCCGTTCGCGGCAGTGGTGGGGTTGCTGTTTGCGCTGACCCGCCTGGTGGAAGGGTGGTATTTCGATGCCGCGATGGAGACACCCGCCGGACGAGCGCTTGATCCGATTGTGTGGGGGCTGCTGGCGTTTGCCGCGATTTGGGGTGTGTTGAGCTGGGCCATCCATCAGGAACGGTTGCGGATCTCGAATGAAGCGCGTATGCTGGCCGCCCTGCGCGAGAGTAACGAGCGCCTCGAATTACTCTACGAGATCAATCAGCGGGTAGCGTCGAGCGCCACGCTTGATGAGGTGCTCGATTATGCGATCACGCTGCCGGCTCGATTGGTGAATGCCGGTGCAGCTACGATTGTGTTGATGGACGAGCAGGGTCAGCCGTATACGGCCCGCGTGACCGGGATCGACGCTGGAGAGCTGGAACGCGCCCGAACAGCGTTTCGGTTGCGCTCGATGACGTCACCCCCCGATCAACCGGTGGTGTTGTCACCGCATTTAGGATGCAATTGGGCAGCATGCCTGGTGCTCCCATTGGTAGAGCACGATGCCCACCCGATTGGATGGATTGAAGCCTTCCTCAAAGAAGGTCCCGCCACATTACGCGAGACCCGTCAGCCGGTACTTCAGCCGTTGCTGGCGACGGTGACCGGAGAGCTGACGGAGGCGGTGGTAAATAGCCGGCGCCGGGATCGAGCGATTGCCAGTATTGCTGCGGTTGAGCGAGCGATTAGTGCTGAACGTACCCGCATTGCGCGTGATCTGCACGATGGTGTTGCCCAGTCGCTGGCGTTTATGCGGATGCGGATTGATCTGTGGGAAGACTGGCTGACCCAGGAACCAGAACATTTACGCGAAGAGTTTGCTACTTTCAAAGCCAATCTGCGCCGCCAGATTGAAGAGTTGCGACGGGCAATCTTTGCCCTGCGGCCAATTGAGATCGGGCAGTTGGGTTTTGCCGGCGCTCTACGCCGCTTCATTAACGAATTCGCCGAGCAGCAAGACTGGGACGTTTCGATTGACTTCGCCGAACTGCCGCCCGATCTGCCACCGGTGCTTGAGCTGGCAGCATTTCGCTTTGTGCAGGAAGCCCTGAACAATGTTGCCAAGCATGCGCAGGCCCGCCGGGTCTGGATCAAGCTGGGAGTGCGAGACCAGGGGTTGATTATCCACGTGCGGGATGATGGAGTTGGCTTTAATCCCGGTGAGGAACCACCTGCCGGGCACTTCGGCTTACGGCAGATGCGCGAACGGGCAACTGCACTGGACGGTCAGTGTATGATTATGTCTCGTCCTGGCGACGGGACGGAAGTGCGGGTCTGGCTGCCACTGCGCTACTCTGTCACCACCGTGAACTGAATCCATCTTCTGGCGTATCCACAACCAGACCGGTGATCGGGTAAGATACCTCTACAAGAGAGTCACCACGCAGGCGTGGTGTGAGTAGCGCGAGGAGTTATGACAACCACAACCACCGACCGTATCCGCATCTTTGAGCAGGTACTCGACGGTTTGATGCGCCGTTATCGCGAACGGGTACCTGATGTCAGCGCGATTGCGCAGGCTATGGTTCGCGAAGGGATTATTGCCTCACCCGATCAGATCGAGAACGACCATATCGCCTTCCGCACGATGGGTGTGTCGCACCTCGGCATTCGCTCGCTGGAGAAGATTTTCCTGCACTACGGCTATGAACGGCGTGATCGGTACCACTTCCCGGCCAAGAAGCTTGATGCTTTCTGGTACCATCCGCCTCGCCCCGATCTGCCCCGTATCTTCATTTCTGAGCTGCGGGTGAACGATCTTTCCCCAGAAGCAGCGACCATCATTCACAGCTATACCGATGAAGTGACATCTGATCCGGTTGATGCCCTTGATCTGGACGATGCCGCGCAGGTTGACGAGTTTCTGCACCGCCCACTCTGGCGCCTGCCGACGTGGGCCGACTACCAGCGGCTGGCTGCCGAGAGCGAGTATGCGGCCTGGGTGATTTACAATCGCTACTACCTCAACCACTTTACGATCACCGTCCACAATCTACCGACCGGCTACAACACGATTGCCGATTTCAATGCGTTCCTCGAACGGCATGGCTTTAAGCTGAACGATTCCGGAGGGAAGATTAAGGCCAGCCCCGACGGCAAGCTCTTGCAATCGAGCACAGTAGCCGAAATGATCTGGGCTGAGTTTGCCGGCGGCGAACGTTATCAGATTGCCGGTTCGTATGTTGAGTTTGCCGAACGGCGTCCGCTCGACGAGTTTGCCCATCTGCCGCCACACAAGCTGCGGCGAGAGCATCGGCGCGAAGGCTTCGAGGCCGGCAACGCCGACAAAATCTTCGAGAGCACGTATAGCACGCAGACGGTGAAGCGCGTCGGATAACAGTTGGTGTCGGGGTGAGTCGTGCTTCACCCCGACCTCACGACAACAACCCCAATTCACGCGCACGGATGATGGCCTGGGTGCGGTCACGCACGGCCAGTTTGGCCAGCAGGCTGGAGACGTAGTTTTTGACAGTACCCTCGCTGATACAGAGCTGATCGGCAATCTCGCGGTTTGAGTGTCCGGCAGCAATGCCATGCAGTACGTCCATCTCACGCTCGGTAAGCGGCTCGACTAACGGCGATGGCCGGGTGGCCGGTGCCGAAGCGGCCAGGCGCGAGAATTCGGCCAGTACTTTGCGGGTGATGCTCGGCTGAATCAATGCCTCACCACGGGCCACAATGCGGATTGCGGCGACAATGTCGCTGCTGTCGGCGTCTTTGAGCATGTAGCCACGGGCACCGGCTTTCAAGCCCTCAATCACGTATTCATCGTCATCAAAGGTGGTCAGGATGATCACACCGATGTGTGGCCAACGCCGACAAATCTCGCGGGTGGCGGCAACCCCATCCATCACCGGCATCCGTATATCCATGAGAACAACATCCGGTTGCAACCGCTCAACGAGTTCAATGGCTTGCTGACCATTCACGGCAGTGCCAACAACTGTCAAATCTGCTTCGAGATCGAGCAGGGTCTGAATACCCTGACGTACCAGGGTCTGGTCATCAACTAACAGGATGCGGATCATAGCCCCCTCGTCTAACGTTACTACAGCGCCACGTATCAGGCAACGCTGTTCGGACACGGCACAGCATCTGCGATCGCGTTAGCGGCGGATGTGATGTAAGGATGTGTTCTCGCTCTAACCGCTGGACACTCTGTCACCGTTCTGGGACGGACAATCAATATATTTCGGGAGGTAGTCCGACACACCCCCGGCGCTCGTGGCACCAGACTGGGGCGACGCGGAAGTATGGCTTCCGCACTTCGCGATACCCTGACGCCAAAGAGGTTTTCAGCGATACACATGAGCGATCTCCGCCTTACCCTGTCATGCATTTCTCGATCTGCGGGGAAGCACAATCGCAAGGAGAAAACCACCTTCCGGTTGCGGTGCAGCCTGTATCTCGCCACCCAGCCGGCTAACCCGTTCGCGCAATCCGGCCAGACCAAAACCGGTTTCGCCAATCGCAGGAGCGGGCGGCCCGTCATTGATCACGTCGAGACGCACCGATTCGACATCGGCAAGCAATCGCACCGTTACACACGTGGCCTGGGCATGCTTTTGCACGTTCGTCAAGCCCTCTTGCGCAGCGCGGAAAAGTGTCATGACCATTGCCGGCGAAATCTCACCAATCTCACCCGCCTGTTCAAACCTGATCTGGAAGGATGCGACCCGGCTGAAATGGTGTACCAGCCGTTCAATGACGACCGGTAACGGCTGATCGGCAAGTGGATTGCTGCACATAAGAGCCACACTCTGACGCACTTCGGCTAAGGCGGCCTGTGCCGCTTCGCGACATAGATGAAGTGCCTGCGCAGCACGAACCGGATCGTGTTCGAGTAAGCGGGCTGCGGCCTGTAACTGCACGTGCAGGGCGGTTAGATGATGGCCCAGGCCATCGTGAATCTCGTGCGCCAGGCGAACCCGTTCTTCAGCCGCAGCCAGGGCCAGCTCGCGCTCGCGCGAAGCTGCTAACGCCTCATTCGCGGCCCGTAGTTCAGCCGCCAGACGCTCAGCGCGCGCCATCTGTTCGCTGAGCCGCGCTAACACGATGGAAAAGATGAGGGTGAAGATGAGACCCAGCGCAATCGATGGCGCCTGGGTCAGGATTTGGGTTGGCGATACGCCACGCAGCCAGAGCACGCCATTCCAGCCGGCGTAGAGCAAGAGGCTGAGCGCCAGACCAGGCCAGATACCGAGACCGATGATGGCCTGCGAGCCAACCACAAAGAGAATGAAGGGCAGGAATGTCCAGCCTTCATCGAGACCAAGATAATTGACCACGAGAAAGATCAATGAACTCAGCCCGAAAAAGAGGCGATTGGCGACCACATCACCCCAGCGCAGTTGCAGGCTATCCCAAGCCGCATTAAGGGCCAGCAGCAGACTCAAGAGCACTATGACCGGATAAAAGCGTTCTGCCGGTAGATGACGATGAAAGAGGATATACTCAACCAGCGCTACCGTGATGACGGCATAGGCTGCCATCATTAATGTATGCTGACCGTTATTGAAATAGGCGGTTAACCGTTGCCACCACCCGGCTTGCTGTGCTGACGACATCATTGCACGAGCCACGGCTGTAAAATGTAATGCCACCAGTTGTTGAGGACGCCATCGGTTTCACCGGCAACTCGCGGCAGATGGTCGAGCCACCAGAGATGATGGAGACGCATATCGCCATTTCCCCACTCGGCACAATCCATCAGTCGCGGTGGTGCGCTCAAGTCGGGAAACTGGTACCAGGCATCGGCCCGTGACTCCACCCGACGCGGGTTCCCCCAGTCGTAATCACGGATGCTGGAAGGCGCAAAATGGACGTTTCCGCACTCATCAAGGCGGGTGAAGCATGTCCACAGATTGCGTTCAGCCGGGTGATGCCGATAGACGTAGGTCATGATCGACTCAACCCGATGACCAAAATTCTCCAGCATACAGCCAACATCACGCTCGACATTAAACCCCATCACGATATAGCGGCGTGCGGCAGGAATATGTAGCGGCGGCGCATTGCACCAGAAGGCAGCGGGGCCAATCATCCGACTCTCATAATAGCCGGCATATGGAAAACCGAACAGCCAGATTTCGTCAATCTCACCCCGATCAATGGCATCGCTTAAACCAATCTCGGCCAGCAATCGCTCATAATCTGCTTCATCGGGCTGATGAAAAGGGATGCGGCGTTCCCAGGCAGCCAGATAGGTCGCGCTATGGTAGCGAAAGCCGTCAATCTTCACCGGAAAATCGGTAAACGTGCGCCGCACGACAATCCGGTAATCGGCAATCCCCCCTGAGCAAATACGGAGATCGGCGATATACTGCGCTGCCAGTACTTCAGGATCGTACCAGCCCATCACCTTGCTTAACGGCAGGTTCCCTCGTTCGGGAATAGGAGGATCGTGGACAATTAGCGCTACATTCAGCGGTATCGGTACACCGGGACGGTCACCACGCACAATTGCCGGCTGTACACCTGCTTTCGTTCGGTTACCCCAGTTCAACAGCCAGTTAAGCATCGCCGTTGCCTCCATTCAGCGGTATGGCGCACGAGAAGTAAACAATGTCCAACCGTCACATTGTCACAGAATCGCTCCGAACCAGTCATACACATAGGCGAACAGGCAGCCCACACACCTTCAGCATACCAGGGAAAAGGAGCAACCTGACATCTGCTTTTTGGGCGATGCCGCCTGTAGCTTGTGAACGTGTCAGACCCTTATCGCACAGAGTATCCCAGCCATCACTCCGGCAGACAGATACTATCTCCTGGCCCAACCGGTGAGAAGTATGCCGGCTATCGGTAACCGATGGCGTATCTTTGCCTCCAGGGTAACAAACGCCGGCACGGAGATGGTGGTTAGATGATGTGGCATGCTATCACAATACCTCCGGCAAAAACAAATAGCGGCAGGCAGCAAACCATCCTCTTGTCGTCGGCCCATGGCGGTGAGAAACGATCAGCAGGTATACGTACCTTCACGTTCAAGGACAGCACCGGTGTTGATGGGTGGTACCGCGTCTCGCAGTGTGCTGTAGTCCACCCTCGCCGGGGGCGAAAACCAGCGGTGCGGTATGGCTCGCTGTCGCGCACCGGTTCTGGCCTGCAATACCTCGCGAGATGCAAGTACGGTGTGCTGTTGCGGGTAGGGAGCGCGCCGGATGTGTGCGCTCCCAGGCTTTGGCATTTAACCATCCCTGCCAGGCTGTGGTATGATGCCGTTATGATACGACTATTGCTTCTGATCATCATTGCATTTGGTAGCGTCACCACATTCACACCCGGTGCCGTCTTCCGCGACGATCCGCCGGCAGCTACGACCATCGTTGATCCCTTCATCACGGCCCAAACGGCGGCGATGCAGGCCGAGCATGCTGCCGACCTTGCCGATGCAGATTGGGATCGTTACACTCTCACGGTGCAGCTTGATCCAACCGGCCCCCGCTTGAGCGGTGCAGTCAGTGTTCGCCTGACCAATCGTAGCGAGGTGGATTTCGATACCATCTGGTTTCATCTCTACCCCAACCACCCTGATTTTGGTGGACGACTCGATGTGACTTCGGCGCAGATCGATGGAGTACCGGTGCCATCACGCACCTTACACGGCGACACTCTGATTGGCTTGCGCACACCGCAACCGCTTCCCCCCGGCCAGAACGCAACGGTCACCATGACCTTCACCGCCCGCACCCCTCGCAACGCCAGTCAACGCATCTTTGGCGCATACAATCTGGAGGCTGGGGTCTGGTCAATTGCCTCGTTCTATCCAATGCTTGCCCGCTACATCCCAGGTATGGGCTGGGATACACGGCCAATTGTGTCACGCGGTGACTTTACCGTCAGTGCAACTGCACTCTACGACGTTACAGTTGATGCACCCGCCGACTGGCATCTGGTTAGTAGCGGGAGTCGGATTGAGCACCGTACCACAGATCACAACCGCCAGGTAGCCCGATTTGTCAGTGGGCCGATGCGAGAATTCTATCTGGCGGCACTCCAGGGCCTCATGCCGATCAGCACTGAAGTAGATGGCATACGGGTGATCAGCTACGTGCAACCGAACGATCAGACCGCCGGTGAGCAGAGTCTGACGATTGCCACCACAGCCTTGCAGGTCTTCAACCAGCGTTTCGGGGCATACCCGTACAACGAGTTTGAAGTTATCCAGGCGGCATTGACTCAGTTTTACGGTATGGAATATCCTGGTGTAGTGCTGATCGAGCAAGACCTGTACCGGCGCAACGACCGCTTACTGGAGACGACCATCGCCCATGAAATCAGCCACCAGTGGTGGTACGGGCTAGTTGGGAACGACGCCCAGGGCGAGGCGTGGCTTGACGAAGGGTTGGCGAGTTACAGCCAGATCCTCTACTACGAGATGATCGACAACCCTGCCCAGGCCACAGCCGAATTCGAAGCCTTCCGCGCCAGCTACCGCCGATTGCGCGAGCGGGGCGGCGATGCGCCCCTGGCTACTCCCCCAGCGGCGCTCAGTAATGGGCGCTACGTCCCGATTGCCTATGCAAAAGGGGCGCTCTTTTTCCACGCACTCCGTCAACGTATTGGCGAAGCTGCCTTCAACGACTTTCTCCAACAATACGTCGCTACGTATCGCTGGCGGGAAATCGCCGGCCCTGATCTGATCCGTATCGCCAGTCAGGCGTGTGGATGTGACCTGGATGATCTATTCACGGATTGGGTGCTCACCGCTACCGCCGTGCCGATCCCCT